>NZ_DASQOG010000157.1:0-44164 GCF_035644575.1 Desulfovibrio sp. | reverse complement strand
AACAACAGCTTTTCATCCTGCTGCAACAATTCAATCTTGCTCATGAATATTTTTCGCAGCGCGGAAAGCGAGGTATTGCTGCCCACTTCAAAAGCGGCGCGGATCTCGCTGAGGTTGAACCCCATCTGCTTGTAGTATTTCAGCGGTGGGATGGCGAGCAGTTCATCCTGCGTGTAGTAGCGGTAGTTGTTGCCCCCATGCCTCTTGGAAGAAATAAGGCCGAGGTCGTCATAAAAGCGCAGAGCCTTTTTGGAGATCTTGGAGATCTCGCTCATCTGGCTGATGGTGTACCCTTGTTTTGTCATGGCGTTGCCCGGATTTTTGAAAGGTGGGCAAAAAGGGATGATTATGCGCCTGCCCGAACCTCACAATATCCTATCGAGCATTTGCGCCACCAGCCAGACACAAAAACGAGGCCGGGCACATCCCTTGTGCCGGGGAGAGGCGCACCCCTCCCCGGTAGTAGATTTTTAGTTGGAAATGTAGCGGTTTATGGTCGCCGCGCCTTCGGCATGGGCACGAAAGAACATGCGCACCTGGCCTTCATCATCCAGATCGTAGCGCGATTCTTCCAGCAGGCCGTTGGCTTCTGCGGTCAGGAGGGCGTTGAGCACGTCAGACTTGTTGAAAGCCCGAAACGAACTGTAGCCGTCTTTGAGCGCGCACAGCACATCGTCCGTGCAGGCCTCGTTAACCGTTGTCATATACTTGAGAATGGCGAAGTTAAGCGGCTTTTTCATGGCAAATTATCCCTTCTTTCTGAAAAAATCCAGCGGATTGACGGCAATGATAAAGATGCCGACGATCATCACGACTGCGGCCAGCCAGGCAATGGGAGCAAGGGCGTAGCCGTCGATGCCGAACCACAGACCGAGCACCAGCCAGCAGAAGAAGGGGCCCCAGAAAGAGAACGCGCCGTTGCACGACATGCCAAGCGCCGTACCGCACATGGCGTTGCCCTTGTACCAGAGCATAAAGGCGAAATACGCGCCAAAACCAGCCACGATAAACCAGGGCATGGCGTCAACATCGGTAAAGACAGTGCGGATCATCCCAAAGGCCGAATCGCCGCCAATAAAGGCAAACAGGGGCACAAGAATCAACAGGTTGGTCAGGGCCGAGGTAAGCTGCCGGATGGTGATGCCGATTTCAGGATCAATCATGGAAGTGGCGTAGCCGCCTACGCAGCCTTCAAGCCCCCAGCCAAAAGCGGCCAGAAAACCAAAGGCAATGCCCACAAAGAGGTTCGGCGGCGCGTTGTCGGCAAGGCCTGTGCTGCCGATCATGGCGCTGGCCATGAAGCAGATAAAGATCCCCAGCATGGTGCGCGGGGTCAAGGGCTGCTTGAAGAGAATGCGGCTCAGAATGGAGCCGATTGCCGGGCAAAGCGCGCTGATGGGCACAATGATGGAACCGGCGCTCTGCAGGCCAAGCACGTAGCAGGTACTGGCAAGGGGGCCGCCGATAACAGCTGCTGCCATAAGGATAGCGCCGGGCTTGGAGGCCATGCTGCGAAAAACATCGCCAAACTTGCCCTTGCCAATGGCGATCAGCACAGCCCACACGGCGCTGCATGCGTCAGTTGTGGCCGCGCCGAGCGCGCCAAGCAAAAAGAGCTTGGAAAATTCAGAAAGGGTGGAATCGCCGCCGTACCATACTCCCCACACGCCCAAGGTCATGGCGAGCGTCATGAACGCGGTGTATGTTCCGTATGCTACCCCAGACATGGTGGCAGTAACCATGCCACGTCTTCTGAAACTTGTGGCAAGCTGCTTTTTGGCTGCCTGCGCCGAGGTTTCCATACCTGTTGACCCAAATTGTGCTGTTTGCTCCATGGCAATCTCCTTCCCTCGGGAATTGGTGTCGGCTGCGGGCTGACCCAGCCCTCAACGGGAGGCTCGGCCCACTTTGATTCACCGTAAGCATTCTCCGCACTGGAAGATCAAGGCCTTTTACAAAAAAATGCCCCTTGATGGGCATCTTTTTACATAAATTTTGTCCAAAATGTCGATAAGTAAAAATAGTAATTATATTCATCAGATGCAATTACTGCAATAATAATCACCTTAATGATCTGTTTTAATTTGAAATTCATAATCAGCCCCGCTGGTTCATTTTTTCACACAAAATTGCATTGGATAGTAAAAAAGTTTGGAAAAACCCTTGACCTTCCCCCTAGGGGTAAAGGTTGACTTAGCATCATGCCCGTACTGCCCTTTTGCAAAAAGGCCGTGCAATGTCGGACTATCCCTGAGCTAACAGACTGGTATTTGTAGCAAAAACATCAACGCCCCAAAGGCGTGGAAATGGCTGCCCAAGCGCAAGCAAGCGTGAACCGCTGACGATAAAAGAATACGCCGACGCCAAGATATCCTTTCTTTCTTTGCGCCGCCTGTGGAGGACGACGTGACCCAGTTTTACGGAAAAACAAAGATCTGTTACGGCCCTTACGCGCTGGAAACTCTTGAGACCTTTCCAGCCAGCCATGCCTTTGTGGTGACAGACCCCTTTATGGTCAAAAGCGGATTTGCCGATCAGGCCGTGAGCCATCTGAAACGCAAGGGTATTGGACATACGCTCTTTTCTGGCGTGGAGCCTGACCCATCCCTTCAGGCAGTGGTTGAAGCCACGCGGCTTTTTTTGAGCAGCCAGGCAGACATGATTATCGCCCTTGGCGGCGGCTCGGCCATTGATATGGCAAAGGCCATTTCCTACTTCGGGCACAAGGCTGACAGCAACAGAAAGACAACACTTGTCGCCATCCCCACCACCAGCGGCACCGGTTCGGAAGTGACCTCCATTGCGGTTATCACCGACAAGGTCAATTCGGTGAAAATTCCGCTGAATGACGAAATGCTCATTCCTGACGCCGCCATTCTTGATGCCCGCTTTACGCGCACCGTGCCCCCGCACGTGACCGCCGCAACCGGCATGGACGTGCTGACCCATGCGGTGGAAGCCTATACTTCGCGCTACAGCAACGTGTTTACCGCCATCTACGCTGAGCAGGCCATCCGCAATGTTTTTACCTACCTCAAGCGCGCCTATGACCACGGCGACGACATGACCGCGCGCGACAACATGCTTATTGGCTCCTGCATGGCTGGGCTGGCATTTACAAACAGCGGCCTTGGCGTTACCCACAGTATGGCCCACAGCCTTGGGGGCCTGTTCCACATTCCGCACGGCCTTGCCAATGCCGTGCTGCTGCCCTTTGTCATAGGCTTCAACAGTTTTGACGCTGGCGTCAAATATACTGAAATCGCGGCCTTTATCGGCCTTGAAAGCGCCACGGTGGAAGAAGGCACGCGCAACCTGATAAACGCCGTGCGCGACCTCAACACGTCCATGAAGATCCCCGCACGGGTGCGCGAGCTCAAGGTGGATGAGCAGGTCTACCGTCAAAGCCTGGATTCCATGGCCGCCAACGCGCTGGAAGACATCTGCACCAGCAGCAACCCGCGCATGCCCTCGCACGATGACATCGTCACCCTGCTCGAACAGGCTTGGTAGCACAGGCCTAAAGCAGGTTTGCCGGATTTTCTGCAAACGCCCACAAAAAAAGGAGTTGCCCAAAAGGTGACTCCTTTTTTTGCGCCTGCACGCGTGATGGCAGCGATAGCCTGTTTGCCGTCAGTACAGGCCGATATTCGGCCTCTGCCCTGCCTGCAAAGGCATGCCCGCATAATCCGTGTTGAACTCTGTCGGCACGCCAACGCCAATCAGGGGGGAATCCTGCCCCGGCCTGAACGATGTTTCGCCGCCCACAGGGCCAGATTGCGAGGGGCAGCGGTATGTCCACGGCCCTGTTGATTCGCACTGTTCCTTGACTACGGCGGCGATTTCCGCAAGCCCGGCAGTCTTTACAGAACGATTTTCGCGCAACACCTCAAAAAGGTCTATCCACTGATTGGCTGTCCATTCGTTGGCTCCGTGGCTGTAGAGCCCCATGATGGAACCGTGGTACTTCAGATAATCCAGATACATGCGCAGCATTTCCTTAAGATTGGGCGTTGGCGCGCCGGGCACAATATCTTTGAGGGAAATGCTTTGCAGGGCAGAGAGATCCACGCGCTCTGCGGCGGATGGGAAGCGCTGCGCCATATGGCTGCGCGCAACCTGAAACCCCGTAGCCTGCATGGCCTGCCGGATATTTGCATTGATTTCGCTGTAGGGGCACACAAAGGCCGTACAGATCTTTTGCGTGGCATGATACTCCCTCAGCCCTTGTTCGATCTTGCGGCGCGATTCTGACAGCATGTAATGCATGTAGGCTCTGGTATCCATGACCAGTTCCGCATTGTGCCGCGCAAAAAAGATATCCTGCTCCTGCACCGGAGCCAGCAGATAGGCGGGAATTTTCTCGTGGCTCAGGCTTACAAGCTCCGCCCGAAGGCCTTTCTCTTGCAACTGGCGCACCAGCGCCCCCATGGAAAGATAGGGCTGGACTGCGAGGTCGATAACACACAGCTCCTTGCCGTCCGCAACCACCCGCAGTTGCTCTGCCTGATCTATGGACAGGGAGGCTGATGTGCCCGCCGGATCAAACCAGCCAACGCGCAATACCTCGGCAGAGGTAATGCTGGCATGCACCGCACCGTGGGAGGCCACTTCAAATCCCGCGTTCACCTCAGGAATAATCATCTGCCAGTATTGCGGCGAGAGTGCGTCCGTATTCAGCGCAAGGGTGATTTTCAGCCCCAGCTTTGCCGCAGCTGGCGTGAGCGAACGCCATACCGGCGCATTAACGGTGTCGTCCACGCAGAGGTTTATCAAGGCATTGCGCCCGCCCACAAAACGGGGAGAGGCCGTGATGCAGTTAACGGCGGTAACTTCCGGCTGCTGATCGAGAGGCCTGGCCTGCCATTTCATGAAATCGCCGGGCGCCGGCGCGTACAGGCAGTTTTCAAGGCGCGCTTTGGGGGCGGAGGCGGACTGCAAAAAGAGGCTTGGCTCCGGGCTGAGAAAAAATACGCTGTTGATGGCAGAAATCTGCGCTCCTACCCCGGCCTGACGCATGGCGACAAAACGGCAGGCGGCAAAGAGGCAGTTCACAAAACGCACATCCTGCTCGCCCCGCAGCAGCACAGCGCCGCCTGGGTTATCGCGGAACAGGCAGTAAGCCAGGGTAATCCTGCTCTTGCGCCCTGCCTGCCCATTGAGCGCCAGCATGGCCGTGGACCCTGCGCCGCCCGAGAAGGTACAGCCCTGAAGCACAAAATCGCCGCCGTATACTTCAATGCCCGGCACCGGGCTTTCAGAGGTAAAATGGCAAAATTCAAACCGCCCGGTAAAACCACGAAGGTTTATGGCAGCGCTGTCGCCAATACGAAAAGCAATGCCGCGCCATACGGTATCAGCGCTGTCGGCAAGCACAGGCCCAGCCTTGCCAGCCGGAGCCGCAATAACAACCTGAGGTGCGTCCTGGCCGGGTGCGCTGCCCAAAATGGTAAGGCCAGCAGTGGAAACCCGTATGGATTCCCGGTATTCCCCCGGCGAAACAACGATGACATCGCCTTTGCGGGCTTTTTGCAGCGCGGCGTTGATGCTGCCAAGCGGCCTGTCTGCGCTGAGTCCGTCGCCGCCGCTGAATCCCGCGCTCACATAGAGGCTCCGCGAGGGTTGAACAACAGCCGCAAAAACCGCGCAAGAACTGGCGCACAGCAGCAATACCGCCAGGCACACAATGATTCCAAAGGTGTGCAAACGCACCTGCATATCACTGCTTTGCGGCGTCATCACTTACTTTCCTGAAATTTTAGCCAGAGATTCCGGCGTATTGCCGCCAAGCCGCCACAGGCTCACATCACCAAAGCCAAGGCTGCGCCCCACATCGGCCCAATGGGCAAGGGTTTCACCATCCGCATACCAGATTTCGCAAACGCTGCCGCTGGTGCCGCCTTTGGCAAGCAGAGGACTGCCGGGGGTGTTGTCCGCCGCCTTAAAGTACAGGGCATGACTGGCTGGGTCGCGCTTTGGCTGTACACCCGCGCCCTGCGCCCATGCGGCGGCCTTGCGCTCGGTAAGATCCACAACGCCCCTGCCCGTCCAGGCAAAACCGCCCGCAGAAAGCGCCAACCCAGGCTTTACAGGCCAGTGGGCGCACCACTGGGCCAACTGGCGCAAAAAGGCATCGTCAGCCTTGGCCCCCGGCCCGTTGTGCCCACCGTGCAGGTTATAGGCCATCACCACATACTGCGGGCCTGCGGGCAGATTGCCTTGCAGGTACTTTTGCTTTGGCTCCATGACCAGCCGCAGTTTTTTGCCCTGAGCAGCCAGCGTGGCGGAAAGCTCTTGCGCGAATTGCAGCAGCCGGGGCCAGTCATCCATGCTCACCCTTTCGTAATCAAGTTCCAGCCCGGTAAAGGGGTAGGCCGTCAGCAGGGCCAGCAGGTCGCTGCGGTGCGCGGCGCGGCTGGCGTCCGTGGCCATGAGTCGGCTCACGAGGGCGGGATCCTTTTGCACGGATTTGCCGGGGGCTTCAACCACGTCATTAACAACTGAAAGGAACACGCCCTGTGCATTGGAGCTTTGGACCAGCGAAGCCCCAAGCCCGCCACGCAAGGCTTTTTTCATGTCATCGGTGAGGAAGGGTCTGCCCTGCCTGTCAAAATACGCGGCAAACATGAGCGCGTTTTTAAAGTTGCCCTGGCGCAGTTCTGCAAGCCCGTTGGACATGTCCCAATCCGCCACCCAGGCATCGGCTGCCACCGCCGGAAACGCGCAACACAGCACAAGCAGTCCCGCAGAAGCGGCAGAACGCAAACATTTCATAACAACCTCCCCGGCACTATGGCCCGGACGGATTTGACGCAAGGGCGAGGTGGCCCGGCGCAGAACGCTGAACGGCCCTTAAAAAACGTATTGCAGGTTCAGCGAATATTCATCCATGTTGTAATCGGGCAGTTCCATGCGCCTGTAGCCAAGGGCAAGGCTCCAGTTATCGGCAGGAACCCAGTTCAGATCAAGGCTGTAACGCAAGACCTGCTCCCAGTTTTTGTTCTTGGATATGGCAGTGCCGTATCCGGCAAAGCCGCGCACGTGCATCTGGTCAAAAAGCGCCACATCAAACGAGGCTACGGCCATGTGATTGACGTATTCCTGCGGGGCGTAATAGTCGGCAGGGTTTCTGTCGCTGTCGGCAGCGCTGAACAGATAGCCCACCTGGAGTTGCGGCTTGTCCCACAAAATATAGCGGGGGCTGACGGTGCCGCCCACAGTGCGGTTGCCATCCGTGCGCTGGGTGCCGAAGATTTCGGCCTGAAGCACGCCCCAGTCCAGTATGCGGGCCTCGGTATTCAGGCCCAGCCTGTCGGCGTACACGCCCTTTTTGACGCTTTCCGCCGTCTCGATGGATTGCCGGCTGTAGCTCAGGGTGTACGGCCCGTTGATGCGCAGAGGGTCGACCGAGTACACGCCGCGCCAGGCTGCCCGCGCTTCCATAAAGGAAGACCCGCTGTCCGGCTGCACATCGCGCACCATCAGATCAAGCCAGTGCTGTTTGAAGGGAAAGTAGCGCAGCCCGATGCCGATGGCATGACCGTGCAGCGAATTGTGGTCGCTCTTCCACCACAGATCGGAAACCGAAGCCTGAGCAGAGAGATTCTCCTGCAAAAAGGTGGAAGCCTTAAGCTCGTATTCCGCAAAACTGCGCCCGGCGTTGTCTGTCCAGCCGTGGGGGCTGAACGTGGCCCTGGGCCGCAACATGCGCTGCGCGCGATCAAGCAGTTCATCCGTGCGCGGGTTATCCGGATCAAGCCGCTTTGCTTCGCGCGCAAGCTCGTTGGCATAGGGCGCATCTTCGTCAAACAGCGCGTTGCTGGCGCGGTAGTAGGCGTTATCCGAGGGCGAAAGGCCAAGCGAGGCCGCCCGGGCAAAGAGCATTTCCGCACGCGGCAACTGCCCGTGCCAGCTTGCCAGCAAGCCCTCCGTCTGCACCGCAAGGCGCGTGGGATGGCTCTGAGGCATGGAGGCTATGGCCTTGGCGTCCAGCTGCGCATACACGTTGCGCACGGGCACAAACAGAGGGTCAAGGCTGTTGGTGTGATAGCCGTTGGCAGTGGGCACAAAGGCCACGGCAAAGACCTCGCGGGCTGCCTCGGTATAGGCCTGCCGGATTTCCGCATCGCCGTCGAGGCTGATCTGCCCGTAATCGCCGCCGGGATACATCCACGCCGTTACCGCAAAGCCCTGAGACTGCGCAAGCTGGCGCGCCTCGGCCATGGCCGAAGCCCAGCGGTGTTTCATTTCTTCAACAGTTTCAGGCCGGCCGTCTACCATCGCGCGCCGTGCCCAGAAGCCGCCCCTGCGGCCTGTTACATCCACAATGGTGCGGCCCGAGGTATCCGTGAGCGCCAGTTCCCAGCGGCCTGTGGCCACAAGCCTGCGCAAGAGCGCAGTATTGGGCAGGTCGTCCGGCGTGCCGGGAATAAACGACTGCCTGCTCACCAACAGCACGGCCCTGCCGCCACGTTGAGCCAGAGCGGCGTCTATGGCTTGCAGTTCTTCAGGCCGCGTCTGTCCGATGACGAGCAGCAGAGGTATTTTGCCCGGCGCAACAGTGGCCGCGTCAGTGGGTGCAGGAGCCAGAAACTCCGGCAGGGAAACTGGCCGATAGTTTGCGCCAAGCTGATCCAGATATGCGGCAACATCCTGCGGAGTATAGCTTTTGCCGTCCGACTGCGAGGTAATGTTGGCAAAGCACAGGGCCATGCCCGCCCCGTTTGGCCCACGGGCCGAAAGGGACTGCACCACGGGCAGGGCACGGTCAAAACGCGACACCGCGCCGGAATGCACGGCAGACTGCAACTGATAGTGCATGTCGTAGGGATATTCCTGCGCCATATGGCGGGAGATTTTGGCCGCTTCCTTGTAGTCATGGCGTTGCAGGGAGATATCCAGCACGCTTTCCAGCGCGTCGCGCTGTATGGTGTTGCGGGCAAGCAGGCCTTCGGCATGCGTCTGCGCATCGTCAAGGAGCGATTTGTCGGGTTCAAGCCCCGCCTGACCGCCGGAGCGCAGCTCCGCAAGTTTTTCCCTTTCCTGCGGGGCAAGACGTTCAGGATCAAGCGTGCCCCGGGCAATTCGTATCTGCTCGCGCTTGAGCTTTTCAAGTCGGTCGGCCTGCATCCTGTACTCATCGCGCAGGGAGCTGTTGTACAGCGACTGCACATAGGCGGAATCCGGATCATCGGCCAGGTAGGTCTGGGCGTAACCCCGCGCCGCAGGGTAGCGGGCTTCAGCCAGTGCGTCTTCGGCCTGACGGCGCAGAGCCGTGAGTTTTTCAGGGTCTGGCAGGCCACTTTGCTGCAAAATGGAAGCCGCCTCCGCCCAGCGGTTCTGGGCGCGCAAAGCAGCCACCAGCAGCGGCGCCACAGGCCTTGTGGTTGCGCCCTTGACCATGAGAGAACGGAAAATCGCCTCTGCCCGACCGGCATCGCCCAGGGCAAGGGCGCACTGCCCTTCATACAGCCGGGCGGTAGGCCCTGCGGCATTTTTAAATTCGCCGTAAAGCGCGCGGGCGCGGGTGTAGTCTGCCAGCGACATAAAAATATTGAAAACTGCGTACCGCGCGGCAAGATTGCCGGGTTCCGCGCGCAAAAAACTGTCAAAATGGCGCATAGCCACATCCGTCTGCCCTTCAAGCATCCTGATGCGGCCAAGAATGAATTCATGCCGGGGCGAAGCATTGACAGGCGCCGCGTTCAGATGAATCTCCGCAGCTGTCATATTTCCCTGCATGGCGGCAGCAAGGGCCATACCCAGATGCGCCTCAGGCAGATCAGGGCTGAGCGTAAGCGCACGCTGCCACAAAGGCACCGCAGCCTGCGCGCTGTCGCCCACAGCAAGGCTGAAACCCGCTTCGCTCAACATCTTTGCGGCCTGTGGCGCGGGTATGCCCTGAAGCTGCCTGCTCGCCAAAATTTCGGGGATCATTGCAACATTCTGCTGATCCAGCAGCTTGCCCAGATATTCGGACAGCATGGAGAGATACAGCGACCTGCTCAACTGCAACTGCCCTGCCCCCGCATCTGCGGCGGGAATACTGACCGTGTGGCTTTCCTGCGGCGGATCAAGGGCGAGCAAGGCCCTGGCGCTGGTTTCCACTGCGCGGATGTCGCCGCCTTCAAGCGCGCCTGCGGCAAGGGCCAGCGCGTACCACGGGGCATTGGCGCCCGAGGGGGCAGCCATAGACCGCAACAGCGGGTAAGCCGCAGACCACTGCTTGTCCTTTATCAGATACAAGGCAAGGGAGAACACGGGCATTTCAGGGTACTGCATGCGGAAAAGTTCCATGGCGTCCGCAGTTCTGCCCTGCTGCAACAAGACCGCGCACATGGAGGGGCCAGCCTTCTGCCCGTGCTGGGGGTCAAGAGCAATGGAATCGCGCCACGAAACATAGGCGTCGTCTATTTTTCCGCTGTCCCACAGCTCCCAGCCGTTGTTGCGCATGAGTTCGGCCTGCTGCTCCTGCGGGGCCTGCGCACCGCTGAACCCAAGACTGGCAACAATCAGCCGGATGTCGTCCTGTGCGTGAACAGCGCTGACATCGTCCACATGCTCCACAACGGCCTGACGGGCTTTTTGCATGGCATCACGGTTCTTGCTCTGCCGGGCAAAGAGGAATTTGCCGAAGTTTACGGCAATGTTGCTGCCCCCGGCCTCAAGCCTCTGCTCAAGAGCCTTGAGTTCGGCGGTTTTTCCGGCCTGGGCAAGGCGGTAATAGAGCTGCCCCTGCAAATACAGGTCGTGCGGGGCTATTTTTGCAGCCTTTTCAAGTATATCGGAGGCTTCCTTGATGCTGCCAGAAGCGGCGTAGGCATCTGCCGCGCGCACCGCCCAGACCTGCGGGCTGGAAGCCATGCGCCAGCCCTGCTCGTAAACCGTGGCGGCCTTTTTCTGCTCGTTAAGGTTCAGGTAGGCTTGCGCCTTGATGGCGTTCAATGTTTCCTGACTAAAGCCCCGCGCTGCCGCCTGCCGATAAAAAGTTTCGGCTTCGTCCTGCTTGCCAGTCAGTTGCAGGGCTCGGGCCGTCATGGCCTCAAACACGGCCCGCAATGGCTCCGAGCCTTGCGGCCAGTCATTCTGACGGCGCAGCAAGGCGGCTGCCACGGTGCCGTTGTTGGCAAGGCAGGCCTTGAGCACCGCCTGTTCTTCGTCCGTGAGCTTGCCAACGGCCCCCGCCGCGCGCAGGGCGGGCAGAAAGACCGCGTTGTTCTGATCCTGCCGCTCAGCCAGCAGTTTGAGAAGCTCCGGCGTCACCTGGACAGAAAGACCGCTGAAAAATCTTGCCAGATCTGTGGAAAGGGCTGTGGGATCACTGGCCCGGCTGCTCTGAATATTTTCTGCCGCAAGGGCCGCAAGCCGCGCATCGTCCGGTCTGGCTTCAAGCGCCAGCGAATAGAAACGCGCGGCATCCTCGTGCCGCGACAAGCGCGAAAGCACAAGGGCCTTTTGTGTGATGAAGGGCAGAAAACCAGGATCCAGATCCATGCCCTTGTCGATTTCACCCAGAGCTTCCGCGTACATTTCGCGGCTGATGGCATAGTTGGCGCGATTGTAATAGTAAGCGGCAGAGAGCTTTTCCGGTTCCGCGCCGCCTGTCTGCTCCAGCCCCTTTGCGGAATTGGCGCTTTTGCCAGGTTCCAGACCTCTGGGCTGATCGAGGCGCGCCCGGCTATCCCCAGCGGGAAACTCCTGCGCGCAGACAGCGCTTGCAGCAAAGCCGCAGCACAGGATCAACAGCAGGCTGGAATAAAGGATACTGACGCGCATCAGTTGCCCCCAGCGGCGTACAGAACGCCTTTTTCTGCGGTAGCATAAAGGAAATTGTTTCGGTTATGCCTATGGGCAAGGGGCGTCCAGAGAGAGTCGGGGATTTCCGCCCGCGTAAAATCAAGCAGATAATGGTCTGCGGGCAGGGTAACGCCCGAGGCCGCAAGCGCTGCCGCCGCATCGCGCGTAAGGCGCACCACGGGGCGGTAGCCTGCGGCGGCAATGGCCTTGAGGGTCGCCGCCACATCCTTCCATGAGCTTTGGGCAAGGGGCTGCACCATGATGCCGTCCCACAGCCTGCGGCTCTGCGCCATGCTGAAGGGCGCTATCAGCAGCATGCTGTCGTCCAGAACAAGATTGCCTTGGGCAAGAGCGGCAATGGTCATACTGCCCTCCGCCCTTGCGCGCAGCACCTGACGCGAAACCCTTTCGGCATCTGCGCTGCCAGCACTGGCCCCGGCTGACAGCGGCACGACGCATGCAGTGACCTCCTGCGCCTTGGCCGGAGCCGCACTGCCAGAACTGGTGCTGTCTGTGGATTCAATGCGCCAGAGCGAAGGAATACGCACAATATCCAACGAGCCAAAACGCCCCTCGTAACCCTCGACATCGTCCGTGCCCAGAGCCACAGCCCCAAGCCGCAGCGTGGGTGAAACAGGCAAAAATCCTGGGCCGAGCGCCTTTCCATCAAGCAAAACTTTAAGTCTGTTGCCCTTGAGCAGGATATCAAAGCGCCAGGGCGGCTGATTGGAAATGGTTTCATCCGCAATTGTATACAGCCCCTGACCGGGAACGCGCTCCTGCACCAGCAGACGCGCCCCGTGCAGGGTCACGCGCAAAAAGGCGCTGGGCGTGGCATAGCGCAGGTAGACGTAGCGATCCACGTTTTCCTTCTGCGCAATGGTCATGGACAGCGTAACATTATCCCAAAGGTTGCTGCCGCGCAGTATGACCGGGTCAGCCCTGCCTTCCTGCGGGGTCAGCACAATATCCCGCCCCGAGGCTTCCACCCCGGTGCGAAAGGCCACCCAGCTTTCGGCGGTGTCGCCCTCTGCCAGTGAAAACCGTGTGCGTTTGGCGGTTCTGAGCGAGAGCACTTCTATGAGGTGCTGCTCTGTCCACTCCGGCTTGATCTGAACGCGCGTGAGCGCAAAACGGTCATCCACTGCGGAATTGAACGCCGCTCCTTCTCTGGAAAAGGTCAGCTCAAAATATTTCTGGGCCAAACTGCGGTTGGCCTCTTTCACCGCAAACGGCATGGCCGCGTTGAAAGAGTTGGCGGGCATCATCACAAAGGCCTTGGGCGGCTCGGACAGGAGCTTTGCCAGCGGCTCGAACGATTCTTTATAATACGCCGCCAGCCGGTCGCGCATCTGCTCTTCTGTTTCCGCTGGCAAGCCAGTGGGATCGCGCAAAAAATCGGTCAAAAAATAGCCGGGCGTGACCTTGGGCATGTTTTCGTTGATAGGCAACAGTCCAAGCCCCTGACTGCCCACATCCCAGAACGGACTTTTTGCCAGCGCCGCAACGTTGGACTTGGTGACAAAAAAGTTGTTCCAGCTTTTAAGTGTGGCGGTTGTCGTAAACAGGGTGGCATGCACCCCGGTTTTGCCCATGATCTCCTGCCCAAAAATGACGGAATCCTTGCGGCCGCCTTCCATCATGAGGTACAGGGCTTTCTCCGGCAGCGGCTCACCATCGCGATAAAAACTGATGACGTCTTCAGTGGTTATCCACTGATACCCGGCCTTTTCAATGGCGGCCACATGCTGCGCAAACTGGTGGCGCGAGTTCAGCCCCGGCTTGTCGTCGCGCGTGAGCGAACCGTAAGAAATAGCTGTAAAACCATCTCGTTGCGTCCACGATTCACGGTCAAACTGCGGCGGGATGCCCCGCTCCATAAACAACTGGACAATAAATGCGCACAGGCCGATCAGAAATACCCATTGCAGGCATGACCGCAGGATCTTCCAGTTGTCTTTGGAAAGCGAGCGCATGGCCTACCCCTCACCGTGCTTGCCGTGATCGGCTGGCTGCCCCGCTCCTGCTGCAACGGCGCTTTCAGAGGGCATGACGAACATCTTCTGCTCGTAACGCAGCTTTTCCTGTGCGGCCACGTCGGCAGAGGTATTGCGTGTGCCCCATTCCGATTTCCAGAACGTGAGCACGGCCACAGGGAGCTGCCACAGCAGCACCGCCAGATAGAACACGCAAAAAACAATGCCGTAAGGCCACAGATTGCTGCGCTTGAACAGCAGATACGAGGCGCTCATGAGCATACTGGTGACAAGAATGCCCGCAAGGTATTTGTAGGGAAACAGGCCAAGCTCAATTGGAATGATGACCATGGTGCGCACAACCACCAGCGGAGCCAGCACAGGCAGCAAAAAACCGATGTAGAACGAGAGCGCCATGAACGGCTCTTTTTTCCACATAAAGGAGCTGGCGCGCAGGGTTTCGCGCAGCCACGAGCGCTTCCAGCGCATTTGCTGCCGGATGAAGGTGCGCATGCTTGAGGGCACAATGGTGGAACACACCGCCGCATCCTGATAGCCAGTGCGGTGGTGGGCAAGGATGTAGTTTGTCAGGCTTCTGTCATCGCCAAACGTGGCCGGATAGCCAAAGAATTTCTGGTTGAGCCATTCATCAAGGTGGTGCAGCACAAGATCCTTGCGGTAACAGGCAAGGGGGCCGGAAAGGCAGGTCACGCCGTCAAAAACGGATTCCGCCGCCTTGATGAACCGAAAGGCCACATAGTAGCGCACGGCCTGCATCTTGGTGAGGGCGTTTGTCCATTTGTTCTGCACTTCTGTTCTGCCAGAGACAGCCCCCATCTTGGGGTCGTGGAAGGGCTGCACCACTTCCCGCACGGCGTCCGGCTCCAGAAAACTGTCCGAATCCACAAAGACCAGCAACTCGAATTTGGCGTGTTGGGCCCCAGCCGCGAGGGCGTGGCGCTTGCCCATGTTGTAGGGCTGCTCAATGACCACAAAGCGGTCGCCGGTTATTTCCTTGCGAATCTGCTTTTCGATGCGCCGCACACGCTCCATGGATTTATCCGTGCTGCCGTCGTCCACAAGGATGACTTCCAGCTTTTCCTGAGGATAATCCTGATTGATGGCGCACTGGATGGTTTTTTCAATCCATTCTTCTTCGTTAAAGCAGGGAATGACAATAGTGACCCCGGGCGTAAAGTCAGGATCAACAGGAATGTTGCGGTAAAAAAAGGAAAAAACAAATCGGCTTACCAGAAAAACGGACGCAACAATCCCATAGGTAAATACGGGCACGTCAAACATGAAGTAAAACAGGCTTTCCTGCCGCATGTAGGCAACGGCATATACAGAGAGTGCAAGCAGAATTACAGAAGTCGCAATCAGGCGCAGCCACTTTTTCAGGCGCAGATAGTTATCCAGATTACGCACAAAATTGACGGCAACCTTTTTTTCACCATCCTCGCCATCCACAATACGCACAACATCTGCGGGGATGCGCACGCGCGATTCATACCCCTCAGGCAGGGTACCCGGCGGCATGGTAAAGCGCAGCACTAACTTTTGCCCCTCGGCAGGGAGCTGCGCATCCTCAGTCCAATGCAGCAGCATGCCCGATGACGAAAGGTCTTCGCTCAGGCAGCGCACCGGGGCGGATTCTTCGGAAGCATCATAGACCGACACCTGAAGCTCTGCTTCATACCGCTGATGGGCGCCACGCCTCGAACCGCCACGCCCGGGAATGTTAGGGGCGAGACGGCGATCACTCTTGACCTTGGGGTAAATTTCACCGTCCAAGGGCAACTGGGGAGTGAGCTTGGAAGAAGGTTTGGTGGACAACAGCATTCGGTCAACCCGGTTCAGTTATGGTGGCTAGAAATGGTAAAACAAATAGTCATATTTTTGATAATGAATACTTAAAGCAAATTCCATACCTCGTCAAAAAAATGCTATCTGTCCACATGCCCCCGCCAGCCATGCCACTACTGCCGTGACTTGCAAATCTTCAGCATTGCGGCATCCGCCGCGTCATTTGCTGAAGGCTCAAAACTGACAATTTCCCCATTGCAATATGAAACCTGAAACATCTTTTCCGGCGCAGAATCGTCAGCTTCGTCCTTTTCCGTCAGAGCTATGGAATACAATATGCCAAAGTCGGCCTCGGCATTTTTGTAGGGAATGGCCTTTTCTATCCGAATCCTGATGGAATCAGGATTTTTGAAACCATACACCATGCTGTACGTTTCAAGATACCGCACAAGTACGTTGCGTAATATATCTTCATCCATGACCTGATACGTATCGCGCGGAATGAACTTTTCCGTCATTGATTCGTTATAGGTCAAAAATTTATCCGCATTTTCCCTTTCTGCATTATCAATATACAAAAAATCCTTGCAATACGCGGCCTGTTTGTCTGGCTTGCTGGCGGTCTTTTCGATATTTTCCGCCAAGTTCAGTCTGTACAGCACATAGTTGGGAGGTAACGCCCTGTATTTGATATTAATGGCGTTTGCTTCATCAAGGTTTTGAAAAAGGTCGTTTTCAAATTTGCCTTGCGCTTCTGCCAGATCACGTCTCTGCATTTCCAGGTATGCCTTGGCGGATTCAAAACCATAGGCCCCACCCGCAACGGTATCCCCCTGCGGGGATGACGCTGCTAAGGCCCTCTGTCCCAGACAGAGGATCAACAAAGCAACGCACCAGTAAAGAAATCTTGCCGTAGGTTTCATCCTGCGCCTCCCCTAACTGCCTCAATAACACTACTAAAAAGATAAGAAACAAAACAAAAATGGCACAACTTGATAATAAATATCTACCCTAGTCTCTTGCGCAGGGCAACAACATACACTGGCCGATATGTCAGCCTGACGCCCTGCCCTGTGCCGTAACGGGAAATGTAACCGTCAACGAACTCAAGATATCTGCGTTTGTTCCAGCCCACAGACCGGATGCCCGTCACGCCAGTATGCCTGAGGTGCAGCAGCACGTCATGCGGGCTGGCAAAATGCAGTGTGATTTCGCCCTGCTCCATTGCAACCAGGTCAAATTTCGGCTCAAGATAGTTTTGCAGGGCAGCAGCATCGGGATAGTCCAGCCCAACACCCGTAAGTTCCGCAACTTCGTGCAGGTTGCCGGGCAAAAAACTGCTGAAGGCCAGCAGCCCGCCCTTGGGCAGATACCGGGCGCAACGATGGAAAAATTCCTCAATATCTGCAAACCACTGTACGGTTGAAGCACTGCAAATGGCGTCATACGGGCCGCAGAAGTCCAGCGTTTCCGCATCTCCCTCGCGCACGGAAAACACGTCTGGCTCTTGCTGCGTGAGGGCCTGCACTTGCGGGCTGGTATAAAGATCATTGACTGTGAGGCTTTTGGGCTGCGCGCTCAAAATATGCTGCGTCAGCAGGCCCGTACCCGCGCCTATTTCCAGTACAGTTGCATCACGGGGAATGTGCGCTGCTGCCAAAGCCCAGAGGTGCGTGGCAATCTGCCGCTGGGCCTGGGCCTCAGCGTCATAACTTGCGGAAGCTGCGCTGAAGCGCTGCCTGACAAATGAAGCACTCATGGCAGCTCTGCAGGTACAAAAGGGATATCCGGCATATAGTGCGGCTCGTCCAGCTCCAGCACCGGGATTGCAAACCAGGCTTTACGCATGTTTGCAATGGGGAATATCCTGTCTTTTCTGCTCAAGATCGCCATGTCCCAATCAGTAAACTGCGCCCTGTCCTTGCAGGCAGCGCATTCCCTGATATGCTTCAGCTCCGCCAGCAGAGAATCCACGCTGCGTGCCAGACTGTGTGGTGATCTGCGCGCTTCAAACACTGCCCGGTGCGCGCCGCACATACGCCTGTTGAAACGATCCACGCTTTCGGTGGAAAGATTCTCAAGCGTGGCATCATAGACCGCCACTGGTATGCCAAGAGTATCATCAACAGGCGTGAGCGTTCCGTTAATGGCTATGGCGCTGCCCACAGCGCAGTGCAAGCCCGGCAAGACCAAAGACGCCGCGTACACGCCAAGCGACCATGCCCGCACCCGCACCTCGCTGTAAGGGCGCAGAGCATCCGCGTCCAGCGTCATGTCGGAATAGTCGTAACACACGGCAAAGTCGCAGTGTGTTGTATGGGGCGAATCCGCAGCCCAGGCAAAGAGGCGGCTGTCCATGCCCCACCCGGCAAAAAACAGTTCCAGGGTCGGGCAACCGGCGCGCCGCAAAAAATCAATATTCATGCAGCAGCCTGCTCAACAAGGCTATGAGAGATTCAACCTCCTCGCGCGCGGTTCCCGCTGTAAGCGAAATGCGCAGGCGCGAGCTGCCCGCAGGCACCGTGGGCGGGCGTATGCCCATAATGTAAAAACCCTCGCGCTGTAAATGCCCGGCAATGGCAAGGGTGCGCTGGTTTTCGCCCGTAATGACAGGCACAATCTGCGATGTGCTGCGCACCGACTGCCCAAGACCATCTGTAAAAGCATGCATCATGTCCGCGAGCGCGGCAAGGTGCTCCCTGCGGGCCGCCACCTCTGCACTGGCAAACTTTGCAAGCACAAAGCGGCTCCAGGCAATGTTGACCGGGGGCAAGGCCGTGGTAAAAATAAACGGGCGCACGGTATTAACAAGGTATTCCCGCAGGGCTGACGAGCAGATCACATACGCGCCCAGCGAAGCCCAGGCCTTGCCCATTGTACCCACCAGAAAATCAATGTCCGCCGCGCAACCCTGCTCCTCGCAGCAGCCAAGCCCCTTTGCGCCGCGCACACCCACGGCGTGGGCCTCATCCACATAGAGCTGCACAGTGGGATGGGCCTTTTTCAGCGCCACCAGCCGGGGCAGATCGCAGGCATCGCCGTCCATGCTGAAAATGGACTCGGTGACGATGATGATGTTTTCGCAGTCCGCAGCGTGCTTTTGCACCAGCATTTCGAGCTGGGCGTAGTCATTGTGCCTGAAGCGGATGCACTTGCCCTCGTTCATGCGGATGCCGTCAATAAGGCTGGCATGCACCAGCTTGTCCGCTAAAATAAGCGTGCGGCTCGTGCACACTGCTGGCAGAATGCCCTGGTTGGCGTGGTAGCCGCTGCCGAACACCAGTGCGGCCTCCGCGCCATAGGCCGTTGCCAGTTCCCGCTCAAAGGCCTCCTGCTGATCGCAGGTGCCCGTGAGCAGGCGCGAGGAACACGCGCTCATGCGCAGGGAGGAAACATCCTGTTGCGACCAGAACTCCTGCCGCAAGGCGGCATCGTCACCAAGAGAAAGATAATCGTTGGAGCTGAGGTTGATAAAGGGCGCTCCGGCCCTTTCCCTCTCGCGCTGCACTGCGTCAATATTGCGCAGGGCGCGCAGGCTGCCGTTCTGTTTTTTTTCTTCAAGCCACTGTGTGTATTGCATCATTCTCTGTCCGTTAGGCATATCTCGGCTGGCAGCAAAGGCCGGCCGCATATCAAGGCATGCAGAAATGTTGTAAAAAACGGCTCAAGCGCCATCCAGTACAAGGGCGCTGTAAACACGGCGGCCGCTGCCCTAACTGGATATCGTTATCCCCAAAGGGCGGCAAGTCAATCGCGCCGTATGTGGCTGCGCTGTATGCAGTCCGTCACTCTGGCCCTTGTTAAGCTGTTTTTCTGTGAAATCAGGCAAAATTGCAAATGGCTGCCCGGGCCAAACCGCAAGCAGCCATTGTTGTTCATAAAGCCTGATGCCTGCCCGTGGCAGGTGTACAGACCCAGCCAGATCAGATGCGCCTCTGCTCCGCAACACCTTCCACGTAAATGGCGGCAAAAGGACGCGCCGGACAAACATATTCGCATGCGCCGCAGCCTGTGCAGCGCTCCGCATCCACAACCGGCTTTTTGGGGGCATCATCCGGCCCCACCAGATTGATGACCCGTGGCGGGCATATCTTGGCGCAGGCAGTGCAGGCTACCTTGTCCGTCACGGTTATGCAGCTCTCAAGGGCAATGACGGCCCGCCCGATCTGCATGGAACTTTTTACTGCCGGGGTAATGGGCCGTATGGCCCCTGCGGGGCAGACTTCCGAGCAGGTCACGCAGTTGACGCGGCAGTAGCCCCGCTCAAAGGAAAGCGTGGGTTGCAGCATACCGCTGCCCATATCCGATGCCCGCAACACCTGATTGGGACAGGCAGAAACACAGAGCTGACACCCGGTGCAGCGCGCGCCAAGCTCCTGCGCGGACTGCGCGCCCGGCGGCACAATGGCCGTTTGCCGCACTGGGCTTTGCCTGCGGGTAAGCGCCGGAATGGTCGAAGCGCTTCTGCCAAAGGCAAGCCCTGGTAGGGCAATACCAACCAGTGCCGCAAGCACGCTGCGCCGTGCCCCGTTGTGCTTGCCCTGTGCCGCTGTTCCCGCTGGAACTGCCGCCTGTGCCTGTATGTGCTCCTCCGTATGACCTTTCGACAATCTGGGGGCATAGCTAACGGCCCCGTGACGGCACACTCCCACGCAATTGAAACAGGCCACGCAACGGCTTGCATCAACGCTTCCGGCTTCTGCATCAATACAGGATGCCTTGCAGGCCTTTTCGCACAGCCCGCATTTTTTACACGCGCCCTCGTTTATGCGGGGCTGGAACAGCGAAAACCGGCTCAGAAATCCCAGAGCAGTTCCCACAGGACAAACGGTATTGCACCACAGTCGCCCGGAGCGCCATGACAAGACCCCAACCACGGCAAGGGTAACAGCCGCTGCTGCCAGTGCTGTCAAACCTTTCTGCCACACCAGCGTGGGAGCCACATCATAGTTTCCCGCTCTTTCAGAGGCCCAGGCAAGCGCGTTGCTGCCCGTTGCCCAAAGGGGGGCCAATAGGTCAGCCGCCATGCGGCCAAAGGCGCTGTAGGGTTCAAGCAGGGAAAAAACCAGCGGCACGCCAGCCAGCAGGGAAAATACAAAAATGGCAAGCAGCGCCAGCCGCAGCATTGTACGCGGGGAGGAATAGCGGAAGCGGTACTTGCCCGCCCTTGCGCCGATAATGTCCTGCACCACGCCAAGCGGGCACAAGGCGGAGCAATAAATCCTGCCGAAAACCAGGGTCAGCAGAGCTATGCCCGCCACAGCGCCAAGGCTGCCAGCCAGCAGGGCAGGCACAAGCTGCACCTTTGCCATAAAGGCCAACGATGGCGCAAACTGCCCGCTCACATCCACAAACAGCAGGCAGATTGCAGCAAAACAGAGCGCGGCCAGTATGATGCGAACGATCCGTAACATTGGCTATCCCTGCCTTGTTCTCAGATTTTCAACAAACTTGCCCAGCCGGGCCATTTCATCCGGGATGGCGATCATCTGCGGGCAATGCGTGAGGCATTTGCCGCACCCTGTGCAGCGCGCCGCCTGCCGCAATTCGGGAACAGAACGTTCATATTCCACAAGATAGGCACGGCGGGCCTTTTCATAATCAGGATCGCGCGTCCCCTTGGGTATCAGCTCATCATCAAGGCAACGGTTAAAGTGGGCGAATACAGACGGGATATCCACGCCATAGGGGCATGGCATGCAATAGCCGCACGTGGTGCAACGGATGTTTGACTGGGTCAGAAAAACGTTCAGCGCCGCCTTAAGAACTTCCATTTCGCGTTCGGAAAGCGGCTCGTAAGGGGCCAGTGCCCGCAGGTTGTCCTGAAGGTGCTCCATATAGGTCATACCGCTCAGCATGGTGATCACGTTGGGCAAGCCCGCCACATACCTGAAAGCCCATGATGCGCCCGAGGCTTCGGGTCTTTCAGCCTGAAGGATGGCAAGCGCCTTTTTGTTCAGCCGGGCAAGCCGGCCACCCAGCAGCGGCTCCATGACAATCAGCGGCAGGCCGCTTTGCTGCATTTTTTCAAACATCCACTGCGTGGGCGCAGGGTCTTTGGGAATGAACTTTGCCTGATTGGGCGCTATTTTGTATTCGTGCAGCATGTCGTGATAATTGAGCTGCACCATGGCAAAATCCCACGCGACATCACGCGAGAGCAGATATTCAAGCGTGGGCGCATTGCCGTGGAACGACCAGCCAATGTTGCGGATGCGGCCGTTCTTTTTCTCTTCAAGCAGATATTCGAGCACGCCGTTTTTTTCGTAAACAGTCTGATAGGCTTCTACAGACTGTATTGCGTGCAGCAGATAGTAATCAAAGTACTCTACCTTGCATTTTTCAAGCTGCTTTTCAAAAATTTCCCTGGCCTGTTCCTTTGTGGGCATAAGAAAGGTGGGCATTTTGTCGGCCAGATAAAAGCTCTCGCGTGGGTAGCGCTGCAAGGCCTTGCCGATGACGCTTTCTGAAACGCCGCGATGGTAGGGCCATGCCGTATCGAAATAGTTCACCCCGTGGGCAATGGCATAGTCCACCAGAGCAAAAGCCCCCTGCTCGTTCACTTCCGGCCCGGTGGGGCTGTCTGCGTCCGGCAGCATGGGAAAACGCATGCAGCCAAAACCCAGCAGTGACACCTTGTCCCCATTTTGGGGATTGACGCGGCAGGTCATCTTTTCCGCAGGCGGCACTGGCTTTGGCTGTTCAAAGCTGGGCAAAAGGCGCAGCTTGTCCAGCCCGTAGAGCACAGCGCCCCCTGCAACGCCTGCCCCTGCCGCCTGCAAAAGACGGCGGCGCGATACCCCGGAAGACGTATTATTCTTGTCCATAGCAGCTCCGCAGTGGAAGTATGTTCAGGATATCAGCAGGCTGAGCGCCCGCTCTGTGCAATCGTATGACCGCTCTGTGCAGACGGTCCGGCATAATATGCGCATAAGCCCTGCGCCTGCGCGGCATATTGCCGGAAACAAAGACACATGGCCTGACCGCACAGCGCAGTCACGCTGACCAGATTTTGTGGGGGGAATATAAAGGCAAGTGTCCGCTGCCGGACAATTCAGGTTTTAGGTTTTGCTGTTGCCCTCGCAGGCGTTGATAATGCGGCAGGCGGCGCAGGCAGCGCCAAAGCCGTTGTCGATATTGGTTACCGTGACGCCGCTGGCGCAGGAAGTGAGCATGCCAAGCAAGGCGGACAGCCCCGCAAACGAGGCCCCATAGCCCACAGAAGTGGGAACCGCCACAACGGGCTGGGGCACCAGACCGCCGACCACGCTCGCCAATGCGCCCTCCATGCCCGCAATCACAATGACCGCGCGGGCGGCAAGCACCTCCGGCAAGTTGTTGATCAGGCGGTGGATGCCCGCCACACCCACATCTGCAAGGATTTTGGCGCGCACGCCAAGCATGCGGCAGGTTTCACGGGCTTCTTCCGCCACAGGCAGGTCAGACGTGCCCGCAGTGACAATGGCAACTTCGCCCTGCTTCCAGGCAATGGGTTTGACGACCAGCGTGAGGGTGCGCCCAAGGGAATTGTATTCGGCATTGGGGCATACGGATTGCACATGGGCCGCCATTTCTGCCGAAACCCTTGTGGCCAGCACATTGCTGCCATCACCCACGCGCAGGAATATTTCGCCCACCTGCTCGGGGGTTTTGCCCTCGCCGTAAATGACCTCGGGAAAGCCATTGCGCGCCGGGCGCTGCAAATCAAACTTGGTGTGCCCAAGATCAAGCACAGAACTCTCGCGCAGCAAATTCATGCCATCGGCCACAGAGAGGCTTCCGTCCCTGATTTCAGTGAGCAGCTTTTCCAGTGAACCACCTGACATTTCTCTACTCCAACATGGTCGGGCTTCATTACCCGCGATCTTTATTTGCCCCGTACAAATCCTAGCGTCAAGAATACGCCAGAGCGGGCATCAACTGGCGGGGCCAGCGACTGCGGCTTCGTCCACTTCCGCCAGATGCACCCGCAGCATATTGGGCCGTTCGGTACGGCGATGCCCAATACCGTATCCCGTGCTCAGGGTGGTCATGGCCGGGGTTGCCGTGAAGGCGTTAGCCAGAGCGGCAATGATGGCCGCCCCCGTTGGGGTTGTGGCCTCATGCTCCACCCCGCCGCGCGTGGTGGGGATGCCATGAAGGATCTCAACCGTTGCCGGAGCAGGAACAGGCATCATGCCGTGCGCACAACGCACAAAACCGCCGCCAAGCTCCAGGGGCGAAGACCACACGGCGTCAACATCAAGAGCATGAAAACAGATGGCCGCGCCCACAATATCCACAATGGAATCCGTAGCGCCAACCTCGTGAAAATGCACGTCTTCCAGAGCCTTGCCATGCACCTTGGCTTCTGCCTCGGCAATACGGCGGAAAATGCTCAGGCTCGTCTGCTTGACCGGGTCTGCCAGAGCGCTTTGCGTGATGATTGTTGCGATGTCGGCCAGATTCCTGTGCGGCAGATGACTGCCATGCGCGGGGCTGTGGTCATGCACGTGGGCAGGCGCACCATGCGTATGTTCATGCTCGTGGGTGTGTTCATGACTGTGGCTGTGCCCGTGCTGTTGGCCGTTCAAGCGCACACGAACCTGCATTCCCTGAATGCCATTGCATTTTTCTGGCTGACACTGGAGCGCAAACTCGTCATCAATGGCGAGCTTTGCCAGCTCGGCCTTCAGGTAATCGGGGCTGACCCCAAGATCAATCAGGGCGGCCAGATTCATGTCGCCGCTGATTCCGGCAAAACAATCGTAATACAGTATCTTCATAAAGCCCCGGCAAGAGGTGTGCGTCTGAAAAAAAACAGGGGCAGACTGCCGCCGCCCGTGCGCAATATAGGTATTTTGCCCGCAACAGGGAATAGACAATACGGTTTGATTTTTGCCTATTCCTGCATGATGGCGGCGATCCGGCACACCGCAGGGGGCCGCCTTTTACACGTTCTTGCCCAGCTCAAAAGCCTGCGCCATACTGGGAGAACCTTTTATATCGCCTTTATTCCACGCGCCAACACCGTACACAACGCCCTTTTCAACCGATCCTTCAAGGCAGTAGGCAAAACCTCTGAAACACTCGATGGTTCGCTCCATGTGCGACAAATCAGTATCCGCAGCGGCGATAATATAATACATGCTCTTGTTTTTGATTTCCGTGTAGCGAGCAACAGTCCTGTCCATGAGGGCTTTTATCTGCGCGCTCACAGAATAGAAATACACGGGCGAAGCCAGCACAAGAACATCAGCCTTGATCATTTTTTCCAGCATGGTTTCCATGCCGTCCTTTTGCACGCAAACGCCCTCATGGCTCTGGCAGTATCCACAGCCAAGACACGGAGCGATTTTATGTTCCTGCACAAAAATCTTTTCCACCTTATGGCCTGCCTCCTGCGCTCCAGCCATAAACTGCTCGCACAACAGGTCAGAATTGCCGCCCTTGCGTGGGCTGCCGCAAAAAATCAGGATGTTTTTCATTACTCGCTCCTTGTGCTGATTTATGGATATTTCATCCCATGCCAGTTGCAGACAAGACGCCACTTTTCGGCCATTCAAGCGCATGCTGGCAAACTTCAACTAGGACATTTAAACTATTACTTTAACTTTTTGACAGACCTTTTACCGGCAAAATGCCCTTCGTATCAGGCACCCAAACTTGCTCGCATTGCCCTAGCCACTGCTTTATTCTTTTAAGAGTCCTGACCAAAAGCGTATAGTCCGATTCTCTCAAATTATTGCCCGATTGTCCGATGATTCAAACTATTGTGTTGTTTTTATCCGTCCTCTTCTGGTAAAAAGCCAGAAAGGGAGAACGACCATGCCTCAGCAAGACAAAGACAAATGCGACATGCTGAATATTCAGCGGCAGGCGCTGGCCCGCAGCATTGCCCGCCAGACCGAGCAAAACCACCGCCTGGAAACGGCAGTGCCGGGGCTTGTGCTTGTGCGGTATGAAGCGCCGACCCAGCCCGCAAGCTGCATGTACGAGCCAACTATCTGCCTTGTTGCTCAGGGTGCCAAGCGCGTTATGCTGGGGGATGAAGAATATCTGTACGATGCCAACCACTACCTGATTTCATCTGTCGGCCTGCCGGTGGTGGCAAATGTGGTGGAGGCCAGCCCGGAAGTGCCGCTGCTGGGCATGGTACTCAAGCTTGATATGCGCATGCTGGCCCAGATGATGGTGGACAGCAATTTGCCTGTTTCGCGCGCGGCAAAATCCGGGCGCGGCATGCGGGTCAGCGAGGTATGCATGCCCTTGCTCAACGCCTTTCAGCGGCTGCTTGACCTGCACGACCACCCGCAAGACATTGCCGTGCTCTCCCCCCTGATCCACAAAGAGATACTTTACCGCCTGCTGCTGGGCGAACAGGGGCATTATCTGCGCCAGATCGTGGCTGCTGGCAGCCACGGCTTCCAGATTGCGCAGGCCATTGACTGGCTCAAGAAAAACTACGCCCAGCCCTTGAAGATAGACAGCCTTGCCAGACAAATAGGCATGAGTACCTCGACCTTCCATCTCCATTTTCGCGCCATGACCAGCATGAGCCCGCTGCAATACCAAAAGTGGATGCGTCTGCACGAGGCCAGACGCCTCATGTTCATGGAGCATCTGGACGCCACAAGCGCCGCTTTTCAGGTAGGGTACGAAAGCCCTTCGCAATTCAGCCGCGAATACCGCCGCCAGTTCGGGACGCCGCCCCTGCGCGACATCAAGGGGCTGATCAGCACCCAAAGCGACTGCGCTTCCGGCAGCCACAAGACAATGTGAAGCAACCCTCAGACTTCGGGACGTTTTGAGTTTGCGATGCTGTGCGGCGGCACTGTTCGCGCTGTCGCGGGGCAACCTCTCCCGCCATGCCTTTCTTTCTTCGTGTCCCTCTCCAGCGCCCTTGATTGATATTGACTTTCAATTTCTTTTCCTTCATCTTGCTAGTTCATCGGGTGCTTCAGCCGCGACCGCGCGCACGTGGCCCTCCTCCGATCACTGCTAGTTCAGGAATAAACATGACGCCTTCACAGGTTATTTCCGCTTTGCAGACACTCACCAGCATCCATCAGCCCGTATTCTTGTGGGGCGCGCCGGGAGTGGGCAAAAGCCAGATAGTGTCTCAGGTGGCCGCCATGCGGGGCATGGCCCTGCGTGATATCCGGGCCGTGCTGCTTGACCCCGTTGACCTGCGCGGCTTGCCGCGCCTTACGGATTCGGGAACCGCCGTCTGGTGCCCGCCAGCCTTTCTGCCCGGGCCGGGCGATCCGCCAACTGGTATCCTGTTTCTTGACGAACTCAACGCCGCCCCGCCGCTTGTGCAGGCGGCCTGTTACCAGCTCATACTCGACAGAGCCATTGGCGAATACCGCCTGCCGGATGGCTGGTCCATCATTGCCGCGGGCAACCGGGAAAAGGACAAGGCCGTTTCCTACCGCATGCCTTCTGCCCTGGCTAACCGCATGGTGCATCTGGAGTTTGACGCCAGCCTTGACGACTGGCTCGCCTGGGCGCAGGGAGCGGGCATCCGGCGTGAGGTCTGCGCGTTTTTGCGTTTTCGCCCCCGGCTGCTGCACGATTTTGACCCGCAGCGCATGGAAAAAGCCTTTGCCTCGCCCCGCTCGTGGGAATTTGTTTCGCGCATTCTGGAGGCCGCACCCGCCCGCGAGGTGGAATACGAGCTGTTTCAGGGCACGGTTGGCCCCGCAGCCGCAGCGGAGTTCATGGGTTTTCTCTCTGTATGGCGCGAGCTGCCCACGGTGGATTCCATCCTGGCGCAACCAGATGCCGCAACCGTACCGCAGGAGCCAGCCGCCCTTTACGCCACATGCGAGGCGTTGAGCCTGCGCGCGGCAGAAGACACCATGGATGCCCTCACCGCCTATGCCGAACGCCTGCCCGCAGAGTTCAGCGTGCTGCTCATGCGCGATGCGGTCTGCCAGAATACGGATGTGGTGAACACCCCGGCCTTCAACCGTTGGGCGGAAAAAAACGCGGAAGTTCTGCTCTAAGCCATGCACGCATCTATGAACCAGCAGCCCTGCGCAGACAGTGCGGCTTGCGCTCCACACACGCGGCCACAGCTGCCAAACCAGCAACAGCCAGCCCCTGCCGCAAATGGCACCAACGATGCAACCCTGGCGGCCCAGCACTGCATCACGCGCGCAAGGGCCGCGCTGGTCATGGAGCATCCCTTCTTCGGTTCCCTGGCCCTGCGCCTGCGCTTGAAGGCAGACCCGACCTGCGCGGATATGTGGACAGACGGCAAAACCCTTGGTTACAACCCGGCATTTTCCACCGCCCTTTCGCAAAAATCGCTGGTGGGGGCAATGGCGCACGAGGTTCTGCATCTGGCCTTCGGGCATCATCTGCGCCGCAAGGACCGCGATGCAAAGCTGTGGAACCGCGCCTGCGATCTGGCTATCAATCACATTCTGGTGGAGTCAGGCTTTACCCTGCCGCAGGGCTTTACGCACAATCCGGCCTATGCGGGCATGAATGCGGATGAAATTTTTGACGCTCTGGCGAGCCTGCAAGACGCCCCCACCAACAAGGGCGCGCAAAACGCGCAGGTTGCACAGGGCACGGAACAGACCGAAGGCGCGGGCGCAACCGCCTTTGATGGCGGCAAGCAGACAGAACAACCAGAGCTGCCCACCCCGCAAGGCGCGCAAAACAGCAAGCAGCAAAAGGACGAAGACGCCGACCCGCAATCCGCCGCTGGCAACAAGGCCGCAGCCAAGCGCGAAAAAGGTCGCCCGGAGCATTCTGAGGGCACAACCAGCTTCACCGGCGAGGTGCAGGATCACCCCGATGCGCAAGGCATGCAGAACGATCAGGCCCTCAAGGCCGCTGAGCAGGAGGCGGATATAGCCATGATGCAGGCCATGCAGCGCGCCCGCAACATGGGCAGCATGCCCGCAGGTCTGGCCCGGCAGCTTGACCGGGCGTGGCGGCCCAAGCTGGACTGGCGCACGCTTTTACAGCGCTTTTTGGAGCAGTGCGCGCAAAACGACTATTCTTGGACAACGCCCAACCGCCGCTATCTGTACCAGAACATCTACCTGCCTGCCCGGCGGGAGGCCCGCCTGCCCCATGTGGCGCTGGCTGTGGACTGCTCCGGCTCGGTGGACGAGCGGGCGCTGGCCATGTTTTGCGCAGAGCTTGCAACCGTGCTTGAGGCATACGACACCACGCTCACAGTGCTGTTTCACGATACCAAGGTGCAGAAAACCCTGACGCTTACGCGTATGGACATGCCCGCCAGCCTGGCGCCCGTGGGCGGCGGCGGTACGGATTACCGCCCTGTGTGCGCCCATATTGAAGACGAGCGGCTGGCCCCCACCTGCCTGATCTGGTTTACCGATCTGGAGTGCGACCGCTACCCCGCCGAGCCGGAATACCCCGTGTTGTGGATTTGCAGCGGCCCGCACGAGCAGCAGCCGCCATTCGGGCAGGTGATATGCCTGACGGAATCCGCAACGGAATTCGGAGCCGCACTGCACACGGTCTGAACCAACCGCTTGAATCAGGTGCCTTAATTGATGTCAGCCCCCAGCCAACACCCCAGCCCCACACGAGGTCGCCATGCATATTGAATGGAAAATCACCAAAAAACGCGGCTACCTGAGGCCCATTCTGCAATATTCCGTGCGGCTTGAAGATCACGAGAAAGCCCTGGCCCTGCCCATAGTAAGCATAGTTTCAACCATTCCGCAGCCGGAAGAAGAACGGCAGGATTACTGCTATCCCGGCCTGTTCGAGCGGACGCCGGGCTACACCCCCACCCGCTTTCACACCCTTGAAGCCCCCTCGCACAAGGGACATTCGTGGACGCGCAGCCTCACCCTGCCCTGGCGCGAAAACAACGAATACCCGGAAGTGGAAGAAGCGTTTCAGCGCCTGCGCGCCGCCCTGGAAGCAGAAATTGAAAAGGCAGACAACAGCCAGCCCATGAACGTAAGCGGCAGCGTGCAAACCTCTGCCGCCGCCAAGGTAATGCTTGCCCCCAACCTGCTTGCAGAACGCTTTTTGCGCCTTGCCGCCGGGGCACAAGCCTCAGGTCAATAAATATAATGATGCGTTGCGGCATGTATGTGAACAGGGACATGCTTTTAATTAGCAACCTAACAATAAAAAATGGCTTATATCTCGCGCATAAAATTCATCACGCATCTATCAGCATAAAATATATGATTTTTTAAATATTGAAATAAACTCATAAGATATGAGTATTATTTTGACATAATCATAACAAGACTGTATATTCATAAAAATTATGATTTATACAGACATTACATGTTATCTTAAAAGTCATAATTTGTTGCTTGTCTGTTTTTCCTGCCTCATCTTTCTGCATCATTAGATACAACGATATCCCAAGACCACAGGCCTGAGACTGATAACGTGCCATAGACTCACTGAGAGGCTGCGATGCGCATCAAGTACAAGGTTTGGTGCCTTACCACTGCAATTATCAGCATAATCGTTTGTGCTGATATCTATTTTGGTTACAATGAAATTGAGTCTTCCATCCGCACCGAATTGGGGCGTGATGCAGAGGACTTCCGCGCCATCATCATGGCCACCCGCCGTGTTTATCAAAAACAGTTCATTGATAGCGGCCTGCCCGTAACCGATGCCACCATCGGCTTTTTGCCTGCGCATGCGCTCGCAAGGATCTCGACAGAATTCCATAACTGGAACAACAGTGGGCTCAGGTTCAGCAATGTGTCTGAAAGGCCGCGCAACCCCGCCAACATGGCAAACTCGTTTGAGCTTGACGCCCTGGCGTGGTTCAAAGCCAACCCTGCCTCCAAAAACCGGATGGTTGAAGTAACAGAAAACGGCCTTGCCTACTATCACTACACCAGCCCCATCTGGGTGGAAGAATACTGCCTGCGATGTCATGGCAAACGGGAAGACGCGCCGCAGTCCATTGCTGCGGCCTATGCTGACTCATACGACTACAATGTTGGCGACCTCCGTGGGATTTTGAGTATTTTCATGCCGTCGGAAGAACTGCGCCAGCAGTATTATTCTGAATGGATATTCCAGATTTCCATACATATTTTGGGCTATCTTGCGCTCTTGCTTGCACTTGGCGGCCTGCTCAACAAATGCGTTATCGCCCGTCTTGCTCGGCTGGAAGAAAGCACCAAAAAGCTCGCCGCAGGCGATTACAGCGCGCGGACAGAATCAATGAGCAAGGATGAAATTGACGATCTGGCCGACTCCATCAATAAAATGAGCTCAGAAATCCAGAAGCGGGAGCAAACCCTGCGCGAGAGCGAGGAGCGCTTCCGCCTGACCACAAACAGCATCAAGGACGCGCTGATTCTGCTGGGTTGCTCCGGGCGCATCATCTTTTGGAACAAGGCGGCAGAGACTATTTTTGGCTATACGGCAGACGAGGTTATGGGACGGATTTTACACGAATTTCTGGTTCCGCCCCGCTACCGCGATAAAATGGCAGATGGCCTGAAAGACTTTTGTTCCAGCGGTCAGGGGATTTTTCTCGGTTCCGGCGTGGAGCTGACCGCCTTGCGAAAGGATGGGCAGGAATTTGCCATTGAGCTTGCGCTGTCTACCATGAACATGCAGGGCAAGTGGGTGGCCATCGGGTTGGTTAAGGACATTACGGAGCGCAAGCAGGTTGAGGCCGAGCTTGCGGCCCACCGTGAACGGCTGGAGGCGCTGGTGGAATCGCGCACCCAGGATCTGATTATTGCCAAAAACGCCGCAGAAGCGGGCAGCGTTGCCAAAAGCGCCTTCCTCGCCAACATGAGCCACGAAATTCGCACGCCCCTGAACGCCATCACGGGCATGATCCATATTTTGCGCAAATCGGGCCTTACTCCCAATCAGGTGGAAAAACTCACCAAGATCGAGATCGCCAGCAGCCACTTGCTGGAAATCATCAATAATGTTCTGGAATTATCAAAAATTGAAGCCGGAAAATTCGTACTGCAACACGTGCCCGTGCATATTCCTACCCTGCTTGAGAACATTACTTCCATTCTGGGCCAGAAAGCGCAGGAAAAAGGCCTTGAGCTGCTTATGGATGCCGCGCCAGAGACCTGCCCCGTTTATGGCGACGACAGCCGGTTGCAGCAGGCCCTGCTCAACCTCGCCACCAATGCGCTCAAGTTTACGGACCACGGCTATGTTAAGGTGGCAGTGCGCCCGGAATCACAGACTGACAGCACAGTGACGTACCGCTTTGAGGTGGAAGACACAGGCATCGGCATCAGCCCGGAGATGCAGCCGCGCCTTTTCAGCGCCTTTGAACAGGCGGATAATTCCATGAGCCGCAAATACGGCGGCACAGGCCTTGGCCTTGCCATCACCAAAAAGCTTGCGGAACTCATGGGCGGCAAGGCGGGAATGACCAGCGTGGAGGGCAAGGGCAGCACGTTCTGGTTCACTGCCGTGCTGCGTAAGGACGCGCCTCCGGTCAACGAGCCGACCAGAGTCAGCGCTGAGGAAGCGGAACGCACCATACGGCAAAAGCTTGGCAGCAAGCGCATTCTGCTGGTGGAAGACGAGCCTATCAACCGTGAGATTGCGCAGGCCCTGCTGGAAGACGTGGGCTTTATTGTTGACCTTGCGGAGGACGGCGGCAAGGCCATTGAGCGGGTGCAGGCTGCTACCTATGATCTGATTCTTATGGATATGCAGATGCCGCACATCAACGGCCTGGAGGCTACCCGGCAAATACGGCTGCTCCCAGAAGGGGCGACCATCCCCATTATCGCCATGACAGCCAACGCCTTTGCCGAAGACCGCGAACTGTGCATAGAAGCTGGCATGAACGACTTTATCGCCAAGCCCGTTTCAGTGTCGCTGCTCTACCAGAAGCTCTGCGCGTGGTTACAGAAGGTGTGAGGGAATGTCTTGCACCTCATTTAGCTAAAATATTTTGAAAATACTTTTTGCATCTTTTCCCTCCAACTTTTTGGAACATCATCCCATGTCTGCCCCCAGCTAGTTACATGTTGATATGCTTTAAATGGCTTATCACTAGTAGGAGCAGGATATCCTAACTCGTCTTCAATACATGTGTGTAAAAGCAGCACAAAATCACGATCACCAACAGCTTCCACAATTTTATCGTTGAACAGTTCCGCTCCAGCTGTGCCGGTGTCAGCGTCATGCACTACAAAAGGCTTAATACCAAATGCTTGAAGGTATTTGACAAGTGAGATTATAACTGGTTTACCTCTCGCCTTAAAAATTTGAACGCAAGAATAAATTTTCTTACGTATTGCTTCTGGCATTCTACGAATGGTTTCACGAAAGACTATTTCCTCAGTATCGCCCTCAACAATAACAATATATTCTGCAAAAAATATCCGAGAAGCATAATCATCCATTCGTAACAACATTTTAATATATTGCCTATCATCATTTTGTAATTCTAAAAACTTTTCTGTAATTGAAAATGGGTTACAACAAATTCCAGTTCCATCATGGCGCAAGCAATTTAAAACCTGCCGTTCTTTTTTGTTCAGGTCGACCATGAAAGGGGAGTGTGTCGTGCACACAATCTGAACGTCACCTTTAGTAAGTTCATATATAGTATCACGCATTTGATTTGCGGCATTCGGATGCAAGTATATCTCAGGTTCTTCAAAACCGATTATAAATCCACGTGTTGGTTCTTTTCCACGCGCTGAAAACCATTGTTGCCGAAATTTTAATAAAGCAAAAACAGCAGAACGGATCATTCCTGATCCTTGTAAGGAAATTGGAGTTCTTACGTTACTTGACATTGAATATTGAAAACAAGGTTTAATTACATTTTCAGCTTTTGATAAGTCTGCCTTTGCATAAAATTGTGCCTGATCAAAGACACTCCCTAAAACATCATTTAATTCATTCATTAACATTCCAAATTGCGTATTTTCATCCGATGGATCAAGCTCAAGTGATAGATCTTGAAGATATTTTTCAGCCTTTTTATAATTTTCAGATACACTTCTAACTTCATTAAATAATTCATTCATTATTTTTTCAAGAGCACCATTTTTTTCTGTTATTTGTAATCGCCCATCATCAATTGGAATAGAAATAAACACTGGAAGCTTTGACGCAAAAATTGCAGAAAATCCACCAGGATTACTGACCCATAAAAGCTCACTATTTTCAGTGACCCAAGCATTATTATACTCTTCAAGTAGTCCTTTTTGCTTGGGTGAAAGTTTACCAGAGTCTTTTCCGAAAAAATCTATTGCACCTTCCGGAGTCATTCCAGCAGCAATCAAATCTTCAATACTATTTGCAGAATCAAAACCTGGCGCAGGATTTCTCTTATACGATAAGACTTCTACAGTCGGATCAGAGCTATCAATCTTGAATGTCTTTTTATATATCATGCTTAATCCAGATTCATTGCTTCCTTGGGGCACAACATAAGGCAACAGCCGGCCTCTGAATCCACGCCATTCTTTCGCTTCCTCAGGAACGTCACGAAACTCCCCCTCTAAAACAATAGTGTCGGTCAAACTACATTGATTTCCTTCATCATCAATACATTGATGAAAATCATCAACGCTAATTGAAGATTTTCCAGGCTTCAATAAATGCTCAATTGCTGCAAAAACACTACTTTTCCCAACATTATTTGATCCGATTAAGAACGTAGCATCACCAAATACAACTTCAGCATTGCATATTCTTCGAAATCCTTGGATTTTAATTTTATACAGCTTCATTTTTTCTTCATTTACATGTATTTTATACAGTATAAACAAAAAAAACACTACAAGTAGTGGGAAAGTTTAATTACTGCCGCCTTATTATTTACTCAGCTACGTTTGAGCCAAACGTTCTGAACTTAAACCCTGAAGGAGTCTCAAGTTCCCACGGAATCCGAAAGAAGTTGAGGACTGCATCAATAATAAGTTCAAAAATTGCTTTCATAAATAATATAAGTTAAGGGAGTTGCAGCAATAAACTTTTTTGTGGAAGTGTCATATTTCATAAACACCTCCTTTTTATTAAGACAAAATATCTTGTGAGTTGCCTTCGCAGCACAAAACTTCTGTCTTTAGGCGTAATATATTTTAAATATAAATTAGTTCAACCAACTTATATGATAAAAAAATATCTAATGTTACTATTTTAGCGAACAAAAATATAACATTACATGTTATATTTTTTTAATATTATTATGCATTTTTAAAAAAACTTACGGGATTTTACAAATCATCAAGCATTATTGAAATTGAAATTATTTGTTCTACCACCACGACTTAATACAAAGACAAAAAGGGCACATGAAGATTTTCTTCATGTGCCCTTAAATATGGTGCGCCCGACAGGAATCGAACCTGTGGCCTACAACTTAGGAGGTTGCGTTTTTTTAAAATAATTTTTCGTTGATACCAAAAGAAAATTTACAATAACCATTTAAAAATACATAAACTTTTACGATCAAACTCAAGCCATTTCGTGCCTTGTCAAACCACTCTAAACTACGTAGACTTCCTTTACGTGTGGGGCAAGTGTGGGGCAAAAACCCCTAGAACTTGATTTTAGGAGGGTTGAAATGGCTGCCGGCAGAGAACGACATGGAACAGCATACCCAGGCGTTTTTTACTATGAAGACGCAAAAGGCGGACGGATTTATTATATAAGGTACAGAAAAGGCGGAAGAGGTTCTAAAGTCTATGAAGAAAAAATTGGCGGGAAAGGCGTTACTCCTAAGATTGCCGCCGGAATCAGAGAATCAAAAATAAAAGGAGAGGAAACAACCAACGAAGAGCGCCGCGAAGAAGTGATTCAAGCAGAACTGACATTTAAAAAGCTTTTTGATTTGTACCAATCGACATTACCTGAAAACCGAGCGCGCAAAGCCGATAAGATAAATTTTAACCATTTAAGCAAGATACATTTAAAAACTATAGATGAAATAACAACTAAAGATGTTGATGCAATCAGGTATGAAAAAGCTAAAAACCACAGCCCGCAGACCGTAAAGCTCATTCTCAATATTTTGACCAGAACTATAAACTATGGGGTCAAAAAAAGCATCATAGCACAACCCGACAGCCGCAAGTTACATGTAGACAAGCCCAAAGTGGACAACATAAAAACAGAGTTTATGACCGATGAACAACTTGCGGCCTACCTTGCCGCATTGGACAAAGAAGAGGATCAGGACACCGCAGCCTTTCTACGCATTGCCCTACTTACAGGCATGCGGCGCGGTGCGATTCTCGGCCTGAAATGGGCTGATATCGATATCAAAAACGGCATTGTTACTTTGCAACCAGAGTATGCAAAGAATAACAAGACTTCCCATATAGCAGTAAATGAAGAAGTTTTAAAAATACTCCAAAAGCTCCCCCACTCCGGTGAATTTGTTTTCCCTGGGAAAGACGGCGGCAAGCGTGAGAACTTCAAAAGGATGGCTGTACGTGTGAGAGATGCCGCTGGGCTTCCTAAAGACTTCCGGCCACTCCACGGGCTGCGCCATAACTTCGCAAGCCGTTTGGCTTCAAGCGGCCAAGTTGACCTATACACACTGCAAAAGCTCTTGACCCACGAAAGCCCCGAAATGACGCAGAGATACGCCCACCTTGCAGACGCGGCAATGAAGCGGGCAGCGGACGTAGTGACCTCTGCCATGACCCCTACCCCGCCAAAAAACGACGAAAAATAGCCTTACTCAAAAAAAATTTAAAATATTTTTGCTGAAAGCAGAAAATCCTTCTCACAAAAGGGTTTTCTGCTTTTTTTTGACTGCAAAAAATTTTCTGAGAGCATGTTTTTATGCAAAAAACACCCTGTCTCAGAGCACTATTTTTTGCTTTTTTTGCATTATGCTATTTAGCATATTTACTTTGTAATGTTGCATTAAATTATATGCGATCTATAAGTTAGTCATGTAGTAGCTCAACGACTCCTAATAGAGCGTTAAATAGTCTAAAAATACAAAACAACGAGGTTGAAAATGGGATACAATTTTATTTCAGAAGAAGATACGGCAAGAGTTTTCGGATTAACTGTAAAAGGTTTGCGGAAACAACGTTATAACGGCGAAGGCCCGGCATACCATAAAGCGGGTAAAAAAGTCTTCTACACTGAAGACGATATTAAAGCATTTGTTGAAGACACAAGAATTGATCCAAGAAAGGCAGGAAAACGTGCGTAACAAACGAAAAAGGGTTGTTTTGAATTGCAGTTCAAAACAGCCCTAGGATCAAAAAAAGCTATTTATACTCTAGTCACGCAGTATAAATAGCGCCCGTTTCGACCATAGTCAACCCGTACGGGAAGGACGCTATTATGAATTTTTTCGCACAAAAAAGCACTCTGCTAGAGTCTGCTCTGGAATATGCAAGATGCGGCTTCTCTGTTTTTCCATCGCATTACAACCCATCCGACCACGGCCCAGGTCAATTCTCTCCCTTGGTTGCTAATGGGCGCAAAGCTGCCACCACAGACGAAAGCCAGATTCACAAATGGTGGACAGATTTTCCGGACGCCATGATCTCCGTGCCAACAGGCGCTGCATCTGGGCTTTTGGCCGTCACCCTGCCGCAAAACACGCTAATGGACACAAAAACGCCTGCATTTTCAGCGTGTTTCAACGAAACTTGCTACATTTTTCAGTACCCAACCACGGGCGAAAAGCCATTGTGTGGGGCAGTTGTGTGGGGCGGAGGTGTGGGGCAATTCCATGGAGAGAATGGCTTTATTGTCGTGCCGCCGTCTACACTGAGGTATAATACTCCTGAAAGTGAAGAAAATTCGTCAAGTTATGCTGCCATTCAGGACGGTGAATTGTTGGGCGCACCAGCAGAATTGCTTGAAAAAATCAGAATGGTGGCGACTGTTGAGAAAGCAGAGAAGGAAATTGTTGTTCCTTTGGGAATGCCTGCAATCTTCAGAGGAGTAGAGAAAAAACAGGAACCAGAGCCGGAGCAGGAAGAAGAGGAAGAACAAGAAAACGGGGTTCCTGAACTCCCTTTAGAATGCCTTCAGCCAAAATTGAAAAAATTGGTGCTGGGCACAGCCGCCGCATTGAACGTTGATCCATGGCTATCTTTCGCAGCAGCGATTCAATGTGTATCCGCAACAATTGGTGCAAATTACATGCTCGACAGCATGATCTCAGCCCCAGCGCACTTGTGGCTTGCCATAGTCGGCCCATCTGGCTCCGGCAAATCGGCGCTGAGCCGCTTTTTCTCAGCGCCAATTAAGAACTCGCAACGACTTTTAGACAAAATATATATGGAGAACATGGTAGGGTACAAGGAAGCCATGCTGATTTATGAAGATGAATACAAGGCATGGATGAAAAACGGGAGACAGGAGAAGAAGCCGACAGAGCCAACAAAGCCCGCATGCAAAACTTACTTTGTTGATGATATTACACCGGAGACACTACAAGTCGTGTTGGCAGAAAATCCCGGTGGCGTTTGCTGGTCGCCTGACGAATTAACCAAACTTCTTGGCTCCTTTGGGCGATATAGCAAGACAGGAAAAAACAACAATGATCCAGCAAAAAGCGCTCTGCTGTCCATGTACGACGGTGGCAGCGTCAGAGCAAAGAGAATGTCGCGCGAATCTGTGAACGCAGACAACTGCTGGATTTCGATTTATGGAACAATCCAGCCTGAAATTTTGTGTACAGCTTTTTGCCGGGAAGACATGTTCAGCGGTTTTTTGCACCGCTTCAGTTTCATTGTTTTGACCGAGCAAACGCCTGTTCATGAAGATTTCCGCCCCAGGCTGAGCGACTTTTGTTCGCAGGTTGAATCTCTGATTAGCCCACTCCTATGCGCGCATGAAATTGTTGCGGAACGAGTTGCAACAGAGGAAGACAAGCTGGTAAAGAACACTGCCCCCCGTACAATTTGCATATCGCGAGAAGGGGAAAAGCTGATACGGGATTACAACCAAACAATAAGGATGGCTGCGCACAACAATAAAACAATTGACGCTTCAAAAGAACTCGGCGACCCAATGACAAGAGCAAACAGGTTGTGCGGGCAGCTTCCAAGGATTGTGCTCATTCTGCATTGCTTGGAGTGCGCAGAAAACGGAACTGCTCCTTTTCCCAAAATCAGCACAGAAACCGTAAGCCGCGCAATAACGATTTTTAAGACTATGACACGGCACGGGCGGAAAGCCTGGGAAATGATCTCTGGGAAAACGGAAGAAAAGCAAAAAAAAGACGATATTTTTAACTTGCTTACGACCGTTGATCCCTTTGTAGATAAGTCGAATGATATGTACCAGATCGACTACAACGCGATTCAAAATGGGAAAAAGCATTCTGAACTTCTCAAGGAGCAGATATTTTCTAATGGCGGGACAGTCCAAGCATTAACAAAGGCGCTTGAAAAACTCGGCTTTTCGAGTTGGAGGACGAACAAGGGAAAAGTCATGAGGATAAAAAGCGAAGAATATAACAACAACTTTAAAAAGGTGCCTGTAAGAACAGGGGAGGCGGCACAGATTTATAAAAGGAATACAGATTTTATAAACACGGAAGCTGAACCAAAAAACGAAGACGTTTTCTAAAAACGCGGCGCAACTTTTCTCTATAAAAGTGCTGAAGTTTATTTTCAGCACTTTTTTAGCACTAAAATATCACTCGAAAAATCTTTTAATAGCAATGAAAAATTTTGAAAAGTGCTGAAGTGCTGAAGTGCTGAAGTTTTTCTACAAGAAAAGGAAGAATAGATTGCATTAAAAAATGCTAATATAAATATAATAAGATATATACCTTAAAATAACCTTTAGGAAATTTTGAGCACTTCAGCACTTCAGCACTTTACGGCTAATTCTCCTTTAATATCAGCGGAAACTGGAGTGCTCAAAAAGTGCTGAAAATAAACTTCAGCACTTTTGTGGCTTGAAATGCGCGCCTACCCCACCAAGGCTTCGCCTTGGCGTGGCCCCTCGGCGCGGGTGGTGGGGGGGGGAATGGCAAAGGGCAATGAACTGGAAAGCCGGAGCCAAAGACAAAATACAGAATTTTTACAATTTCCATGCTTCATTAAAAACGGTTCAATTTTAGAAAAGCGCGCCTACCCAACTGGCTACGCCAGTCGGGCCCCCAGGCGCGTAGTGGGTGAGGGGGGAAGCACTGGGGCAGAATGAGGAAGGCTGGAGCCAAAGACAAAGACAGGGTTCGCCACGAAGCCCAAAAAGACAAAAACGCCACCCGCAGAAAAACCTTTTCCGCAAACAGTTTTTCTTACCCACCACTTAAATTTCGATTCTAAGCGTATGTTTTTCTAGCCCCTTATAAGCCCAGACTTTTAAATTCTAAACGCTTACATTCAAAATATGGGCCGTTTTTCGTGTGCATTCTCCCGGCCCCAGCCTTCCTTCCCTCCACCCCTGGTGCGTCTACACACCCACTACGCGCCTGGGTACCCGGCGGGCAAAGCCCGTAAGGGTAGGCGCGCGTTTTCATCATGGAAGTCTTTCACATTACCCCCCACCACCCGCGCCCAGGTTCCGCAGGGCGTAGCCCTGACGGACGGGCGCGCCTTTCATCATGAAAAGTCTTTCCCATTACCGCTTCTCTTCCACAAACCCCCGTTCGTGTAGATTCTTCTGCATACGTTTTGCCGAATTGAATGGTAACAGTTACCCCGATTGTCTTACACAATTTGATCTCATCGAGACCATTGCCTGACATTTCGTTTCCTAGTTAACCCGATTGTCTTACACAATTTGCCGAAATCAGTCTTATCGGGATGGCCCTTGTGCCCACAAAAACGCGATGCGTTTTCGTGGCCCCTGCGGGCAATCCCGCCCAACCGCCAAGCGGTTGGGATAGGCAAACTCGCCTGTGGCTCGTTTCGAAAGGACAGAGATAACTTTATTCATAATGATAAGGGCTCCGCTTGAAAGACAGAGCCCTTATATTTTAGCTTTCAGGTTGTTCTTGGAAGTCAGTATTTAGCCAATCAACAAATAAAGCGCCAATAGGCTGAATCTGGCATATTCTCTGTCCAATTGACTTTTCTTTAGTATTATCTTTTGCTTTAGTGGCATTGACCGTGAAACTTGGCGGCATTTCATATGACCCCTCTTCCTCAAGAAGAGCATTACTTATTAATTCCATGAGTGCTCTTTTGCCGTGGATCCCATGAAGTTCGTTAAAATAAGTCACAATATCATAGCGTGAGGCTTTACTTTTAAATTTTTTTCTGAATTGAACTAAGCAATCCAGTGCAGGTAAGGAAAGTTGATCAAAGAGGTTATTAAACACTAAATATATGGGGAATGGCGAGCCGTTACCCCCCCTAACAAGAACTGTGAAGAGTGAGCGATTAAGATTCAAGAAAAATTGACGCTTTCTCTCATCACCTTCAGCAACATACTTGGAAATACCAACTCGGATTGCATCAGAAAATTCATTAGAATTGATGACTTGCTGAGGAATTGCTTCATGAAATTCTGCCAACAAATGTAAAAATTTGTTTATCCGTTCTTCACGAAGAGCGTCAATTTTTGTCCCAAGAGCACATGATAATGTCGGCCCTAAAATCGGAACGGCTGAGCCAAAGATATCTGTAGCAGCCTTTCCCAACTGTAGCCACTTTTCGATTCTTCTTGGTTCAGGAATCACAGGAACATTTGTTTTGTTGTCATCTTGCATCATGGGACTCCTTAAAGGTAACAAGGTGCAGAAAGCTCACATTGCAAAAATTATTCTGACAACGATTTTGAACTCCGGGCAAGCAGTTAGTCAGCGTAGTGTGAAAATATCAGTATCCGCAAATCTGCTCGTTTCATAAAGGAAAATTTGATGCAATCATCAGAAAATTTCGTTAACGGCGGTTTCAAAAAATTTGAAAAGTGCGAAGAAGATCTTACGTGGGCGGCAGACGCATTCGGGCGCAAAGACATAGCAGAGCAATTAACGAGACTGATCGCTAACACAGATGACCCATGCGTTATTGGTTTGGTCTCCCCTTGGGGAAGTGGAAAGACTTTTTTTCTACGTGCTTGGGGAAATGACCTTCAATCACAGAACAGGGCCTGTGTGTATTTTAATGCATGGGAAGCCGATTGTTCGGGTGATCCTCTTGTAGCACTTATGTCATGTATACATGATAGTCTTAAGACGAAGCAATGGACTCTGCCAAACTTATTTGAAAATATAAATAAATTAATTGAAATTGTACCAGAATTAATCCGCCCTCTAACATCGGCTCTATCAGTTGCTGATCCACAAGCAAAATCTCTCGAGCTAGCCGGAAAAGCAGCTATTGCAACAGTACAACGCCATAGAGCTAATACAAAATTATTTCCAAAAACTCTTAAAAATATTGCAAAATCTGTTCGAGATCAATGTGAAGACTTCCCTTTACTTATAATGATAGATGAAATGGACAGATGTCGTCCTGATTATGCTATTGCACTTCTTGAAAGAATTAAGCATTTATTCAGTGTTGCAGGAGTTATTTTTATTATAGCAATAGATCCAAGGCAGTTACTAATGCTCGTTGAGCACACATTTGGCCTAAAGTATGACCAGCATGCGGAGAATGGAAAGACCATTAACCATGACACCAGACTAGATTACTTGGGTAAATTTTTTGATATTTACTACAATCTTCCAGAGCCGGACATATCAATACTGATAGAAAAATATTTACTAGAATTGCCTGCTATTGCTGCAGCATACCAAGCAGTAAAAGATGGTCAAGATAGGATCTTTGCAAATCTCAAAATAAGTCCGGAAAAAATATTAACAGGCGACAAATCAATCTTCGCCGGGAAGTCACTCAGAATTATTTTACAAGATTTGGGACGTTTTTCAGTTCTATTACGGGCATACCCCACATTATCATTCTACGAGGTTTTTTTATCTTTCCTGATAATCATGTTACATGACAACCGACTGTCGTGCGATTATTCATGCGATAAAATTCGTATGGCAACCGAAGATGCCATAGCGTTGATGAAGGAAAAGCATTCAAAAACTATTTATGATGACATTAATGAGGAATTGTGGCGAAAATCTAGAGAAGCCTGGGAGGAATTTAATGTAAAACCATATGCCGATGTAGAATATTGTGTTAATATGTGCATCAGGATGTGCATGACAAATAAAGGAAGCGTTCGCCATGAAGAAATGGCGTCGTGCTTTATGGGCGTAATGCAATCGAAAAGTTTTTATGAAATTGGAATCAGCGGCCAAAGAACTATTTACACTTATTACTTTCAAATGCCTTCAATGAATGAAGTCTTCATGTCCATCCAACAAAAATTAAATTTCATACAACAATTTAATACATAGCACTAAAATACCACAGTTAAGTCCAATTGAAATTATCAAATGATTGCTGATGTAACCTTGTAATAACAATTTAATAACATCGTGTTACAATAACATCTGAATAGATTCTTTAAGTGATCATAAACAAGCAATCCCTTTGCTAGGTCAGATACCCAACGCCTGTTAAGATTCATTTTTTTAATGGATCTGAGAATTTCCCTTATTTATACACTAAAAAGCGTGTAATATATGGTGGATTTGATGCACGTTTTCATTGTGTGTGGGGCTAGTGTGGGGCAAAAGAAAAAGGGCTTACGGAGTGTTTCCGCAAGCCCTTGATTTCATTGGTGCGCCCGACAGGAATCGAACCTGTGGCCTACAACTTAGGAGGTTGTCGCTCTATCCAACTGAGCTACGAGCGCAATCCAGATTTTGTAGTAATTCTTTAGGGTCATGTCAAGCTAAGCACGGCGCGGCTGCTCTTACTGCCCACTCCCCCCGCTAGTTGCCGCCCCAAATGAGCAGGGCCAGCGCGCCCAGCGTGCCCACAAGCACGGCATAGGCCTGCCGTGTGCGCAGCGACAGCACTGCCCCAAGCAGGGCCGCCACATACAGGGCCGACCACGTCACCGCCCGCAGGGCCGGTATGGCATGGTGCGCAGAAAGCACCGCCAGCAGCAGATAAATCAGCCCAAAGCACAAAATAAACAGCCCCGCCTGCCACAAGGCCCGGCTCAGCCCGGCCAGCAAAATAACGCGGCCTGGCGATACTCCCCCGCTGCCGCTCCCCCACGCCACCACAGCGTCCACCAGCGGGTTCAGGCTGATGCGCTGGCGCTGTTCACACCAGCTTGCCGTGTAGGCCGCCATCATGGACAGCAAGAGCGGCAACAGCGCCATTCCGGGCTGATCCAGCCCAAACTGTCTGCACAGGGAAAACACCAGCAGAAAGCTCAGGCTGCCATACGGCGGCACCACGCTGCCAAGTTCCAGCGCGTCAAGCCAGAGCAGTTCGATGATTATGCCAAGGGGGAGTGCCAGCGACCAGTCGCCGGTAAAAAAGCCCGCGAACAGGGCAAGACAGATGGGGCGGTCTACAAGGCCAACGATGCAGGTTGAACGCGCAGCGCCAGCCAGGGCAAAAAAAAAGCGTAGGGAGCCCCGGCAGCGAATAAATCAGAAAAGTTGATCATTGGGGCCTCGAACTGTCTCTGTGGGAACGCAGCGAAAATCAAGCTGCACAAGATGATCCTGTATAACGTGCAGGTCTTCCCTGTCCTGTGCGGAAAGGGCCACATGGGGCAGCACCTGTAGCTTGTCCGGCGCGTAGTGCAGGTTGCCCATGTTC
>NZ_DASQOG010000156.1:0-8332 GCF_035644575.1 Desulfovibrio sp. | reverse complement strand
CATGATAGGCCGAAAGCGCACATGACAGCCCTGGGTAATGGCCGCCAGCGGGTCAAGGGACGGATCATTCTTCTGCGCTTCCAGTGCGAAATCAAGCATCATGATGGCGTTTTTCTTTACGATGCCAAGCAGCATGATGATGCCCACAAAGCCGTACAGATCAAGCTCCATGCCGAACAGCCACAGGGTCGCCAACGCGCCAAAGCCCGCCGACGGCAAGCCGGAAAGAATGGTGAACGGGTGGATGAAGCTTTCATACAAAATGCCCAGCACAAGATAAATGACCACAATGGCCAGCACAAGCAGCCAGCCCATACCTTTGAGCGAACTCTGAAAGGCCTGCGCAGTGCCCTGCGATTCGGCGGTTACAGTATCGGGCAGCAGCGGGCGCGCCGCCGCCTCTACCGCGCCCACTCCCTGACTGAGCGAAATACCGGGGCGCAGGTTGTACGAGATGGTCACGGACGGGAACTGACCGTTGTGGTTGACCGCGATGGGGCCAACCCCGGTGGAAAGCTTGGCAAGAGTATCCAGCGGCACAAGATCTCCGCTCTTGGAGCGCACATAAAGCCGCGAAAGGGCCGAGCGGTCTTTCTGGAAGGGCTTTTGCAATTCCACAAAGACCGAATAGTCATCCGTAGGCGCGTAAATTGTCGAAACCTCGCGCGAACCGTAGGCCGACTGCAGGGCCAGCTCTATCTGCTGCGGGGTCACGCCCAGAGCTGCGGCGCGGTTGCGGTCAATGGTCACGCGCAGTTCAGGATTCTTGAGTTGCAGGTCGCTGTTGACGTCCTGCAATTCCGGCAACTTGCGCAGGGCATCCTCGATGCGTTGGGCGCTTTCAAAAAGCGAACCCATATCCGGCCCAAACAGCGTGTATTGATACAGGGCCTTGGAGGCGCGGCCGCCAATGCTGATGGTGGGCGGCACACGCACAAATACGCGCATGGAAGGCGAGGTGTTGAGATCCTTGCGCAGCTTCTGGGCCACGGCCTCAATGCCGGGGCGTTTGTCGTGCTCTGCCAGCCGCATGAGCAGGATGCCGTTGTTCATGCTCTGGCTGCCGCCCACAATGCCCACAATGGAGTTGTAGGCCGCCACATGGGTGGATGATTCCAGCATTGGGTCAAGGCTGTGCTGCGCCCGCACCATGCCCTCAAAGGACACGCCCTGCTCCGCCTCGGTACTGGCCTGCAACAGGCCCATGTCTTCCGTAGGCAAAAAACCCTTGGGAATGACCATGCCCAGCCATACTGTCAGGGCCAACAGGCCAAACGAGGCCAACAGGGTAATGCGCCGATGGCGCAACGCCACATCCAGCGAGCGGGCGTACAGGTCGGCCAGGCGATCAAAACATCGTTCGAGCGCGCCGTACAGCCCGCTCACGGCAGGCTTGTGCCCGGCCATGTTCCGCCCCTGAGCCTTCAAAAAATAAGCGCAGAGCATGGGCGTGAGCGTGAGTGAAACCACGCCGGAGCTCAGGATCGCGGCAATGATCACCACCGCGAATTCGCGGAACAGCCGCCCCACAATGCCGCCCATGAACAGCACGGGAATGAACACCGCCGCCAGCGAGAGCGTCATGGAAACAATGGTGAAGCCAATTTCCGCCGAGCCGTCAAAGGCCGCGGTCTGCGGATCCTTGCCCATTTCCTGATGGCGCACGATGTTTTCAAGCATGACGATGGCATCGTCCACCACAAAACCCACGGCAAGGGTCAGGGCCATGAGCGAGAGGTTGTCCAGACTGTAACCCAGCACAGACATGACGGCAAAGGTCGAAATAACCGACATGGGCAGGGCAAGGCTGGGAATGATGGTGGCGGGCAGGTTGCGCAAAAAGATAAATATGACCAGCACCACCAGAAATACCGTGAGCACCAGCGTGAATTTTACGTCCGCCACGGATTCGCGGATGGACTCGGAGCGGTCGTAAAAAACCTCCACCTTGGCGGAGGGCGGCAATTGTTTTTCCAGCGCGGGCAGCAGGGCACGGATCGAATCCACCACCTGCACGGTATTGGTGCCGGGCTGGCGCTCCACGGCCAGCATGATGCTGGCTGCGCCGCCGTTGCTCCAGGTGAGCTGTTTGTCCTGCTTGAAGCTGTCCACCACTTCGCCCAGATCGCGCAGACGCACGGGCGCGCCGTTGCGATAGGCCACCACCGCGTCACTGAAAGCGCGGGCGTTCATAAGCTGGCCCGAAGATTTGATGGAATCGGCACGGTGCGCCCCTTCCAGCGAGCCTGTGGGCAGCATGCTGTTGGCTGCGGCAACAGCATCGGCCACTTCGTCAATGCCAAGGCCGCGCGTGGCAAGCTCGTCCGGGTTCAACTGCACGCGCACTGCGTACTGCTTCTGCCCGTAAATGACCACCTGGGCCACGCCGTCCACCATGGAGAGCCGCTGGCCGATGAGCGTGTCCGCGTATTCATTGAGCACATAGAGCGGCAAGGTGGCAGACGATACGCGCAATTGCAGGATGGGCAGATCTGCGGGGTTCACCTTGCGGAAGCTCGGCTGCACGGTCATGTTGGAGGGCAAACGGCGCTGGGCCAGACCGATGGCCGACTGCACGTCCAGAGCCGCCGCATCGATATTGCGGTCAAGGGCAAACTGGATGGTGATGCGTGTGCGGCCCGTGGAATTGACCGATGAAATGGAATCAATGCCCGCAATGGTGAAGAATTCTTTTTCCAGCGGCGTAGCCACGGAGGAAGCCATGGTTTCCGGGTCGGCCCCGGCAAGCTCGGCCTGCACCTGAATGGTGGGGAAATCCACCGTGGGCAACTGGTTTACGGGCAGATTGCGGTACCCCGACACGCCAAAAAACAGCATGCCCAGCATTATCAGCACGGTGGCCACAGGGCGGCGGATAAAAAGCGCGGCAATATTCATGCGGCCCCCTCGGGGAATGCAATGGACGGAACCCTTGCCTAGCGGCAAAAGGGCAGCCCGGATCCGGTCTGCCCGACAATGTCTATAATGCCTGAAACAGTCGCCTTGCGGCGGACGAAACCCGGTTAAAACATCTTGAGTATGACAGGCTCCAGCTCCCGCACAAGCAGGAACAGCCCAAGCAAACAGCACACGCCGCCTATGAGGGTGCGCAACGTGGCCGTGGCCGTGCGCTTTGCCAGAACAACGCCGCCAGCAAAACCTGCGATTTCAAGGATGCATACTATGGGCAACAGGGCAAAATCCACATGCCCGTCAGCTATATTGCCCAAGGTGCCAAACAGGGCCGTAACCACCTGATACGGCATGGCAAGGCCCACAGCCGTCATGGGGGCAACGCCGGCGGCTATCATCCACGGGATGGTAAGCACCGGCCCGCCAGCGCCGGTCATGCCCGCCAGAAAGCCCGTACTCGCCCCGATGAAAAAAAATCCCGCCCTGCCCTGCCAAAAAACGCTGCCGCCAACCCTTGGGGGCCGCAATACGCAAAAGCCCGCAAACAGGATGATGCCCGCCAGCAAAATCACCAGCGGTTTTGCGTTGATGCTGGCGTTGAGCACGGCCCCTGGCAGAGCCGCGAGGCCGCCGATCATAAAGGGTGTGGCCCGCGACCAGTCCACATGGCCCAAACGGCGGTACATGACGGTTCCCACCAGCGCGATGGGCAAAAAGGACGCCAGAGCCGTCCCCATGGCCTCGTGCGGCTCAAGCCCGCTCAGCAGGATCAGCCCCGGGGGAACAAGAATACCACCCACGCCCGTAAGCCCGACCAGAATACCCACCAGCAGGCATACAACACCTAGCGCTAGTAACAACATATCTTCCTCAAAAATTGGGCAGACTGACCACCAGGAAGCACAGCCAGAGCGTCAGTCCCCCACACAAGGCGCTATAGCGCAAGAGTTCGCAAAGCGCCAGCAAGCGCTTGCTATCCCAGGGCGCGGCCTCGTCCTGCTCCGGGCCAAGCCAGGGTTTTGGCGTCAGCGTGCCGAAGTACACGGACGGCCCGCCCATGCGCGCGCCGCACAACCATGCGCAGACTGTCATGGACCAGCCGGAATTGGGGCTTGGCATGCCCACGGCCTGTCGGGCCACAACCCGAAAACCGGGCCAGCGGCCTTGCCACCGGCGCACGGGCCGCAGCCGAACGGGCAAAAAACGCAGATGCTGCTCGCAGATGGCCGCGCATCTGTCCGCAAGACAGGCCGCGCAGGCCGACAAACGGGCAGGAACGTAGGCCAGCGCATCGTCGCCGCGCGCCCCGGCAAAGCCCAGCCAGCGCCACTTTTCCGTCACGTAGCCCCACATGGAATCGGTTGTGCTCACGGCCTTGTAGCACCACATGGCCACAGGCCCGCCCACGAGCAGCCAGAAAAAAGGAGCCATAAAGGCGTCCGTAAGATTTTCAGAGAGCGTATCCGCCAGGGTTTTGCGCATGAGGGGGCGATCCATGCTGGATGTATCCCTGCTGACCAGCCACGAAAGCGCTTCGCGCGCTTGCGGCTCGTCATAGTGTTCGACCCGGCGCAGCACCTCCTGCCCGGTGCGCAGCAGGCTGCCCAGGGCAAGCCCGGCCCAGGCCAGATACAGGGCCAGCAGCGGCCCAAGCACCGGCAAGGAAACCAGTCCCCATGCCGCAACACCTGTCAGGCCCACAAGCACTGCCAGGGCAACAGCCCCGGCAAAGCGCCCGCGCTGGCGTTCGGCATCCGGCCCGTTCTTGCGCATAAAGAGCCGCGCCGGGGCTTCCAGCCAGTCCAGCAGCTTACCTACCGCGCAGACAGGGTGCCGCCACGGCAGGTCAGGGTCGCCCAACCAGAGATCAAAAATCAGAGCTACGGGAGCGAGCCACCAGCATTCCCACACGGAATAGGGGAACAGCTGCGCCAGACTCACGCCCAGTCCTCCATAAGGCCGGTGCGGGCCAGGGCCATGTACAGCACAATGCCCGCCGAGGTGGACAGGTTGAGGCTGCGCACGCGGCCCTCCAGCATGGGAATACGGATGCGGTAGGGCGAAAGAGCCAGAATTTCCTGCGGCAGGCCGCGCGTTTCCGGCCCGAACACGAGGCAATCCTCCGGCTCAAAGGCAAACTGGTGCGCCGGGGCGCTGACCTGCCCTTTCTTGGCCGAGGTCAGCACAAGGCGCGCGCCCTGCTGCCCCTGCGCCGCAAAGGCGGCCCAATCGGGCCAGACGCGCAGCCGCACGTTGGGCCAGTAATCCAGCCCCGCGCGCTTGAGGTAGCGGTCTTCGAGCTTGAAGCCCAGAGGCTCAATGAGGTTCAGGGTGGTATCCGTGGCGGCGCACAGTCGGGCGATATTGCCTGTATTGGGGGGGATTTCCGGCTCAAAAAGAACTATCTGCATGGTGTAGCTGACTGGTGGTAATAAGGTGAATGGCTCAAACTGGGAGTGCCAGCCGTGTTGCCGTGGCAAACAGACCTATGCCTCCCCCGCGAGGGGCAGGCGCATGCCAACGCGGTTGATCAGGCCGCAGCGCTTTTCTTCTTCAAGAATATCCTTGAGAAACCGGGGCATGTCCGCATCATCCAGCGCCGTGAAGCCCAGGCGGGCGTAAAATGGCGCGTTCCAGGGCACGTGGGTAAACGTTGTCAGATAAAGGGCGGGCATTCTGCGCTGCCGCAAGCGCCCTGCAACCTGCCCGATGAGCGCTGCGCCTATGCCTTTGCGCATGTGGTCGGGGTGCACGTCAATCTGGGCCAGCAGGGCGGCATGATCAATCAGCCGCGCATAGGCATAACCCACAGGATTGCCCGCATGGTCAAGGGCCGCCCAAAGAAGGCCGTCTTGAACAGCTTCATGCAGTTTGTCCACAGGCGTGAAATCGGAACGGATGTGATCCGGTATGGAGCCTTGAGGGAAAATCCCCGCAGCGGCAACTTCGATGGCCGCCAGCAGGGGCACATGACCTGCCGTGGCCTGCTCAATGGTGTATCCCTGAGGACTTTTCATATCAATCCGCCGCGCTTCTCGTGTCACTTTCGGTAAATAGGGGCTTCAATTCTTTGCAACTCACCCCAACAGAGCATGTCTGCACTGAGTGCCTTTTGCTCTCCGCCGAAGTTCTGAACGCCCTTATCTCTTCGTGAGCGGGTGCGCCGTGCGCTGGATTTTTTCTTTCGGCAAGGAAGCTTCGGTTTTCATGCAGGGAGTGTACATTGCGGTACTCGACCGAAATGGAAACCGGAGCTGACGCAGCCGAAAGGAAAAAGACACGCACGGCGCACCCGCTCACCTAGCCTATCTTGGCGGAGAGGCCGGGAACAACCTGACAAACAACGCGAATATCCTTGCTCCCAAAACCTGCGTCATCCAGCGTGGCAAATATGTCGGCCTCAGTCACTTCCACCCGCGCGCCGCTGACGCCAGCCGCCTCCAGCCTTTCGCGCAGCAGGACGCTGGCCCGTTGACGGGCTTCGCTCAGGCTGTAGCCCTTGCCGATGCGCTCGGTCAGTTCCAGCGCCGGGATTGTCAGCACGCAGCGCCCAGTATCGGCGTAGAGTTCCAGCGCGTCTGTGGGCAGGGTCAGGGCCGCGCCCACGGCATTGGCAACATCCGCATGCGGGGGAGTTTCCACGGGCATGTCCAGAGCTGTGGACATGCGCCGGGCAACGCAGGCCGCAGGGCCGCCCACCAGCCACACGTGCTGCGGGCGGGCCTCGCGCACGGCCTTGAGCGCCGCCAGAGTGTAAATGGGACGGGCGTTGATGCCATCGGTCAGGGCGCGGGCTGCAGCGGCCACCTGCGCAAGGGCATCGTCTGCGGCCATTTGGGCCAGAGATTCAGGGGACAGACTGCATTCTGCGGCTAGTGCGGCAATGCCCGCCATGGATGCTGCCACATCACCCGCCACGGCATCCCCGCCATCGATACCCTGCGCACCAGCCCGGTCAACAGCAGAATTCAATACGTTCAGAGCATCCAGCAGGGTGGGCCGTGAACCGCCAAAGGCCATGGCCGGGCCTTCACGCAAGGGGCCGACCTGAACCGGACGCATAGCGCCGGGCGCGGCATCCAGCGTAAGCAGCGAATCGCCGCCCACGCCGATGGAAATCGAAGCCAGAGCGCGCACAAGGGTGCGCCGCCCCTTGAGCAGCATGCCGTCCCTGTCCACCACCGGGGAGCCGTCCACAAAGAGCGCCATATCTGTTGTTGTGCCGCCCATATCGAGCAGCAGGGAACAGCCCTGCCGCATGGTCTTGCTGTCGCCGCACAGGGCGAGCACGCCCATGACGCTGGCCGCAGGGCCGGAAAGTATGGACTGCACCGGCTCCCGGCGCGAAAGCGGCAGCGGCACCGCCCCGCCGTCCGCCTTGAGCAGACGCACTGAGGCTGTAATGCCAGCTTCGGCAAGGGCCGCCTCCACGGCGTCCAGAAATTCATTGTGCAGGCGCTGCACGGCGGCGTTGAAATAGGCGGTAGCCATGCGCCGGGGAAAGTTGAGCCGCCCCGAGAGCCTGTGCCCCACAGTTATGGACATCTGCGGCGCAGCCGACTGCACGGCCTCGCTCATGGCCAGTTCGTGGGCGGCATTGCGGGGCGAGAATTTGCCCACGCAGGCCACGGCGGCAACACCCGCCGCCTCCCATTCCTTGACAGCCGCAGGCAAGGGGGTTGTGCGCAGGGGGCTGACCTCCACGCCCCGGTGATCCAGCCCGCCGGGAACAACGCAGACATGCGCGCCCATTGCAAAACGATGCGGGTCAAGCCCCGGCCCTGCGGAAAGGGCCAGCCCCACTGGATCTGCGCGATCCTGCACCAGGGCGTTGACGGCAAGGGTTGCCCCAAGGGTCACGCGTGAAACAGCGCCAAAATCGCAGTCAGGGGCAGCCTTTGCCAGGGCGGCGAGCACCTCGCGCACAGACGCGGGCAGATTGTCGTGACGGGTGCGCGCCTTGGCGCTGGCCACCAGCCGGGCGGAGGGCAACGCTTCGGCGCCAAATCCATCTGCGCCCGTCCCGTCCGGAACCATTTCTTCTGCGGCGGCATCGCAGGCAAGCAGTACAGCATCGGTATGCGTACCCCCGGCGTCAATGCCCAGCACATATGTTTCGCTCATAATTCCGGCCTCATAAATACTTGTTTGCTGGCCCTGAACATACGGCATCGCCATCCGCAGGGCCAGCCCTTATTATTGGACAGTTTTCAGGCATCCTTACCCGCCCCGCCCGCCGCGCATCCCCCTTGCCTGTTCCATGCGCTCGCTCCATGCGCCCGCAATTGTGGATATTCTTTCTCCCACTGGCGCAATTGCTTGCCATATGCGGTCATTTTCAGTAGATTTTTGCTCTTGCGGCAACCGCCGGGACTGCCCCGGCGCGCCCGCGTCTTATACAGCAGGCTACTGCGGAGGA
>NZ_DASQOG010000155.1:0-17979 GCF_035644575.1 Desulfovibrio sp. | reverse complement strand
TCAGTGTTTTCGGCCCGGAATGTGGCTCGGGGCTGGACTTTGCCGATCAAAGAGCATATGAATACCCACTTATATTAACGGGGCTTGCCCCTGGAGGGAATCATGGCACATAAGAAAATTGAGCGTAAGAAAGAACTGGATCGCCGCCGTAAGCGCCGTGAAGAGCGTCTGAAGCAGCGCGTGCGCGAAGCCAAGGCTGCCAAGGCCTAAGCTTCGGACACGGGAAACCGGCGTTCCGACGGCTGCGAATTGACGCGCCGTCACATATGGTGCTCGGCCCGGCTGCCTCCTGGCAGCCGCGCGGGGCGCAAACAAGCAGCAGCGGTCAGCGCGGCAGCATGCCGTGTCATGGCCTTTTTAGTGTTACCATGCCTATCTACGAATATCAGTGCCCCAAGTGTCAGCATACGTTTGAGGAATGGGTCAAGGCATCGGAATCCCACGGGCAGGAACCCTGCCCCAAGTGCGGTGAGCCTTCGCCCCGCATTATGTCGCACACCTCGTTCGTCCTTAAGGGCGGCGGCTGGTATGTGAGCGACTATGGCTACCGCAAGGGCGTCACGGAAGAGGGCGGCTCAACGGCCTCTTCCTCCGGCACCTCCGGCGGTTCCTCCGCCCCCGCTTCCGGCGGTACGGCGGGCGAAAAGGCCTCCGTATCTGCACCCGATTCTGGAAACAGCGCCGCCAAGGCGGCCCCCGCCCCTACGCCAACCACAGGGTCCGCAGCGTCGGCACCCACCAAAGCCGCCAGCTCGGCCTCATGAGGCAGCCATGATTGATCGCTACACCCGTCAGGAAATGGGCCGTATCTGGACCCTTGAGAACCGCTATCAGGCATGGCTTGATGTTGAAGTGGCCGTTTGTCGGGCCTGGAGCGACATGGGGCGCATCCCCGCCGCTGCGGTGGAAAATATTCAGGCCAAGGCTTCCATTGATGTGGACCGCATCCTGGCCATTGAAGAAGTGACCCGCCACGACGTCATCGCCTTTTTGACCTCGCTTGAAGAAAAGGTTGGCGCGGAAGACGCGCGCTACATCCATCTGGGCTGTACCTCCTCAGACATCGTGGATACGGCCAACGCCCTTCTGCTCATGCAGGCCGGGCGCCTGATCCTCAAGGACATCCGCGCGCTCCTGACCGCCATTGAAAGTCTGGCCCGCCGCCACAAGGGTGTGCTGTGCATGGGCCGCACCCACGGCATCCACGCGGAACCCACCAGTTTCGGGCTCAAAATGGCTGGATTTTACGCCGAGTTCGAGCGGCACCTTGCCCGGGTTGAAGCCGGGATTGAAAGCGTGCGCGTGGGCAAAATCTCCGGCGCGGTGGGCACCTACGCATTTTTGTCGCCCGAGCTTGAGCAGCGCGCCCTGAGCTATCTTGAACTTGAGGTTGATCCGCACTCCACCCAGATCATTCAGCGCGACCGTTACGCCCACTTCTTCACCTCGCTTGCCGTGCTGGCTGGCGGCGTGGAGCGCCTGTGCGTTGAACTGCGCCACCTGCAACGCACGGAAGTGCTCGAGGTGGAAGAAGGGTTTGCCAAGGGGCAGAAGGGTTCGTCGGCCATGCCGCACAAAAAGAACCCCATCTCGGCAGAAAACATGAGCGGCCTTTCGCGCCTTTTGCGCACCAACGCTCTTGCATCGCTGGAAAATCAGGCCCTGTGGCACGAGCGCGACATCAGCCATTCTTCCGTGGAGCGGGTTATCATGCCCGATTCCACCATTCTGGCCGACTACGTGCTGACCCGCCTCACCAAACTGCTTGAAGGGCTGGTGGTCAAGCCCGAGCGCATGCGTGAAAATATGGAGCGTTCTTACGGTCTGTATTTTTCGCAGCGTGTGCTGACGGCCCTTATTGCCACCGGGCTTCCGCGTCAGCAGGCATATGAAGCCGTGCAGCGCCTTGCCATGCAGAGCTGGGAAAGCCGCACTCCCTTCCCCGATCTGGTGCGCAACGATGCCGACATGAGCGGGCGGCTGGGCGCAGCTGCGCTTGCCGAGCTTTTTGATCCTTCGTACTACCTGCAACACGAAGACGAAATTTTTGCCCGGGTGTTCAAGAACGCTGCGGCCAACAAGGCGTAAGGAGCTGTCATGCAAACTCTTTCTTCTGAAGAACTGCTGGCGCTCAAGCGCCGCCTTGCCCGCCTGCTGGTAGAAAAATCATACCGCGAGGGAGATTTTGTGCTGGCATCAGGCCGCAGAAGCGATTATTATTTTGACTGCCGCGTCACGGCGCTCCACGCCGAAGGATCGTGGCTTATTGGAACCCTGTTCAACCACATGCTCCGCGAAATGGACATCAAGGGTGTGGGCGGCATGACCATGGGCGCTGACCCTCTGGTTGCAGCCACCACGGTCATCTCGCACGAGCAGGGCAGACCGTTGAACGGCCTTTTGGTCCGCAAGGAAGCCAAAGGGCACGGCACAGGGCAGTTTGTTGAAGGGCTGGGCAATTTCTGCGCGGGCGACCGCGTAGCCATGCTTGAAGACGTTGTTACCACCGGCGGTTCTCTGCTGAAGGCCTGCGATCGTATTACTGATGCTGGCCTGTCCATTGTGGCGGTTTGCGCCATTCTGGATCGGGAGGAAGGTGGCCGGGAAAAGCTCCGTGAGGCGGGATATGACCTGCTTGCGCTCTTTACCCGTGCGGAATTGGTGGACCTTGCGCGTTAAGGTCCCCACCGACCCGCGCGCCTTGCCCCCGGTGGCATTGTCGCAACGTCTGGCGGGCTCTGCGGTCAGTTCCATTGTCAGGCCCATGGTCGGTTGTCTGGCCAATTGCCTTGTCAGGTGCATGGCCCTGGGACTGCTGATGGCCTTTGGCATTGGTTGCCCCCTTGCCGCTCCGCATCTGGCGCAGGCCGAAGAATGGCAAGCCTCTCTGTACAATGAGGGGCTTCCTACGCATTTGGTGGCTGTGGACAAAAAGCGCCAGACCTTCATGTTTTTTGAGAAAAAAAGCCCCCTCAAGCTCAAATACTCCTTTCCCTGCACCACAGGCCAGTTGCCCGGCGACAAGCAGGCGCTCAACGATCTGCGTACGCCCGAAGGCATCTACTTTGTGGAATACAAGATTGCCAGCGGGCTGGATTTCAAGGAATACGGCGGCATCGCCTATACCCTGAATTATCCCAACCCCGTGGATCGTCTGCGCGGCAAAACCGGCCACGGCATCTGGATTCACAGCAAGGGTTTTGGCATTGAACCGCTCTCCACCCGTGGTTGCGTGGCCATCGGGCTTAAGGAAATCGACGAGGTTGGGCCGCAGCTGACGCCTGGCACGGCAGTGGTTCTGGCCGATAAGATGGACGAGACCGCCCAGCCCCGCCCCGACAGCAGCACTGCCAACGAACTGCGCCGCCTGATGCAGAACTGGAGCAATGCCTGGGCCTCCCGTTCGGTCAAGATGTTTGATTATTATAATCCCGATGCCTATTCCAAGGCCATGACGGAGAATTTCACGGCCTTTCGGCAGAACAAGGAGCGTCTGTTCAAGTCGCTCCAGTTCATCAAGATTTTCAATCGCAAGATCAACGTGCTGGAAGGGCCGGGGTATTGGGTGACCTGGTCTGAGCAGCTCTATACGGCATCCAATCTTTCCACTGAGGGTGTGCGCCGTTTGTACTGGCAGCGCGGTAACGACCAGAAGTTCCGCATTGTTGGTATGGAATGGGCGCCGCGCGATCTGGGTATGCGCGCCGATTTCCAGAAAGGCCAGCTTGTGGCCGAAGCGCCTTTGCAGCAGGTCAGCGATGCTTCTTCCGAAGCGCCGCAGCGCCCCCGGCTGGATATGCCAGAAGCCGCGCCTGAAAAGGCGGAGGCCACGGCCCTCGCCGCGCCGCAACCCTCGCAGGACAAAGCCGCTACCGCCAGGGCTGGTCAGGGCGACAAGCTCATGGCGGCCAATGATCCCCTGGTGCCCCGCCGCAGCAGCGCAACACCCCCGGCAGAAGTGAACTGGGGCGCTCGTCCGGCAATGGAAGAAGCGGCCCGCAGCGAAGTGGAATCCGCCCCCAAGGGCGCGCCTGCCAAACCTGCCGATCAGGCGGTAAAGCCCGCAGAAGCCCAGCAGGCTGTTAACTTGCCTGCACCGACATCTGTTCAGGCTCCCATTGCTGCGCCAACACAGCCCAACACTCCCACGGCAGCGGCAGCCCCGCAGCTGACCCTTACACCGGAAGTCCGCGCCGCTCTGGAAAAGGCCGTGCAGGCCTGGAATGCGGATTTTGCCGCGCGCTCGACCAACATCGCCGCCCTTTACGATCAGGCCAGGTACAACCGCGAAGCCGGAACACCGCGCGGGTATTCCTATAATTCGACCATGCGCGAATTTGATCGCCGCTTTGCGGTGCCGTGGCTGCGTCTTATAAGCCGCAAGCCCAAGCTGGAGATTCAGGGTCCACTGGCTGTGAGCCATTGCGAACAGCTTGTGGTGGCCCCCAACGGCATGGAGCAGGGTGTGCGTTCCTTCTGGTGGAGCAGGGACGACAAGGGAGATTTCCGCATTGTTGCTTCGCAGTTCAAGCCAGAAGAACTTGGTCTTGCTGCGGATTATCTGGATCAGGTCAGCGACGCCGCCAGCGCTATGGTTGAAAAATGGCGTAAGGCCTGGGAAGCTGGACGTCTGGACGAGTACATTGAATACTATGCGGACGATGCCATCCAGCAGGGGCGTTGGGGCGCAAAGAATATCCAGAAGCAGAAGGAAGTGCTCTGGCAGCGTGTGCAGCCCACTCTGGTTCAGATCACGGGCCTGCGGCTGGTGGCTGACAAGCAGGGCCTGCGCGCCGACATGAATCAGGTCTACGCCGACAGTTCCGGCCATACTGACAGAGGCACCAAGACCCTTTTGCTGCGCTTTGACGGCAAGGGCTGGCGTATCGCCCGAGAAGACTGGGCACCTCTTGGCGCGCCAGTTGCTCCCATTGGAGCGACAGGCCAATAGGGGCTTCCGCCTTTTTGTCTCATTGGGCAAAGCAAAGGCTGCTCAAACAGTTTGCCCGGTTTTATGGCGAGGTATCATAACAAGGTGTTGTGTGCGGCCATCCCGAAATTTCAAACGCCAAAGTTCGTGAGGACCGTTTGAAGTACCGCGAAAATCTCAGCATAATCCTGATGCGGGATAACGGCCCCCGGCGCAGCTATCGCGTGCGCAGGGGACGGTTTGTGGCGGCTCTGGGGGTGATGGCCTGTCTACCCCTTGCGTGCGCTGTTCTGGGATGGTTGTGCTGGACTTTGTGGCAGCAGAACGTGCAGTTGCGGGACAATGTGCTGCGCTTTGAAAGCGATTCGCAGACGGCGCAGGCCAATGCGGAGCGGCTGGAACACCTTGAAGAACTGTTGCGCGAAGAAAATATTCCAGGCCGGGAGCTCGTGCTGCGCAGACTCAGCACAGGCGGCGCCGCTGCGGAAGCTCCTGGCGAAGGCCCAGCAATTACTGGCGGGGCTGCTGCCGAAAAGCCTCTGGGCGGGGCCAGCGATGCTGCCCGCACCACCGAAGGGCCGGGGCATGAGGACTTCCCCTCCATTGATCTTGATTACGTCAAGGTAGGGAATGTGCAAGTGCGTGAAATACGGGGCGGCAAGCTGCGTATTGCACTGGACCTGCGCAATGCCGACAACCAGAAGATACTTTCTGGTGTAGTCAGCGGCACTTTGCTGACAGCCGATGGCAAAAAATATTCCCTGCGCTTTGAGCCCGAAGATGTGGGCAGTTTTCGTATCAGCCGGTTCAAGCGCGCCGTCATGGTTGCTTCTGCCGAGCACCCCATGAGCCTTACCAACGCCCAGGTCATTCTTGAAGTGCGCAGCCAGGAAAATGGCGTTGTGTTCCGCAATATCTACGCAGTTGAGCATTAAAGTGATTTTCAACATCCGTTGCCGATGCGTCCTGAGCAAAGGGTGTTGCTAACCGGCCTCTGACCAGGAAAAAGCGGGCCGGGGCCTTGTCATTGCGAGGCTTTTGTGGCTGAAAGTTCCACCCTGTTGTGCTATTTTGCCACCATCCCCGAGGCCTGGCCCTGGATGCGGCAGACAGAAGACGGCAACGGCGCTATGGGCCGTGTGCAATTTGTGCTGGCCTCGCCAGCCTCCTGCTCTTTTCCCTCACTTCCCACTTCGGCAGAAACTTCCAGTGCATGGCTTGTGGTTTTTGATGAAGCCCCTACGGGTTTCAGTACCACAGTGCCCCGTGAACGGCGTATCCTCTTTGTCACCGAACCGCCGGAAATCAAAAAATACCCCCGATCCTACCTCGGTCAGTTCGGCACGGTGGTGTCGCCTTATGATTTGCGCGGCGTTGAGCGGCGCAGCATGGTCATCAGCAACCCCTGTCTGAGCTGGCACTACGGCGTCGAACGTTCATCAGGAAAAAATATAAGTAAATTCAGCAATCTTGATGAATTGCGCACATTCCCCATGCCTGAGAAACCAGGCCTTGTTTCCGTAGTCTGTTCCAGCAAGACGGCAACGTCGGCACAACGTACACGACTTGCTGCACCCAACCTTGGCGCTGTTTGCCCCGCACCCGGATTTGTCTCCCTGCCTGCGGGCAATCTGGAAGCCTGCGCGCAGAGGATTCTGTCTGCAATCAAGAACCGTTTGGGCGAGGCCCGGCAAGCAGAGCTTGCCCAGTGTCGCAACTGGATGCTTAAAACTATCAATATTTTTGCCCGCGCAGCCCGGATGATGGAAACAGCGCTGGAGTATTGCCGCAGGTTGCCTGCCCTGTGCAAGTCAGAACCCAAATTGGGCGTCAGCCGTGACAATGTGGCCGTCATGTACAGGCAGGTGCGGGGGGAAGGCAAGTGAGCACGTCCAAGCCAGAAATCACAGTGGCCATGCCTGCCTATAATGCCTCCGCCCATCTGCGCGAAGCAATAGATTCCATACTTGCCCAGAGCTTTGAAGACTTTGAGCTGCTGGTGGTGGACGATGGCTCCACAGACAATACGCTTGCCTTGGTGCAGTCCATTGACGACGAAAGAATTCGTGTAGAGCGGCTGTCTGTCAACAAGGGCCGCCCCACAGCGCGTAATATGGCCTTGGGCCGTGCGCGCGGCAGATATCTGGCGTGGATGGACGCGGACGACATTGCCATACCCCATCGGCTGGAAGCGCAGCATTCCTGTCTTGAGGCTCAGCCCGATATCCACATCTGCGGGGCGGGCATCCAATACTTTGGTCAGTCCGACGCGCTTGAGCTTTTTCCAGAGCAGCCGGGGGCGACAAGGGCGGCGGCACTGTTTGGCGCGCCAGTTCCCAACGGTTGCTCCCTGTTGCGGCTGGACGCGGTGCGCGCCGTTGGCTTACGCTATGACGCTGCCCTGGCAAGAGCGCAGGACGTGGCCTTTTGGGCCGATGCACTGCTCAAGGCCGGATTGCAGGCGGTCAATTTGCAAGAGCCGCTGCTGCTCTACCGCTATACGCCAGCAGCCAATGCCCGCCAGTGGCACATGCGCGCCTTGCAGGGGCATATGTTTCCTCCGCTGGGTATCAGGGCGACAGGCGCACAGGCTGCACTGCACGCAGGGCTGATCTATGGCGGGCCAACGGAGCCGGAAGCTGCGCTGCTCTGGCTTGATACCCTTTGGCAGGCCTGGACTGCCCGTTATGGGCACGATGAACATATGCAACGGCATATGCTCGTTTTTATGGCGCGCATTTTGCGCGAAGCCTCGGGGGATGCAGCACAGGCGGATCAGACAGGCAGACTTTTGCGTACACTTTCGCTCGCGGCGCTGGCAGAAAATATCTGATGCTTACGCCCTGGCCCGGCGCTTTGGGACGCTCGCGCGTTTTTTACAGTCAGGAGGATTACCATGCACGATTTTACGTACTACACGCCCACCAGGGTTGTTTTCGGCAAAAATACAGAGCAGCAGACCGGCGCACTTGTCAAAGCCTGCAAGTGCCGCAAGGTGCTCATCCACTTTGGCGGGCAGAGCGCCCTGCGTTCGGGCCTTGTGGACAAGATAAAAACGTCCCTTCAGGCTGAAGGACTGTCCTTTGTCACCCTTGGCGGCGTAGTGCCCAACCCCCGGCTTTCGCTGATCCGCGAAGGCATTGAACTGGCGCGCAGCGAAGGGGTGGATTTTGTGCTGGCAGTGGGCGGCGGCAGCGTCATCGACTCGGCCAAGGCCATTGCTTACGGCGCCGCCAACGAGGGGGACGTGTGGGATTATTACATGGGCAAGCGCAAGCCGGATGCCTGCCTTCCCATCGGCTGCGTGGTAACTATCGCCGCCGCTGGCAGCGAGATGAGCAGTTCGACCGTTGTGACCAACGAGGAAAACGGCTTCAAGCGCAGCTTCAAAACGGATATGGCCCGCCCGGCCTTTGCCGTCATGAATCCGGAGCTGACCATGTCTCTGCCGCCCTTTCAGACGGCCTGCGGCTGCGTGGATATTCTCATGCATACCATGGAACGCTACTTCGGGCATGGCTCGAACATGGACATAACGGACAGCATCGGCGAGGGCCTCATGCGCGTGGTCATGCACCATGCCGCCGTGCTGCGGGATGATCCGGCCAACTACAACTCCAGAGCTGAAGTCATGTGGGCTGGCAGCCTCTCGCACAACGGACTGACCGGCTGCGGTTCTGACGGCGGCGACTGGGCCACGCACATGATCGAACACGAGCTGAGCGGCATGTTTGACGTGGCGCACGGTGCGGGGCTGTCTGCCATATGGGGCAGCTGGGCGCGCCATGTGCTGCCCCTTCGGCCTGACCGCTTTGCCCTGTTTGCGGAACGGGTCATGGGCGTTACCCCGGCGGAAACGGAAACCATCACGGGCCTGCGGGGCATTGAGGCCATGGAGCGGTTTTTCCGCTCGCTGCACATGCCTACCTCGCTGAAAGAGCTGAATCTTGCGCCCACTGATGCGCAGATCGCCGAAATGGCCGAGAAGGCCCTTGTGGGCAAAACCCACATCGGCAGCGTAAAAAAACTGCTGCCGCCCGATATTGTCGCCATTTTTGCTGCCTCGCGGTAGGAGAGACTGGCGGATAAAGCATTGTTGGCCCGTTTCAGGCCGGGGTAACCAGACTGCCCCGTCTGAAACGGGCTTTTTCCGGTCTTGTGCCGGGGACATTGGGGCAGCCTGCGGGCTGTACAAGCGACATCAGGAGCCAGCCATGCATGATGCATTTGAAGGCCGCATTGACGTAAGGTTCCCCCGCGCGGTGGTCACAGGAGTAACCGGTAACTGGGCCTTTGCCGCTGGCACGGTGCTGTTGGCGCTTCGGCGGCATAATCCGGGGATAGTGGCCGACATCATCGTTTTTTGCGATGATTCCCTGCTGGAAACCGATGCCGCGATACTGCAAAATCTTGGTGCGCAGCTTGTGCCCTTTGCGCCTGTTCCCGCAGAGCTGACGGCTGGGGCGTTGGAGGCCTTTTTGCCGCTCAGGCTGGCCAAATTTGACTGTTTTGACCTGTTGCAACGCTATACGTCTGTCGTATGGCTTGATGCAGATGTGCTGATTCAGGATAATCTGGAAGGGCTGTTTGATTGCGGCCCTCTGGGGCTGGCGCTGGAAGATCCGGAGTTTTCCGACCCTCCGGGGGCCAAACCCGCGCGGATCAATCTGCACGAACCCATTGAGGGTTTTGACGGAGGCGCAGACAACCTGAATTCGGGCGTCATTGTATTTCGCAATGATTTGCCAGCGCCGGAGGCCCTGCGTCAGGGCTGCCTGGAATTTGTGTGCCGTCACGGCGCAAAGTTGCGCTACCCTGATCAGGCGGCCTTTAATCTGCTGGCGCAGATGCTGCTGCGGCAGTATCCACAGAGCGTTTTTCAACTGCCGCAGGGCTTCAACGCGCATCCGCGTAATCCGACGGCGGCCTTTGCGCCAGTGGTGCATGCCTTTGGAGCGTACAAGCTGTGGAATGACGGCCTCACCGCCACTTGTTTTCCTGAATGGCAGCGGGACTATGCCCGCTGGCAACGCCTTGGCGGCAGCCCCTATGCGGGAACAGTGGAAAATGCGGAATTTCTGGCAGGCGGCGCGTTTTCGTTGCTCGGCGGGCTGTGCGGCACCATTGAAAAAGCTGAAGTAGCCATTGCCGACTTGCAGCAAAAGCTGGACGTGGAAACCAGGGTTCGGGCCAGACTCTAGACTGTGGTCAGCAGGCTCGGGTGAGTGGTGCAGCATGCTTGCTACGGCCAGCGGGGTTCGCCAGTCGCGTGCAAAACGGGCGGCTTTGCCATGAAGGTAAGAAGTTGCCGTGCCGATAATGCACGGTTCGTAAGCGCGTGCATCAAAATATGGCAGGAATGGCGAGAATATTTCACGCAGGGCGGCTGTAGTGCCGTCACAAATCAATCCTGCACCACTGCGGCCCTGTTTCTGACTATAAAAACAACCCCCATACCAATCCTCTGGTCACAGAATTATGCGTGAGCAGGGTTCTCCTTCGAATAAGAGTTTCGCAATCTTGTTAAACGCTGGCTGAAAATCTTTCCATAACATCGTGGTGACATCCTGGGGATTAATAATACCCAATTCAAAGCGCACAGATATGAATCGCGACAAAGAAGAAATTTTTAAATCCTGGACCTGGATGGTAACTATCATATATCGTTGTGGGTCTTTTTCATTAAGACGTGAAGTCTGCGCGGTATACAAATACAGGTATACTATATAACGCGCATTGTTGGCCTTGGCGAATTCATTGGCTTTGTACCATGGCACGTGTCGATCACCGATAATGGCCCGCTTTGTAAATGGGGTAAAGGATTTCTGGAACATTTTCGCTAACTGGACTTCAATGTCTGGATATCGTGTGCTATCTACAGGCATGCCGTAGCCTTCTCTTCGGTCATCGTCATGAAGCATTCCACGATCCGGTACAATATACACAGTTTCACCGCGCTCTATAGTACCGAATTCGGGCGGACCAAAATCTGTCAGTCGTTTTGTGCAACCACATAATGCCAGTAATATAATTAGGATAAAAGATAAGTGACGCATGTGTCTCCCGCTTAAAGTATTTGAACGTGGCACGTTGAATACTATAGATAAATGAATGGTTCAATGGGGCCACAAATTATACCAAAACGCGGTTCGGAAAAACGGCCCTTTGAAGGGGCTTGCCCCCGTCTTTGTTCTAGAGCCCACAAACTGACATAGCCCACGAAAAAAGCGGCTAGCTTTTTACAGCTAACCGCTTGAATTCTTGATGGTGCGCCCGGCGAGATTCGAACTCACGGCCTTTGGCTCCGGAGGCCAACGCTCTATCCAACTGAGCTACGAGCGCATAAGAACATTTCTGATATGCTTTGTGCTGGCGGCTGTCAAGGCATGGGCCAGAATCGAAGGGCTACCAACTCGCGCGCCCTTTCCCGCAAGCGCACGGGGTCGGGCGGGTTTGCGCGCCGTAGCAATGTGCGGTAAAAATCAGGCTGAGGGGCAATAGCTCTGTGATATTTTATGCGGAGAATGCATGCGTGATATTCTTGTTGGGGTGAGCGGGGCCAGCGGTATGCCCCTTGCCCTGTGCCTCATGCGGCTGCTGGCGGCCATGCCCGATGTGCGCACCCACTGCGTGGTTTCCGATGGCGCGCGGGCGGTGCTGCGGGCGGAATGCGGCGCGGATGCCGATCTGCTCACGGCGCTGGCGCATACCGTATATGCCGCAGAAGATTTGGGCGCAGGCCCGGCCAGCGGCTCGTGGTGGCGAGGCGGCAGCGAACCGGCGGCCATGCTGCTTGTGCCGTGCTCCATGGGGACAGTCGGGGCCATCGCCAGCGGCGCCACGCGCAACCTTGTGCACCGGGCTGCGGATGTGGCGCTGAAGGAGCGCTTGCCCCTGGTGATGGTTACGCGCGAAAGCCCGCTCTCTGCCATACATCTGCGCAATCTGCTTGCCTTGCGCGAGGCTGGCGCGGTGATCATGCCGTTTTCTCCCTGTTTTTATCTGCGGCCTGCTGGCGTGGAGGAACTGCTGGAGCAGTTCTGCGGCCGCATCTTTGATCAGGTGGGGCTAGCGCATGGTCTTGCCCGCTGGACAGGCCAGGCATAGCGCAAGCAAAAGGCGGTACCACGCCACTTCTCCTTCATTTGCCGTCTTCTGTTCCTTCCCGGTACGTATTTTCTGAATTGTTAAAGTCTTACGCTGGAGGCAGCATGAGCGACATAACCTGGTTTGGACACTCGGCATTCAAAATCAGCGCGCCTGGCGCGCAGGTGATTATTGATCCTTTTTTTGCTCCTTCTGCGGGAGTATCACCCAGCGCTGCAGGTGATGTGGATATTGTGCTGGTGACCCACGATCACGGCGACCATGTGGGTGATGCCGTGTCCCTGTGCCGCCGCACCGGCGCGCAACTGGGGGCCATTGTGGGCACGGCGGGCAAACTGGCCGAGGCTGGTGTGCCCCAAGAGCAGATTCTCAACGGCATCGGCTTTAATATGGGCGGCACCCTGACCCACAAGGGTGTGAGCATGACCATGACGCAGGCCTACCATTCCAGCGATTCGGGCGCTCCGGCGGGCTACATTGTGCGTATGCCCGATGGCCTCACCGTATACCATGCGGGTGATACCTGTGTTTTTAGCGGGATGGAGCTATGGGGCCAGCTTTACAGCATAGACGTTGCCTTGCTGCCTGTGGGCGGCGTGTTTACCATGGATGCGCGTCAGGCTGCCCTGGCTTGCAAACTGTTGCGCTGCAAGGCTGCTGTTCCCATGCATTGGGGAACGTTCCCTGTGCTGGCGCAGAGCGCAGCCGGGTTCAGGGCAGAGATTGAAAATCTGCACCTGCCCTGCCGTTGTGTGGAAATGACCCCCGGCGAGACCGTAAGCTTCGGCTGATTTATTCCTGCGGTTGCACCGCCTTTTTCCCGCAAGGATTACTCATGAGCGTTTCACTTAAGTGCCAATACGGTTTGCGCGCCCTGTTCGAGCTTGCCAAGCGCACGGGTAGCGGCCCCACGCGCATTCAGGAGATTGCCGAAGCGCAGGCCATTCCCCCGCGTTTTCTTGAAAATATCCTCAACCAGCTTAGGCGCGGCGGCTTTGTGGACAGCCGCCGAGGCAAGGCTGGCGGCTTTATGCTGGCCCGGTCTGCCAGCCAGATCACCACGCTCGAAGTTATCCGTTTTCTGGACGGCCCCGTGCATCCTTTTGATTGCGAGGGCGACAACCCTGTACGCAAGTGCTCCCTTGGGCCGGACTGCGTGTTCATGCCTTTGTGGCAGCGGGCGCGGCAGGCGTTGGAAAACGTATACGGCGGCACGACGCTTCAGGATCTTGTGGACGCTCAGGCGGCAGCTATCCCCGATTTCAGCATTTGATGCGGGTTTATCTGCGCCTCTTCCCAGCGGGCAGAAATATTTTTGCATCAGGTCTTGCCTTTCAGGAGTTCTGTTATTATCACTTAGTCAGTCGAGTTAATGTAGTTAATGCCGGGACAGAGGTGTCATGCCCGCCCGACACGGCTGAACCATACAATCTGGATTGCACACAGCATCGCCAAGGCGGGCAAGGAGAACGTATATGTCCAGAATTTATCAGAATAATCCCCTTTCCATCGGCAATACTCCTCTGGTGCGGCTTAACCGCGTGGTCGGGCCCAAGGCCATAGTGCTGGCCAAGATTGAGGGCCGCAATCCCTCCTATTCCGTCAAATGCCGCATTGGCGCGGCCATGATTGCCGATGCTGAGAGCCGTGGCCTGTTACGCCCCGGCGTTGGCATTGTGGAACCCACCAGCGGCAATACGGGCATTGCTCTGGCCTATGTGGCCGCCGCCAAGGGCTATGAGCTTACGCTCACCATGCCCGAAACAATGAGCCTCGAGCGCCGCCGCGTGGTGGCCATGCTGGGGGCCAAGCTGGTGCTTACACCCGGTACGGAAGGCATGCCCGGGGCCATAAGAAAGGCCGAAGAACTGGTGGCTGCCAACCCCGGCGCGTATTTTATGCCTCAGCAGTTCAAGAACCCGGCCAATCCGGCCATACACGAAGCCACCACCGGTCCGGAAATCTGGAATGACACAGATGGGCAGGTGGACGCCATTGTGGCGGGCGTGGGCACAGGCGGCACCATTACGGGTATTTCGCGCTATCTCAAGCACACGCGGGGTAAGAACATTGTTTCCGTGGCTGTGGAGCCTGAGGCGAGCCCCGTGATCAGTCAGCATCTGGCGGGCAAGCCCCTGCAACCGGGTCCGCACAAGATTCAGGGCATTGGCGCTGGCTTTATTCCTGAAACGCTGGATGTCAGCCTGCTGGACAGGGTGGAAACTGTGGGCAACGATGAGGCCATTGAATTTGCCCGCAGGCTGGCGCGCGAAGAGGGTATTCTTGCCGGTATTTCTTCTGGCGCTGCGGCAGCGGCGGCCGCGCGGCTGGCGGACTTGCCTGAATTTGAAGGCAAGACCATTGTGGCCATTCTGCCTGATGCGGGCGAGCGGTATTTGTCGTCTGCCCTGTACGAGGGCATTGGCGAGTAGAAGAGGAAAGAAAGGCAGGAAGGCAGAGAAGGGCTTGGCGGCGGGGGTGAGCCTGTCAGGCTGATTTACGCAAACCCGACTTTTACGCCCTGAATGCGTCAGCGCCGGGATTTTGATGCTCATGTACTTGAGTACGCTGCGCTCAAAATCCCGGCGCTTCCTTTTCAGACCGCAAAATGCGTATTTTGCAAATTCGCCCAACACCAGCCATCGCCTCCGCTACGCTCCGGCGAGTTTAAGGAAGGCGACTCCACGATCAGCTTCTTATGGCGGCTGAAATTTTTGACGCACAAGTGACCTGCTTTTGTGCCCGAACGCGCTTGGTTATTGCTTATGCGTCATGGGATGCATCATGGGAATCGAATTTTTACGCTGCAATTTCCGATAATTCTGGCGACAATATGCATCAGGGTAAGCGCAAAGTCACAAAGCACTCCCATTAATCGCAAATATTACAGAAGTATTGGGCTGAAGCGGACTTTGAACGAAGCGAAAGCATTTTTTGGCATTTACGCGTCGCGGAGGGAGATCACCTGAGCGAGCGGAGCGAGTGAGGGAAGCTCCCGCAGCAGGAGACGCGTTGCCCTCGTCGCTTGATGAAAATTGAAAGCGCTTCTTTGGGGGTGCTTCGGGGGGGGATGCAAGGGGGGCCGAGAAGGGGGCGTAGCCCCATAACCGGCCCCGCCTTGCCGCACGCCGCGCAGGCGTCCCAAACTCCGCCGGGCGGCGGAATAACAAGCCCGTAGGGCAGAAAATCTCAAATCGCGCGCCGGGGAGGCGAAATCGCACGCCGCGCAGGCGTCACAAGCTTTGCCGAAGGGCGAAATCCAGTGCCCGTAGGGCAAAAAATAACCAGGGCGCGCAAAAAACAAAACGGCCACATTCAGCAAGGAATGCAGCCGCTCTGTCAAAAGAATATCAATCCCCTACAGCTCATCCAGCGCACACAGCGCAGGCGTCAACTCACCCAAGCTATTGATAAGCGCCATGTTCTCGCTGTAGTCCACAGGGCAGGCCACCAGCGACACGCCGGGTTCATTCAGAGCTTTTTGCAGGGTGGGCAAAAGCTCTGCGGCGCTTTCAATGCGGTAGCCCTTGGCTCCAAAACTTTCAGCATAGGTCACAAAGTCGGGATTGCCAAAGTCCACGCAGTCGTGCGAGCCGGATTCCATGTCCATCTTCCACTTGATGAGCCCGTAGCTGTCATCCACCCAGATCAGTATCTTGAGCGGAATATTCTCGCGCACGGCGGTTTCCATTTCCTGGGAATTCATCAAAAAGCTGCCATCGCCCATGACGGCAAGCACCTTGCGCTCGGGGCAGGCCAGATGCGCGCCGATGGCTCCCGGCAGGGAAAATGCCATGGTGGAAAGGCCGTTGGAAACAATGCAGGTCAGAGGCGCATACGTGGGGTAAAGGCGCGCCATCCACATCTTGATAGCCCCGGTGTCGGCCAGCACTATATCCTCATCGCCCATTGCAGCGCGAATATCGCTTACAATGCGCTGCGGCTTGAGGGGGAAGGCGTCGCTCTCACGGCCCTTGGCAAGCTCGGCCTCCACGAGTTCGCGGATCCTCGCCCCGCGTCCGGCTGAAAGCAGCGGCTCCGCCCCAAGCTCCTTGGCCAGAGAGGCCAGGGCAAGGCCCACATCGGCCATGATGGTGACCTCGGGGTTATAGTGGGCATCCACATCGGGCATGAATGTGTTGATATGGATGATACGCTTGTTTGACTGGGGATTGATGCGCATGGGAGTGAATTCCTGCAATTCGTAGCCGATGGAAAGGATCACGTCCGCCTGGTCGAAAGCGCAGTTCTCGTAGTCGTGCCGCATAAAGCCGATGACGCCCAGCGACTGGGGGCTGCGGTCGCTGATAACGCCCTTGCCCATGAAAGTCGTCGCCACGGGGATTTTGTAGCGCTCGGCAAAGGCGGCCAGTACGGCGGCATTGCCTGTGCGGGCCACGCCGTGCCCGGCCATGATGACGGGCTTGCGCGCGCAGCGCAGCAGGGCGGCGGCCTCCGCCACCGCAGCGGGGGAGGGGATGGCCTTGGCGCAGGGTGCCGCTTTGAGGGGCACGGCCTCGGGCATGGGGGCCGCTTCCACATCTTCAGGAATGGCAAGGTAGGTCGCGCCGGGGCGCTCCTCCTGCGCTACCTGAAAGGCATTGCGCACCATTTCGGGCACGGCCTGGGGGGTCAGCACCGTATCTGCCCATTTGGTAACGGGCTTGAACATGCCCACAAGGTCAACAATCTGGTGCGATTCCTTGTAAATGCGCTTCAGCCCCACCTGGGCGGAAATGGCCACCAGAGGGCTTGAATTGGTCTGCGCGTCGGCAGCGCCCAGCAGCAGGTTGATGGCCCCCGGCCCGAGAGTGGCGGTGCATACGCCCGCCTTGCCTGTCAGGCGGCCATAAATGTCGGCCATCAGGGATGCGCCCTGCTCGTGCCGGGCAAGAATAAAGCGGATGTCGCCGGAGGCGGCCACAGCCCGCACAAATTTGATATTTTCCTCACCGGGGATGCCGAAGACGTACTTAACTCCCTCGGTTCTGAGGCATGAAACAAGGAACTGGGCTACGTTCTGCTGATCCATGGCTAACCTCGTTGGGGCGTTTGCCCAAGGCCCATGCCTTGGCGATGACTGGCCGGAAAGGGCTTGGTGCAATCCTGCCGTTTGCGGAATTTATGGTCGGGCCTATTTTTGCGTCACGGCGCGTTCAAGCACATCGGCCCAATGGTGCAGAATGAAGATGTGGGCCTCCTGAATGCGGGCCGTGACATCGTGGGGGACGATAACAGCCATGTCGGCCAGCGATTCCAGCTTGCCGCCATCCCGGCCCAGCAGGGCAATGCTGGCAATGCCCTGAGCGCGGGCCTCGTTGACGGCGGCGATGATGTTGGCCGAATTGCCGGAGGTGGAAATGCCCACAAAAACATCTCCGGGGCGGGCAAGTGCCTCTACCTGACGGGAGAACACATCGTTGAAGCCGTAGTCGTTGCCAATGGCCGTGAGGTTTGACGTGTCCGTGGTCAGGGCGATGCAGGCCAGCGCCTTGCGGTTGCACTGAAAGCGCCCCACAAGCTCTGCTGCAAAGTGCTGAGCGTCCGCCGCAGAGCCGCCGTTGCCGGCAATAAGCACCTTGCCGCCTGCCCCAAGGGCTGCCCCAAGCCGCTCTGCCGCCGCTTCCACGGCGGGGCGCATGGTTTGTAACGCGCCAAAAAGCTCCAGATGGGCGGAGAGAGACATATCAAAAAGCGAATTCGTCATGATCTGGCCTTGCTGCACGGTTTGGGTTCCCCGTAGGGCATCGGTTTTTAAAACGTCTTGCAAGCCTAGCAAGGCCGGGAACAAAAGAAAAGCGTCCGCCGCCCGCGCTTGCGGCACCGGCGCGCATGCCGTACATGCAGGGGAGGAGGCATTATGAGCACATTCAAAGAGCAGTGGGCGCAACTGCTGGCCCCCAACCGCAAAACCGGCACGGGCATGAAGCTCGACACGCTGG
>NZ_DASQOG010000154.1:0-3727 GCF_035644575.1 Desulfovibrio sp. | reverse complement strand
CGCCAAGATTACCGAGCTTGGGGCCGATGCGGCGGTGGCGCAGGTGACTACGCCCGCCCGCATGACCAGTTGGCTTGCCCTGCGCAAGGTGGGCGAGAAGTGGTTGGTGGTTGGGCAGGCCGTGATGGAAAGCACTGCCAGAGAGTATGCGTTGCAGAAGGCTCCGGCGGCTCCTGAAAAGCCTGCGCCGGTAGCGCCCACGCCCAAGGAAGCGCCGGAGAAGGCCCCTGTGCCGGGGAATCGCGCTGACAAGGATGGCGTGACGAAAATTTAGGGAAGATTTGCGAACGTATTGGGAGAAGTAAGAGGGTTTTGACGGCGGGGTGAGCCTGTCGAGCGCATTTACGCAAACCCGACTTTTTTGGCCTGACTGCGTTAAAATCCTGTTTTTGATGCTCACGTACTTGAGTACGCTGCGCTCAAAAACAGGATTTTTCCTTGTCAGGCCAGAAAAATGCGTATTTTGCAAATTCACTCAACACCAGCCATCGCCTCCGCATTCGCTCCGGCGAGTTTAAGGAAGGCAACTCCACGACCAGCTCCTGATGGAGGATATACTTCTTAGACACGTAATTTATCTGTCTGGTCATGGCTGAATGGTAATTGGTATGACCACAGGTGAAGTGAATCTGTTGGTTATGTTAGTGTTGTAATTTGGTTTTCTCCAAGTTTGTGAGGCAGAAAGCTCAGAGCTGTCGAGAAGGGTATAAAGTCATTCCTAGAGTCAACACTGTATCAATGGTATTGGGCTGAAGCGGAATACCATTCAAAGCGGAAGCGCCTTCTGGCATTAACGCGGCGCGGAGGGAGATCACCTGAACGAGCGCAGCGAGCGAGGGAAGCTCCCGCAGCTATGGCCGCGTTGCCCTCGTTGTTTTGAGGCAGTGGAAAGCGCTCTTAGGGGGTGCTTCGGGGGGGGATGCAAGGTGGGGCCGAGAAGGGGGCGAAGCCCCATAACCGGCCCCACCTTGCCGCGCGCCGCGCAGGCGTCCCAAACTCCGCCGGAGGGCGGAATCCAGTGCCCGAAGGGCAGCAAAAATAATAAATCGTTGCCGAGCAGGCAGCTCCCCCCTAATTCAGCACTGTCGGCGCATCCGTCGCAATCATGCTCGCAGGATGCCGCAGCAATAAAAGCTCCAGCTCCTCCAGCAAGGCCTTGCAGCCCTCGCCATTTTTTGCGGAAATCGTCAACGCATCGGGGAAGGCATCGGCCAGCTCAGCGCGGGCCGGGGCTTCCAGCTGATCCCACTTGTTCAGGATCATCAGACGCGGCATGCGATCCAGTTCCATTTCGGCAAGGATGGTTTCCACAGCGCTCATCTGCTGCAAAAGGTCAGGATGCGAGGCATCGGCAACGTGCAGCAAAAGGTCTGCGGCTTCCAGCTCCTCAAGGGTGGCACGGAAAGCGTCCATGAGTTCCTTGGGCAAATTGCGGATAAAGCCCACGGTGTCGGCCATGATGATTTCTTTTTCCGCAGGGAAGCGCAACCGCCGGGTTGTGGGGTCAAGAGTGGCGAAAAGTTTGTTTTCGGCCAGCACTTCCGAGCGGGTAAGCGTATTGAGCAGGGTAGACTTGCCCGCGTTGGTGTAGCCCACAAGGGCCGCCAGCGGGATGCCCTGACGTGAGCGCCGGGCGCGGGTGAACGAGCGCTGCCGCCGCAACTGGTCAAGCTCTTTGCGGATACGGGCCATGCGTTCCCGGATTTTGCGGCGGTCGGTCTCCAGCTTGGTTTCGCCGGGGCCGCGCCCGCCAATGCCGCCCATGAGGCGGTCCATGGCGCGGTTTTTACCCACAAGGCGCGGCTGGGTATAGCGCAATTGGGCCAGTTCCACCTGAAGTTTGCCCGCGCGGCTCACCGCATGCTGGGCAAAAATATCCAGAATAAGCTGGGTGCGGTCAATGACCTTGCGCTCGGTGATGTCTGCCAGATTGTGCAACTGAGCGGGCGAAAGCTCGCCGTCAAAAATCATCATGCCCGCGCGGCCTTGCAGGGCCAGCACTTCAAGCTCTGCCACCTTGCCTTTGCCCATGATGAGGCGCGGATTGATCTGCGCCACGCGCTGCACCATGCGCCCGGCCACGGTCAGACCTGCGGTGCGGGCCAGTTCTGCCAGTTCGTCCAGATTGCGTTCCTGAATGATGCGTGGCTGCGTGCCTACAGAAACCAGCATGGCGCGGGGGGTGTCGTCCGCCTCATGGGCGTCCTCTGCCTTGCGGGCAAGCTCTTCTTCCAGGGCTTCGGCGGTGGCGACAAACTGCGATTCCGTGTGGTCCCACGGCTGGGGCGTATCAAGGTGATAGGGCTGGCCGCCCGAAGGATTGGGCAAAAGATGGGCTGCCTGCCACTGCACGGGTTCGCCAACCGGGTTCACGGTGAGCGCCACCACGGCGTCCAGCCGCAGAAAGAGCATGTCCATCAGGTCTTCCTGACTGATGCCGCCGGGGGAAAGGTGAGTGTGCAGCAGGCGCAGGCCGCGCAGGCGTTCCTGCCCGCTGCGTCCGCGCGGCAGCTCGGGAATCATGATGCTGCCCGCCTCGCCCACAATAACCATCTGCACCCGGCCCTTGCGGTCAATGAGCAGGCCCAGTTGCCGCCCCACGGCGCGTGAAAGCAGGGAGAGTTCCCGCGCCTGGTCAACGGTATAGACCTCTTCCGCCGGGAAACGGCGGTTGAACAGACGGGTGAGTGCTGCAAGCTGGCTCGGCTTGAGCCCCTGCACGTTACCTTCTGGCTTTGGGATGGGATGCTCCTGAGCGAAAAAATGTTAAACCGCACCCGCAACCACTGTTCCTCAAAAGGGGCAGGGCTGCGGGTGCGTGAACAAATGCTGTGCGTGGGTTGTGCGCAGCCTAGGGACGCAGATACGAGGTGATCAGGGCATCGTAGCGCGAGGTTGCCTCAAAAGCGCGCGATGCCATGATCTGCCGGAACTCAAGGCCCACGGTGGTATCTTTTTCCATTTCTTCCATGGCGGCGGTGTACCACTGCGGCGAGGGCAGCACCAGGATGCTGTGGAAGTTCTTGGCCGCAGCGCGCAGCATGCAGGGGCCGCCGATGTCAATTTCCTCCACGGCCTGCTCAAGCGAGAGGTGGCGTTCCACCGCGCCCGCAAAGTCGTAAAGGTTGACGCAGACAAGATCAAAGGGGCGGATGCCCTTTTCTGACAGGGTCTGCATGTGCTGCGGTTCGTCCTTGTTGGCCAGAATGCCCGCATGAATCTTGGGGTGCAGGGTTTTGACCCGGCCTCCCAGAATCTCGGGGAATCCTGTGACGGTGCTTACTGCGGTAACGGACAGCCCGGCTGCCTCAAGGGCCTTCTGGGTGCCGCCGGTGGAGATAAGCTCCACCCCCCGCGATGTAAGAAACGTGGCAAACTCCACAAGGCCGCTTTTGTCCGTAACGCTCAGAATGGCGCGACGAATTGGCAAAATATCCATAAGCGACTCCTTGAAAAATGTCCCGAAAAGGGTTTGGCGGCGTATATACGCCCACATTCTTGATACCGCAAAAAGCCCGTTCTGGCAATGCGTTGCGGACAAATCCAGCCCAGAGGCCCTTGCCCGCAAAACAAGGCAAGGCTATGCTGCGGCAGGAGGACGTATGCAGCTCAAGCTTGTTTCATGGAATGTCAATGGTCTGCGCGCCGTGGCGGGCAAGCCCGAATGGGAATGGTTTTCGCGCACCGAAGCGCAGGTTGTGGCCTTGCAGGAAACCAAGGCCCACCC
>NZ_DASQOG010000153.1:0-9173 GCF_035644575.1 Desulfovibrio sp. | reverse complement strand
ACGGTGCCGTCAGGCTTCATACGCTCGCGAAAACGAACAATCTTGAGGTTGTTGGGGTTCAGATCCGGCGGATTCTGATGAGTGCCGCGCTGCTTGGTCTCATTGGCAGGCAGGTCATGCCATTCCTTACAGGCCAACTGGCAGCCCCGGCATGCCGTGCACCGAGTGGTGTCGATCAAAAAAGTCTTCGGCATAGCAATGCTCCTTGGCGGGCGCACTCCACTAAGGAGCGCGCCCGGCTCGTTAGCCTATTTCGGTCAGCTTGTCGGCCTTACGCAGATTGACGCAGCAGGCCTTGGATTCAGGAATGGTGGTGTTGGGGTCATACGCACCAACGGTCAGCCTGTTGGTGGAGTCGCCGCACTTGGGCGTTGTCCAGCCAAAGGCAAAGGGCATACCCACAAGGTGGATCGTTCTGCCCATAACCGTAAAGGGACGAATGCGCACCGTCACCATGGCGATGGCCTCGCAGGTACCGCGAATGCTTTCAAGAAGGACGCCGTCGCCGTTCTTGATGCCCTTTTCCTTGGCCAGCTCTGGGCTCATTTCCACATAGAGCTGGGGCTCGGTTTCGAGCAGGTTGGGCACATTGCGCGTTTCGCCGCCGCCGCACCAGTGTTCGGTGAGGCTGTAGGTGGTCAGCACGTAGGGGTAGTTGGGGTCAGCGGGTGCGGCGATCTTGTCCATATCAGAGGTATGGAACTTGTACACCGGGCTGCTCAACTGCCTGGAGAACGGATGGCTGGCCAGAGGCGTTTCCGCAGGTTCGTAGTGTTCGGGGAAGGGGCCGTCGGCTGGGCCAGTGGCGAAGAACTGGGAATGCCCGTCCTTCACCATGATGAAGGGCAGCTTGCCGCCTTCATTGGCCATAGGCGGCCAGGGGCCGTCGGGCACGTCACCCACCCATTTGGTGCCGTCCCATTCAATAACTGCCCGCTTGGGATTGAACGGCTTGCCGTTCACGTCCACAGAGGCGCGGTTGTAGAGGATGCGGCGGTTGACCGGCCAGCACCACGACCAGTTGGGGAACAGGCCGATGTTGGCCTGCATGGGCGTCTGACTGGTATTACGGCGTTTGGACTTGTTGCCTTCTTCTTCTGTCCAGCTGCCTGTGTATATCCAGTTGAGCGACGAGGTCGTACCATCGTCCTTCAGCGCTGCGAAGGCCGGCACGAGCTGACCGCGCTTGTACTGCTTGTCGCCCACCTTGGTATCAGCCCAGAAGAAACCGTTGATACGGCGCGCCCACTCGGCAGCGTCGTACTTGTCTGTCCAGTGCATCTTGAGGATGGGGTCGGGCAGCACGCCGCCTTCGGTCTTGTACAGCTCGCGAATCTGGTTGAACAGGGGCACCACGATGTCCGCAAAGTTGCGTGCTTCGCCGCCGGGCATTACGCCCTGGTCAAACCACTGCAACCAGCGACCGCTGTTGCTGATGGTGCCTTCCTTTTCAATACGGTGAGCCGAGGGCAAGAGAAACACTTCGGTCTTGCAGGCCTTGGGGTCCACACCGGGGCGCTTCCAGTTGTCCGTGGTTTCCGAATTGTGCAGTTCCGAGCACACGAGCCAGTCCAGCTTGTCCAGAGCGGCCCGCATCTTGTTGGTATTGGGGAAGCTGTTCATGGGGTTCACGCCAAAGATGAAACCACCGCGCATCTTGCCCTGATAGAGTCTATCCATGGCAAACATGTACGAGCAGTCTTCATTCGGCTCCAGCTTGGCCAGCAGGTCATAGCAGAAGTCGTTTTCAGGCGTGGCTTCATCGCCAAACCAGCCCTTGAGCAGGCTTGCGATATACTTGGGCCTGTTGCCCCACCAGTTGGCGCTGTTGGGCAGCTTGGTGACAGGGGTGTTGGCCTTGTTGTAGTCGGCCAGGGTCTGCCACGGGGCACGGGGCGTCCCGTGGTAGCCAGGCAGGTTGTTGTACAACAGGGCATGGTCAGTGGAACCCTGCACATTGGGCTCGCCGCGCAGGGCGTTGATGCCGCCGCCAGCCACGCCGATATTGCCCAGCAGGAGCTGGATCAGCGATGAGAGGCGGATGTTCTGTACGCCCACGGTGTGCTGTGTCCAGCCCAGAGCGTACATGATGGTGCCGGCCTTGTTGGGGCCGCCAGTGGCGCAGAAAGCCTTGTAGACCTTGAGCAGATTTTCCTGCGAAACGCCCGTCACGTCAGAAACGTTTTTGAGCGTATAGCGGGAATAGTGCTGCCGCATCATGTTGATGACGCAGCGCTCGTTCTGGAAAGTGGGATCAATGACGGGCTTGCCGTCAGGCCCCATTTCCAGCGCCCATGTCTTTTTGTCGTATGTGCGGGTGGCCGGATCATAGCCGCTGAAAAGGCCGTCGTTGAAAGCGTAATCCTTGCCCACCACAAAAGCGGCGTGGGTGTACTTTTCAACGTATTCCTTGAAGTACAGCTTGTTTTCCAGAATGTAGTTGACCATGCCGCCCAGGAAGGGAATATCCGTTCCTGAACGCAGAGGCACGTGGAAGTCGCAACGGGCGGACGTGCGCGAGAACTTGGGATCAACGTGCATGAGCACGGCCCCGTTGTCCTTGGCCCGCATGACCCACTTAAAGGCGACAGGATGATGTTCAGCGGCATTGCTGCCGATAATAAGCACTGCATCGCTATTCTTGATATCGATCCAGTGGTTCGTCATAGCACCGCGTCCGAACGACTCTGCCAGAGCCGCAACAGTGGGGCTGTGTCAGACCCGCGCCTGGTGGTCCATATGGACAACACCCAGGCCGCGTATTGCTTGGTGAATGACTGCGCATTCTTCGTTGGAGGCGTGCGAGGTTCCCATCCAGAAGATGGAATCAAGCCGATTGACCGTCTGTCCCTTGGCATTCTTGAGAATAAAATCTTTGTCGCGGGTGTCTTTAACCCGGCGGGCGATCTGGGCCAAGGTCCAGTCCCAGTCTTTTTCCACCCAGTGATCGCTGTTGGGCGCGCGGTAAAGCGGCTTTTTCAGGCGGTGGTCATTGGTGTACATGCTGAAGAGCGCCGCGCCCTTGGCGCAGAGCGCACCTTCGTTGACGGGAAAGTCCGGGTCGCCCTCTGTGGAAACGAGCTTGCCGTCACGCACATAGGCTATGACCTGACAGCAGACCGAACAGAAGGGGCAGACGCTGATGACTTCTTTGGCGCCTTCTATCTTGAGTTTTACGGCGTAAGCCTGGGCCTCGCCCAGGTCGAAGCCCAGCTGCCCCAATGTGAGGCAGAGAACTCCTGCACCGACGCCCTTGAGGAAACTCCTCCGGGTGCTTTTCATGATGACACTCCTTTTTTAGGCCAATCACGCAACGCAAGGTCAGAACTCCTGCGTTGAACAAGACGCCTCTGAACTGCGTCAATTAACAAGATGGAGATTTGTTTTCACCATAGTTGAAAAAACGTGATATCGCAAGATACTTACATTTTTTTAAAGGGAACCGACCCTATTTGTGACCATTTTCCCAATGATCGAATTTTGTATGCCATTTCATGGTGATGGAACACTATAATTGATGGAATTGTACGCACAAACAGCACAATTTGGCTGGTATTTTCCTTCAAACTCTCACTGAAATAATTATACTTTTTCCTTAAAAAATTACGGTTCTCCAGTCGCCAGATAGCCTATTGCATAAAAAAACCACCTGGATCAGCCAGGTGGTTTACAAAAATCCGTCATAAAAAATACGCCCCGTTCAGTCAGAAACACCAAGGTTGCTCCCATACAAAATATCTTTGCACCAGCGCAGCAGCATGTCGTAGCATTGCCTTTCGGTGTGAGCAGCAAGCCAGAGGGGAAGGTCAAGCCCAACGGCAATGATATCTCTCTCCGAGCCTTCGAGGCTCGTCAGCAGTTCTTTTTTGCTGCGGCAGAACACGCCGGAGGCCAGGTAGCGCCGCACCAGCATGACAAAAAAGGCTGCTTTATAGGCATCTTTCAAAACAAGGGGTCTGGCCGCCGCATCCGCATACAGATACGTGTGCGTAAGAAGGTGAACAAGCCCGGCAGCACCGATTTTTGCGCTGTCCGCAGCGTCTTTATCCGTGATGACGGGGAGGAAATTCTCCAGCTTGCCAAACCAGTCTTCTGTGTCCTTCTGGAATGCAAAAAGTTCATGTCGCGGCCAATGGAAGATATCCCCGGCTCCGCCGATAAAGCCGCAGGCCTTTTGACCCTCGGGCATGGCGCGGACAATGGCGCGGTAAACATCAAGATCATCCAGGGCAACAGCATCCAGCAGCACAACCACATCAATATCGCTGGCTTCAGTGACCTCGCCCCGGCGGTAGCTGCCTTGCAGCCCAAGGTATCGCAGGCGCGCGCCAAAAGCATGCTGCAATCGCGGCAGGAGGTCTGCCATCCATGTTTCAGCATTGATCACAGCAGGCACCATCTCCTTCATACTTTTTATAAAGATAGCTGAACCGACCTTGTTCCGCGCCAAGAGCTTTTTCCGCCATCCAGGCAAGCGCTTTGGCCTTTTGCAAGCGCTCGGCGCCACCCCACGCAAATGCCGAGCCGTGCAGCAGAAATTCTGAAGCGGCAAGTAGTATCTCCATGCATTCTCTGGGATATTCCGTTCGGAACGAGCCCTCGCGCATTCCCTGCCGGACAATGCCCTCAAGAATGGGCGAAAGCCGCAGGACAATGGATGCCATGGTACGCTGATGCATATCCGCATTGCCCACGGCGCTGGCTTCTTTTTCCAGGCGGTCACCGCGCTTTTTGTCTCGCCCCGCGCCTGTGAGAATGCGGAACATTTTTTCGTGAGCGGATATGTGCGGATCGTCCGCCACAGCCTGCGCCACGATCATTTCCGCATCAATGTATCGCTCGATAGCGGCGTCCATAAGCGCCTCTTTCGAGGCAAAGTAATGATAAAACGTGCCCTTGGCGATATTCAGGGCTTCAAGAATGTCACTGATGGTAGTGCTGGCGTAGCCCTTTGACGCGAACAGAGCTTCTGCTGCGTCAACAATTTCCGCCCTGCGCTCGCTATGCTCTTTGATGATGCGCATGTGCGCCCCCTGCTCATAATAGACCGACGGTCGGTCTATATTTATCGACCATTCCGCGCATGGTCAACAGGCAATCTCCTCAACAGACGCGCAACGTCGCTCATACCCGGCGTGTGAGGAGAATAATCTGAAAAAAAGGAGGCCCCGAAAAAAAATTCCGGAGCCTCCGCGCAAAGTCATGTCCGCCTTTGCACAAGGCGCAGTCTTATTTACCGAACCAGCACTTGGGATAGGTGCAGGTGTGGCATGCCAGGCAGTAGCCGCCCTCGCCCATGCGGGCAGCCTCGGCGCGGGTCAGGCCACGGCCTGCCAGCATGCGCGGCAGCACCAGATCAAGAAAGGTTGTTTTAAAATACAGGGCGCAGGCGGGCACGCCCAGCACCTGCATATCGCCCTGTGGGCCAGGGATGCGGCCCATGAGGCTCATGGTGCCGGGCAGGATGGGCACACCGTGCAGCACATCTGTCAGCCCAGCTTCTACAAGGGCCTGACGGGTCACGTCGTCCGGGTCAACCGAAAGGCCGCCCGTGGTGATCAGCAGGTCGGCCCCGGCCTCGCGCATGGCGGCCACGGAGGCCTGCATCATGGCTTTGTCGTCCGGTACGATGTCGGTACGCACCACGGTGCAGTCCAGCATGCTGACCTTGGCGGTGATGACAGGGATGAACTTGTCTTCAATAATTCCCTGAAAAACTTCGGTTCCGGTCACAAGAATGCCCACGCGGGCTTTGCGCAGGGGCAACACGCGGAACAGAGGCCCGCCTTCCAGCGCTTCCAGCGCCTGACCAAGCCGCTCGCGCGTAATGTGGAGCGGGATGGCGCGGGTGCCGCAAAGCGGGCCGCCCTGCTTGACCAGGGTTCCATCCTGACGAGAAGCCACCATGACCTCGGGCACCAGATTGAACCGCGTCATGCGCTCCACATCCACGCAGAAAAGTCCATTACAGGCAGCCTTGAAATCTATCTTGCCTTCATGGGGCGGCAGTTCGTAGGTAACGCCTTCGCCAGCCATGCGGCGCGCAAAGATTTCCGCCACTTCATTTTCGTGCACAAGAGCACGGGGATCCTCGGGCGATAGCTGCGCGCTGGCCGGGGCATCATCTGTAATGGCCACATGGAAGCGGCCCATCTGCTGCAATCGGCAGATATCGCCCACAGAAATGCGCTGCCCGGCCTTGAATTCCGGCCCCTTGAACTGACCGGGGTCAATGCGGGTCATGTCGTGCGCCACGGTTTTGCCCACGGCTTCTTCCACAGGCACAACACGAACGCCCGTTGCGGCCTTGTGGTGCTCTGCGGCAAGGGCCTGACAGTCTTCCTTAAGCTCGCGCCGCGCCAGCACATAGGGGGCCTCGCCCTGGCAGCCACGGCACACGGGGCCGTCTTCCACCGGGTAGGCCTCGCCGCACACGGGGCAGCACAGAATGCGCGTCATGTGCTTGTGGCCCATAAACCGCCGCTTGACCGTGATGGGTTCCACCTTGCAGATGCTGTCGCCCGCGGCTTCAATTTCTGATTCCAGCAGATCGATATCCTGATCTTTCTTGGCCTTTTCCTTAAAGAACCAGGCCTTGAGTTCGGGATAGGCGGCCATCTTTACAGGATCCAGGCTCACGCGCACGCCCTCGCCAGTGTGCTTGTCAAACAGCGACACCGCGTAGCGGCCCAGATTGTGAATCTTCATCCAGTTGTTGCCGATGCTGCACAGGGTGAGCAACTGCACCGCGTCAGGCAGGCACTTGCCCGATTCCACCACGGCCTCAAACAGTGTGCCCTCGGGCAGATGGCGTTTGGCAAGCTCCACCATATAGCCGCCCACAAGCAGGCCCGGTGCGGCATAACCATGAAAATTCTCGGCAAGGCGATGAAATTCCTTAAACGTGTAAGCCCCAATATCCATGTTTGCTCCAAATCACCGCAGCGGGCTGAATAAAGCCATGTGCTGCGGCAGTGTTTTCACGCGCGTTTTCTCCGCTCGCCCGGGCAGACGCGCAACCGCGCCGGGTAGCAAATATTGGTTGGCGGCAACTCAGATTCCGCCGGATAATCACGATTACTTAGACGACCGTGAACTGGTAGAGAGAGACTAATGGGAAGCGTCCAGAATATCCAGCGCCCTTTGCAGGTCATCGGGGTGGTTCAGATTGAAAAACGGGCGGGCTTCTTCCGGGCCATAGGGCAAACGGCACTGCCGCTCGAGCGGCACGACCCTGTTGAGCCTGCCGCCGTGGAAGGCCAGCGAATCTTCAAACCAGTGAAGCGCTGCTGTTTCGTATACGGCGGAAAGGGCCTCGGGTCTGCCGCTGGCCGCATCAATGTAAAGCGTGGCAAGGGTATCAGCCGGGGCTGCATCGCGGGCGGCAAGCAGTTTGCGCAAGGTGGGCGCATCCATAAAGGGCATGTCGCAGGAAAGTACCAGCACGGCAGAAAATCCCTGCGCCTGCGCCGTGCGCAGGGCCGCGACCACCCCCGCTACGGGGCCGCAGTCTTTTTTTTCATCAAAAATGCACTCGTACCCGGCATGAGGAAGACCCGGCCTGCACGACACCCAGCACTGCGGCAGCAAGGAGGCAAGCAGAGCGTGCGTACGGGCCAGCAGATCGGGATTGTCCGAGCCATAGACCCGCAGCAGCGCCTTGTCGCGGCCCATGCGCGAGGAAAGCCCCCCCGCCAGCACAACGCCTGCCACGCGGCCCCGCAATGTATCCATCATGCCTCCTGCCCGGCCGATTGTTCCGCCCTGTGATGTTGCACGTTTGTGTTCTGCGCGCAAAGGGCAATGCGCTGCGGAGCTGAACGCTTTGGTCTTTTTGCACCCCGCAGGCCCCTGTGATAGGGTTTGGCGATGATGCACCAACAGCCCCCCGCACCGCAAGCCTGCATGAGCGAGACGGAAATCATTGATTTCCGCTCTGCACCAGTGCAGCGCAAGGCCGCCAGCCTTGCCGCGCACTGCGCATCTGAATTGGAACTCATTGAAAAAACTTTTGTATTTGTGCGCGATAGCATTGCTCACTCGGTGGATTGCGGCGGCACTGCTGTTACGTGCAGCGCATCGGAAGTTCTGCATGTGGGGCAGGGGCTGTGTTATGCCAAGGCGCATCTTCTGGCGGCATTGCTGCGCGCCAACGGTATTGCCGCAGGATTCTGCTACCAGTTGCTGGGATTTGAAGACGAGCACGATCCCCACCGGGTACTGCACGGCCTCAATGCCGTATGGATCAGCGAGCGGCAGGTCTGGCGGCGGTTGGACGCGAGGGGCAACAAGCCCGGCGTTGACGCGCAGTTTTTGCCGGACGGCCCCGAGCAACTGGCCTTTACCGTGCATCCCCGGTGCGGCGAGGTGGACTACCCTCATGTTTTTGCAGAGCCGGATCCCGGCGTGGTTCTGGCCCTGCGCAGCCACAGCAGTATTGCCCAACTGCTGCCCCGTCTGCCGCAACAGCTTGCCTGCCCTGTTTGACGCTCCGCTGACCCGCACATACTGCGCCCCCTGCTTGCAGCGTCCCGGTCATCCATGTTCCATACCGCAACTAGACCAGCAGCTTGCGGGCAATCAGCCCCCGAGGCACATTGTGCCGCAGGTCAGCATCTGCTATGCTCTGCCCCGCCGCAGGTCAAAGGCCTCGGCGCGAAAGCCTTCCCGGCAACGGCCCGCCATGCGGGCAATACAGCCGCAACGGAGAACGCATGGGTCAGGATATTTTCGACCTCATCATAGTGCTTGTACTGGTATTTTTTGGCACACGGGGCTTTATCCACGGTTTTGTGGGCGAAGTTGCCGGGCTTATTTCACTGTTGGGCGGCTTCTGGGCCGCGCACCATTACCATCCGCTGCTTGCGCCGCGCCTTACGCTCATCACTGATCCCTCATGGCGCATCATTGCGGCATACGTGCTCATTTTTCTGGGGGTCATCATTTCGGTGGCCATTATTGCGCGCATCCTGCAAAAAATACTTTCCTTCTCCTTTGTGTCATGGGCAGACAAACTGGCTGGCGGCATGCTCGGTCTTGCCAAGGGCGTCCTGCTCTGCTCGCTGGCCCTGCTGTTTCTGCAAAAATTTTTCGCGGGCGCGCCCTTTATGCAGCATTCGCGCGCACTGCCCTACTTCAACGCGCTCATGACCCAGGTACACGGCTGGCTGCCG
>NZ_DASQOG010000152.1:0-5704 GCF_035644575.1 Desulfovibrio sp. | reverse complement strand
TCCCTTTGACGTGCTGGTAACGGCGGACGAACTGCACGAAACCATCAGCCAGCCGCACCCCGGTACACCCTAAGGATTTTACGTGCTTATCCGCGCCACGCGCAAACTGCGCATCAATGCCCTGCTGCTCGGGCTTGGAGTTCTGCTGGTTACTCTGGGCTTCAACGTGCTGCTCTCGGTTTCCACGCTGAATACGCTGGCAACCGACATGGTGCTTTCCGGCTATCGCAGCGGCGCTGAACGTCTGGCCCGCGACATTGAACGCGGCATGCGCTTTGGCAAGCCGCTGGCTTCGTTCGCCGGAATGGACGAGATGCTGGCGGAACTGGGTCAGAGCGCGGCGGGCATCAAACGTGTGGCCATTATTGATGCCAGGGGTTCCACGCTCTATGCGCAGCCAGCCCAGGGCTCAGCAGCGGAAAGCACATTGCCTGCCGGTGCAGCCTCCCAGACCAGCGAGGGCAAAGACGGCCCGCAAGGCGCAATCAAAACCGCAGATGGCTACCGGCTGAGCATTCTCCTGAGCTACAAGACGCCTGTGGGGCACCTGCTGGTGGACATTGACGGCAAGCCCATCAATGCGGCTACAGAAGATTTTCTGCGTTTGTCATCCCTGCTGCTGGCAGCGGCCTGCCTTGTGGCGGGGCTGATTCTGGCCGGGCGCCTTGGCCTCTTGACCGGGCAACGCGCGGTGGGCACAAGCCTTTCGGGCATGACCAGAATGCTGCTTGTCATCATCGGCACATCGCAATTGCTCTACGCCTGCGGCACGCTGGTGCTGTTCGATACCTTCGTCAAGCAGGCCGTACGCACCAAGGCCGACATCCTCGCCGAAGGCTCCGGGCGCGATTTTGAGTACCTCATCCACAAAGGCGTGGATATCGCCAGCCTGCGCGGCAAGGATCAGGCCCTTGAACAGTTGCTTGCAGCCAACAGCGAGCTTGCGGGCGCGCAGTTGTTGACGCCTGAAGGCAATGCTGTGGCCTCTGCCGGGAATGTGCCCGACCCATCGCTCACGGTTGAAAAATCGCTGAGCACCTACTGGCCCAGCCGCTTCCGCCAAAAGCAGGAAGTGCTGCGTCTGCAACTGGCCTTGCAGCCCCAGGCCATCACAGCCCGCATATCAGCGCTGGCCCTTGACCTTGGAGCCTCGCTGCTCATCAGCTTTTTGCTGCTGCTGGAGCTTTCAAAACTGCTGGGCCTTATCGCGCAACGCAACCTGCCGCCGGATGCTGCGGCGAACGCCCTTGAGGGCAGCCGCCATTCTCTCGCCGTGCAGGCATTACGGGCAGCGGGCTTTGTGTTCTTTTTGGGCTACGACATGGGCATATCGTTCATTCCCCTGCTGGCCCGCCAGTTGTATGAGCCGTTCATGGGCCTGAGCCGCGATGTGGCCATTGGCCTGCCCATTTCGGCAGAGATGGTCAGCGCGGGCATTGCCCTGCTGTTTTCCGGCGGATTTTCATTACGTTACGGCTGGCGAAAGGTCTTTGCCGCCGGCACTCTGGCTGCGGCTGTGGGGCTGATGATGGGCGGCATGGCCAACAGCCTGCATCTGCTCATTCTGGGGCGCGTTGCCACAGGCTTCGGCTTTGGCCTTGTGCTCATGGCCGGGCAGATCGGCACCCTGGGCAAAGCCAATGCCGGGGCGGGGCTCACCAGTGTGTTCGCTGGCATTTTTTCCGGCAGCATCTGCGGCTCCGCAGCGGGGGCCATGCTGGCGGATCATGTTTCCTTTCAGGCGGTGCTGGCGACCGGCTCCTGCACCATATTGCTGGCGCTGTTCACCGTGATGCTTGGCAAAGAACCCGCAGAGGCCGCAGCAAGCAGTTCCGGCAACGCGGCCTGCCAGGGCTCTGGTGCGCAGACCGCCGCGCAGGGGCATATGTTTTCAGGCTGCATGCAATTGCTGCAAGACCCACGCATGCATATGATACTCTGGCTGGTGGGCATACCCGCCGCCATGTGCCTGACCGGATTTTTGCACTACCTGCTGCCACTGAGACTGGCAAACGCCCATGTGGATCAATCGGATATCGGCCGTATATTCATGCTTTACGGCCTGTGTTTCATTACGGCGGGGCCACTGCTTGGCAAATGGATAGATCGCAGAAAAGACAAATCCCTGTTCCTGACGCTGACGGGCCTGCTCTCCGGCATCACGCTGCTCATTGCGGCAACGGCCACAAACATGGCTGGAGCCGCCGCTGCGGTCATCTCCCTTGGGCTGGCCCAGTGTCTGGCTGCCCCGGCATCAATGATCTGCGTTCTCACGCTTGCTTCGGCGCAAACCCTGGGGCGCGAAAAGACAGCCTCGATTTACCGTGGTCTGGAACGCATGGGGCAGGTGGCGGGGCCTGTGGTGTTTGGCATTGCCGTAACCGTCATGGCTCCAGCCAGCGCGCTGTTGCTCATGGGCGGCATCGTCTGCGCGCTTTCCCTGCTGTTCCACCTGATGTGGCGGCTCAGGACTCCAGCGAACTGACCAGCGCCCGCAGCTCGGGCATGCCGGGATCTGTCAGGCCTCCGGGCAGAAACCACGACAGGACTTCATAATAATCTTCGGGCAGAACGATATGCCCGCCCTTCTGGATAAACCTGCGGAATTCGTCTTCGGTGGGATAGCTGAAGTATTTTCGGCCTTCGCTGCTCTGCACATGGCTTGTCAGCTCGCGCCCCGCCTCCAGTTCCGGCAGGTGCCGCAACAGGGCGTCTATACCCGCAAAATAGGTATGCACAAAGTTCCACAGCAGGGAACGGTCGTAGTTGATGGGCCACCAGCCGATCTCCACGATGGGGCCGGTATCCAGCCCTGCATCAAGGTGGAAAAGCGTGCAGCCAGAGCGCTCATTGCCATGTTCCATAGCCCGAAAAGGGCTGCACAGGCCTTGCAGATCAGGCAGCGCGCCGGGATGCATGCCATAGGTGCCAAGCCGGGGCATATCGATAACTTCCGTGGGAATAACGTAGTCGTACCGGCAGGAGATGACAACGTCCGGCGCAAGGTCGCGCATGGCTTGCCGGGAGGCGGGCGACCGCATGGGCCCCCACATCTCCATATCAATGCCGTAACGCTTTTTCAGGCCCGCATAGGTCTGACACCGCGCCGCATTGCCCTCAGGAAAGCGGGCTTCCAGCCAGGGCAGAATGTGCTCAAGCACCATGTTCCGCTCATGGGCCACAAGGCTTGCCGCGTAGTCATTGCTGCACTCCGCGTCCAGCACGTAATCTGAAAGAACCACAAAAACATCGTGCTTGGGGGCAATGGCTGCCAGCAGTCTGTTAAGGGCGACACATCCTGCAAGATCCTTCTTGGCGCAAACGACAACTTTCACGGCATATCCTTTCGTGGAACATTGCCCAGCATGCTACGCCGCAAGGTTCTGCATGAAAAGAAGAAATCTGCCGTGGTTATGCGCTGAACCTCGTTTTATTCCACCGCAAAATTGAAATAGGTATCCGTGTATGGCTCGTTTTTAAGCGTGTAATGCCACCACTCTTCTTCATAGCGCTTGAACCCGGCATTCTCCATAAGGCCCAGAAGCACAGCCCGATTGGCCTCCTGCTGCGGGCTCAGCCCCTTGGCCCCGTGGTGCGAGGCCGCGCCAAAAAAGTCAAATGGGGTGCCCATGTCCACCTCTTTGCCGCTCAGCCTGTCAACGAGGGTGAGGTCTACCGTGCTGCCGCGCGAATGCCCGGAGCGCGTGGCAACATAGCCCAGATCAAACACCCGCGCCTTGTCCACCTGCGGGTAAAAAATCGCCTTCATGCGCGTGTCGGCGGCGTTCATGCCCCAGCGCACAAAATGATCCACTGCCGATTGCGGGCGGTAGGCGTCATAAATTTTCAGGGTATAGCCATTCTCTTCCGCCGCCGCTGCGGCCTTGCACAGAGCACTCGCCGCTGGTTCGGTCAAGATTGCCTGGGGTGCAAGATATCCATTGATGCGTTCCCCTACAAAGTTGTAGGAGGAAAAATAGCGTATTTCCTGAATAATATTCTGGCATTGGTCGCTTACATGCACAAAACCATCGTGCATGGCCGCCTGCGCGTGCCAAGGAAACAGCATCCCAAAGGCCAGCACCAACAACTGCAAAAAAAGAAGCGGATCGCATTTACGGCGCGCAATCATGGTCGTCTCCTCAATTTTTTCAGCACCCTGCGCTGACGGCAAAACCCAGTACACCAGTTCGGCATTGCACATTATAATGGTTCGCTCGTCAATATGTCATATTTTGACCTTTTACCTTCAAGAAGGCATACTTGGGGGATGAACACAAAAATACCAGGGAGCGCAGCATGAAACTGCTGGAAAAAGCCCGCGCGGCCGGTTGAGCCGCCAAGCTGGCTCCAGGGGCCCTGGAGCGACTTTTACGCGGCCTGCCGTCCGATACGCGCCCTGACCTTGAGGCCAGGGTTCTGGCTGGTCGCGCCAGGAACGAAGACGCCGTTGTGCTGACCGTTCCCCTTGGCTGCGCCCTGGTGCAGACCGTGGATATACTTGCGCCCATTGTCAACGATGCCTTTGCCTTTGGCCGCATTGCCGCCGCCAACGCGCTTTCGGATGTGTACGCCATGGGCGGTCAGCCGTGGAGCGCCATGAATGTGGCCTTTTTTCCGCAGGCCCTGGCAGAGGACGACCCGCAGCACATACTGGAAAACATCCTGCGTGGCGGCCTTGACGCCATGAACGAAGCCGGGGCCGTGCTGGCTGGCGGTCACACGGTGCAGGACGAGGAACTCAAGTACGGTCTGGCGGTCACGGGCATCATTGATCCCTCCCACATGGCCCGCAACGATGGCCTGAAAGCAGGCCAGACCCTGCTGCTGACCAAACCGCTGGGCACGGGAGTGCTCGCCACTGCGGTCAAGGCCCGCTGGGACGGAGCCGAAGAGAGCGAGGCCGAAGTCACGCGCTGGTGCTCCCGCCTCAACAGCGTCGCCGGGGGCGTTGTGCGCGACCTCAAAATCGCCGCCGCTACAGACATAACAGGCTTTGGCCTTGGCGGGCACGCGCTTGAAATGGCCCTGGCCTCGGGCGTTACCGTGGTACTGAATGCCGAGGCCCTGCCCCTCATGCCCCGCGCTCTTGAATACGCGCGCGACGGGCTTATACCCGCAGGCAGCCACCTGAACAGAAAATACTGGGCCTGCTCCACCCTTGTGGAAGACGGCGTGGACGAAGCGCTCACGAGCCTCGCCTTTGACGCGCAGACCTCCGGCGGTCTGCTGCTGGCAGTGCCGCCAGAGCTGGTGCCGCAGGCGCGCGAGATGCTGCTGGCTGGCGGCGATCTGGCCTGCGTGGTGGGCGAGGTTGTTGCGCCAAGGCCTGACGGCGCAGCCCTGGTGTTGCGCTGATCCCCCACGTATGCGGCCAGAGGCAAGGCCAGGCATGCGGCGCATGCCGCCCCCACGCCGCGCGCTCCGCACCGGGATGGTGATTTCGGCCAATTTTTTTAAAAAAATTGCTTGCCGTACCGCCATTGCGACTTATTTATGACGGAGATTTTCGGTTAACGCCCTCCCGCCCGGCACAGCCCACGGCAACAGGCGCGCCGCTCATGGCTTGCAGCCCACCGGCAAGTGTGCTATGGAAACACGCTTTGCGAGAGTGGCGGAATTGGTAGACGCACTGGACTTAGAATCCAGCACCATTGGTATGGGGGTTCAAGTCCCCCCTCTCGCACCATCTACCTCACCAAGA
>NZ_DASQOG010000151.1:0-23033 GCF_035644575.1 Desulfovibrio sp. | reverse complement strand
TTCTGAAAGGCGGTTTCCAGTTGCATGGGCATTCCTTTTTTGCGGCCCGCAGGGGATCGGCGGGCAAAACTCTGGCGGCATTCTCCGGGGCAAAGGCTCGGCCATTACTGGCGGTTCCGGCAAGGAGAAAGGCTTTTTACCCGCCGCGCATGTGCTGCATCCAGCAGGAATAAAAAGCCTTTCTGCCGAGACGTAATAATCGTGTATGTGCGGGGCTAGGCCAGCGGGGCCAAAGTATTGAGGCCCGTTTCTACCGGCAGCCCGCACATGAGGTTGGCGTTGGCCATGGCCTGACCGGATGCGCCCCTGCACAGGTTGTCGATGGCGGAAACGATGATGAGCCGCTCTGTCCGGGGGTCTACCACGAGACCAAGGTCGCAGAACATGCTGCCGCGCACAAAACGGGTTTCCGGCAGCGCCCCCTTGGGCAGGATGCGAATCCACGGGCTGTGTTCCCACGTGCGGGTAAAGACTTCGCGCACTTCGTCCAGGCTGATGCCGGGATTTTTGAGCTTGGTGTAGATGGTGGACAGGATGCCCCTGTTGGTGGGCAGAATGTGCGTGTTGAACGAAACCCGCAAGTCGTGGCCCGCCAGCAGGCTGAGTTCCTGCTCGATTTCCGGCGTATGCCGGTGCGTGGGCAGGCCGTAGGCGCGGAAATTGTCGGAAATTTCGCAGAACAGCGTAGGCACGGCTGCCTTGCGGCCAGCGCCCGTGGCTCCGGATTTGGCGTCCACCACAATGTCGTCGGTGTGCACGAGGTCGTTTTTGATGGCGGCGTACAGGCCCAGAATCACCGAGGTGGGGTAACAGCCGGGGTTGGCGATGAGCTTTGCACCCGCGATTTCAGCTGCGTACAGTTCGGGCAGGCCGTACACGGCCTTGTGCAGCAGATCAGTGCATATGTGCTCGCGCTTGTACCATGCGGCATAGGTTTCTGGGTCGCGCAGGCGAAAATCCGCCGAGAGGTCAACAACCTTCACCCCGGCGCGCAGCAGCATTTCAGCCATGTCCATGGCTGTACCTGCGGGCACGGCAAGAAAGACCACATCGCACTGACGGGCGGCTTCCTGCGGGTCAAAAACGCTGATGACCACATCCGCGCCGGGCATGTGGTTCAGAAAAGGATAGAAATCCCCCAGCCGCTTGCCGGATTCCGCCCGCGAACAGGCCATGGTAAGCTGCATGGAAGGATGGCTCACGAGAAGCCGCGTCAGCTCCATGCCCGCGTAGCCGGTAATGCCCACCAGACCCACATTGATTGTCTTCATGCCGCCGATCCTTTGAAAACTATGGTCGATAGTAGTGACGGGGCCGCGCCGCGCAGACGGCAGATTGCCGCTGGCCATGCCGCACCGCAGTTCCTCAAGATTTTTTTGACTGACAGGCGCAGTCCGGGCCGCATTTCATCACGAACTTCATGCGCAGCTCGTAGAGGATGCTTTCCAGCAGTTTTCGCTCCTGTTCTTCCAGCCCGTTTTCGGTCTTGGCGCGCAGCATTTCCAGCACGTCAATGCTGTGCTTGGCCAGCGGCAGGCTTGTTTCCGTGCCGCCGGTTTCGGGATTGGGCACTTCGCCCAGATGCACCAGAGCCGATGACGCCAGGGAAATAATAAAGGTCGAAAACGTCACTTCCGGCATGGGGCCATCGGCCTTGCAGCCGCAATTATTGTCACTCATGGCGACCTCGTGGCACGTAAACAGTTACGGTAACAGCAGTTTGCGCCAAATGCTTGCGTCCAACATACAAGCTTTCACCGCCAGCGCAAGGGCTTGCGCCCTAGCTGTGGATCAGCGGCAACGGCTCGCCGGGTTTGCCCGACAGGGCCATGCGGTAGGCGGCCAGCGCTTCTTCAAGATAGTCACGCGAGCCGCAGTGTCCACCCGCTTCAATGATGCCCCGGTTAAGAGCATGCAGCCCGGCCACCAGATCGGCCCAATCCACCCAGCCCATATGGCCTATGCGCACCATGCGGCCCTTCATGTGATCCTGACCGCCAGCCATGCACACGCCGTAGTTGTCCATGGCGATGCGCAGCACCTCGGTGCCGTCAACGCCCGCAGGCAGCATGACGCTGGTGATGCCCCAGGCAAAGTGGGTTTTGGCGTAAAGCTCAAGGCCCATGGCGGCAACGCCCGCGCGGGCCAGCATGGTCAGCGCCCACTGCTTGGCGTAAATGGCTTCAAGCCCGTTTTCCAGCAGCATTTCAAGGCTTTCGTCCAGGCCGACCACAAGGTTCACCGCAGAGGTGAACAGAGTCTGCCCCTGGGCGATCTTGGCCCGTTCCTTGGGCAGGTTGAAATAGAAGCAGCCGGGCGTGACGCTCTCGGCCCTTTTCCATGCGCGAGGCGAAAGGGCCAGCAGCGCAAGGCCGGGGGGCAGCATGAGGCCTTTTTGCGAGCCGGTGACAAGGCAGTCGATACCCCACTGGTCCATGGGGCAGGGCGCGAGGCTCACGGCAGAGATGCCGTCCACCAGCAGCAGGGTGTCGGTATCGCGCGTGATGCGCGCCACTTCTTCCACTGGGTGCAGAACGCCGGTGGATGTTTCGGAGTGCTGGATAAGCACCGCCGCGATGCCAGGATCGGCCTTGAGGGCCGTTGCCACGGCCTGCGGGTCAACGGCTTCGCCCCACGGCACTTCAATGGTGGTGACTTCAAGCCCGCGCGAAAGAGCGATCTCGCGCCAGCGCTGACCAAACTTGCCGCCCTCGACCACCAGCACCCGCTGACCGGGGGTAAACAGGCTGTACACCGCTGCCGTCATGGCGCCCGTGCCGGAACAGGAAAGGGGCAGAACCACATCTGCGGTGCCGAACAGCACGCGCAGGCGCTCCTGAACCCGGCCCATCACGGCCTTGAATTCGCTTTTGCGGTGGTGGATCATGTCTTTGGCAAGCACAAGACGCACGCGCTCCGGCAGAGGCGTGGGGCCAGGGGTGAGCAGGCGGACTTTGTTCAGCATGTCAAATCCTTCTAGTTAAGCGCCCACTTGGGCGATAAAGCACTTCAGATAGGCCGTTTCGGGCATGGCGGCGTGGATGGGATGATCCGGCCCCTGGCCCCCGGCAAAGAGAATACGGGCATGCAGTTTGCGCTTGGCGGCGGCCTGCGTCAAGCAAGCGCGCAAAGACTGCGTTTCAAGATGGTGCGAACAGGACGAGGTGGCAAGTATGCCCCCCGGCGCCAGCAGTTGCACAGCCAGGTCATTGGCCTGCTTGTAGGCCGCCAGCCCGAGGGCCGCGTCCTTGCGGCGCTTGATGAAGGCCGGGGGATCAAGGCTGATGGCCTGAAAACGTCGGCCTTCGTCGCGCATCTGGCGCAGCAGGTCAAAGGCGTCGCCGCACAGGGTCTGGGCTTCGCAGCCGGGAGCGTTGGCTCTGGCGTTTTCTTCCGCAAAGGCGAGTGCCTGGGCCGAGGCGTCCACAAAGGTGACGGAGCGCGCGCCCGCAGCCGCAGCGGTAACGCCGAACCCGCCAATATAGCTGAAAATATCCAGCACATCGGCATCCTTGGCATAGCGCGCCAGCTCCGCCCTGTTGGGGCGCTGGTCGTAAAACCAGCCGGTTTTCTGGCCTGTGGCGCAGGGCGCGAAAAAGCGGCAGCCGTTCTCCGGCACTTCCAGCCTTTCGGGCAACGAGCCTTCGCTCTCTTGCTCGCGGGAGAGGTTTTCAAGCCCGCGCGCGGCAAGGTCGTTGGCCCAGAGAATGGACGTGGGATGCAAAAGAGTGTGCAGAGCGGCAGTGAGCGCTTCGCGCCGCATTTCCATGCCCGCAGTGGTGACCTGCACGGTCAGGTGGTCGCCGTAACGGTCAATGACCAGACCGGGCAGAAAATCGCCCTCGCCGTGGCAAAGCCGATACCAGGGGCCGGGATAGAGGCGCTGGCGCAGGGCCAGTGCCGATTCCAGCCTTTGGGTCAGCAGGGCTTCGTCCAGTTCCACATCGGGCTTGCGGCTGTGCAGGCGGGCGCAGATAAGCGAAGCCGAGTTGACGCACACGCTGCCAAGAGGCGCGCCGCGCCAGTCGCAAAGTGTCGCGGATTCACCGGGGGCAAAGTCGGTGAGCGGGCTTTGTTTTACGTCCACCTCATTGGCGAAAATCCAGAGGTGCCCGGCGCGCAGACGCCGATCTTCATTTTTTTTGAGACAGAGTTTGCGCATATGTTACTTTCCCGCTGCTTCGGCGGGGGCGGATGTTGTGGCTGTTTGCGCCGCAAGGGCGTTGATCTGTTCTTCCAGGGTCTTCTGGCCGGGAACGGCGGTGCAGGTAAACAGCGCGCCGGGGTCGTTCAGGGCGGCCAGTATTTGCAGAATGCCTATGCGCTGGCCTTTGGCGCTGGCGGCTTCGAGCTGGCCGGGGCGCTGCACAAAGGTCAGCAGGGCCTGACGGATGGCGTTGTTCTGCGGGGTGGGGGCGAGATCCAGCCCCTTGTCCAGGGTCTGGTGCAGGGCCGTGGCCGCTGCGCGCCCGTCGTGGGAAAGATTGAGGCCTACCCAGGCCAGCGCGCCGTGATCCTTCACGGCGAGGTGCAGATCGCTGAAGCTTTGCATCAGCAGGGCCTGCTCGCTGGTGCTGATGATTCCGGCATCGTACAGGGTGAACGAACAGTTCACGTCAGCGAGGCCTTCGGCCTTGATGGACATTGTTTTTTTGTGCGAGGCCGTGCTCAGGCCAAGGCTTTCAAAGGTCATGTTGGCCTTGAGCGCGGGCATGGCAAGGCCGGATGCCTCTTCAAGCAGGGTTTTGGAAGCCGCAAGATCGCGGATAAAGCTGGTTGTGTGGCGCGGCGAGTTGGAAAGCCAGTCAAAACCCACGCTGCCGACAGTCACGCTGCCGTTTTCCACGGCAAAGGTCATGCCCGAGGCGCGCACCTGCCGCACAAGGGGCGGGTCGGCAGCCAGAATTTCCTCCACAACCGGGCCAAGGGCCTTAACGGCTGCGTCCATGTCGTCTTCGCTCATGGCGGCTGCGTCCATAAGGCGGTGCAGCAGGCCCAGCTCCGGCAGGGTGAGGCCATTGGCTTCAAAGCTCGCCATGCGCATGCTCTCGTGCCCCTCGAGGCGGCTCTGCATGTCTTCGATGCGCATATGCTCAACGGAAGCGCCGTCCCATCCCTTGACCAGCGATTCTTTAATGGTCAGCTGGGCCAGACCTTCCTTGCCGGGAAGGTTGACACTCAGAAAAAAGCTGTGCGCCTTGTCTGCGCCCATGAGGTATGTGGCGGCCAGCGCGTCAATAGGTGCTCCGTCAAGAAAGCGGGCCACAAGTTCGCTCTGGCTGCGCAGTTCGTCAATTTCTTCGCGCTGCACCGAGCCTCGGGCCTCGGGCGTGCGCAAGGCCAGATTGCGCAGCACGATGTTCTCGGCCACGGGCATCATGCCCACATCCTTCAGCGCCATGGGCCGCAAGGGGGTATATGCCAGCAGCATGCGCATGGGAATACGCAGCGAAACCTCCGCCACTTCATACGCAAGCGGCCCTTGGGGCGTTTCGCCGCGCAGGCGCAGGCCGTACAGGGTCAGGGTGCGCGACAGGGGCGAAAATTCCACCCTGTCCACCGCGGCCTGCGTGGAGATGCCGTCGCCGGAGATGCCGATGCTCTGGATGCCCCTCTGCACCTGCCCCTCCACCAGAGGACTCAGGCCGAAAAACAGACCCAGAAAACCCGCCGCGATCAGAATAACCACGGCGGCTGGCAAGTATGCTTTTTTCATTCAGGTTTCTCCAGCTTCAAAACTTCAGCGGCAAATCGCAGATGCAGGCATGCGCCGCGCACCGCACGTATTCAGCCGATTTTGCTAAATTGTGTTCAGGCAAGGGCCGTGGCCCACATGCACTTTAATCCACCCGGTGGTGGCAGCCAATACTTACCTTGTTGCGCAACGCGGCCTGCGTGATGATGTACGAGGTCTGCGAGCCGTGGAAAAGATCCACCAGCCGCCGCGATATGCGCGTGCGCTTGTAAAAGTCGTGGATATGCCGCACAAGGTCGCGCATGTCTTCAAAGGCGCGGCGCAGGCGCGCCTCTGTGCGGGCAATGCCCACATAGTTCCACATGGTGTTGCGGATGTTTGTCCAGTCCTGGGCCACAAGGGCCGGGTCGTCCCTGCGTTCGTCGCCTTCGTGCTTCCAGTCGGGGATGGCGGCGGCCAGAGCCTTGGGCAGGCCGCTTTCGGCCGCCACTCGGTGGGCCAGATCCTTGCCGCTGCTCACGCCCCATACCAATGCCTCAAGCAGGGAGGTGCTGGCAAGGCGGTTGGCCCCGTGCAGGCCGGTGCAGGCGCATTCGCCGATGGCGTAGAGCCCGTGCAGCGAGGTGCGGCCATGCACGTCGGTGAGCACGCCGCCGCAGAAGTAGTGGGCGGCTGGCACCACCGGGATGGGTTCCTTGAGAATGTCGATGCCGGCCTCGCGGCACTTTTCGTATACGGTGGGAAAGCGCGTGGGCACGTCCTGTTCCACGCCGCTCACGTCCAGATACAGGCAGGGCGCGCCGGTGTGCAGCATTTCGTCCATCATGGCCTGGGCCACCACATCACGCGGGGCCAGATCGCCCCTGGGGTCGTGGTCGAGCATGAAGGCGCGGCCCTTGCTGTCAAGCAGGCGCGCGCCCTCGCCGCGCATGGCCTCGGTAATGAGCGAGCGGCGGTTGCTGCGTTCTTCGTAGAGCGCTGTTGGGTGAAACTGCATGAATTCGAGGTTGGCAAGGTCAACGCCAGCGCGAAAGGCCATGGACATGCCCGTGCCCACGCAGCCGGGCGCGTTGGTGGAGTGCAGAAATACCTGCCCCACGCCGCCGGTGGCAAGCACGGTCCAGTCCGCGAGGATGGTTTCCGTTTCGCCGGTTTCTTCATTGAGCACATACGCGCCGAGGCAGCGGTTGCGCACCTCGTAGCGGTACTGCGAGGCCTTGGCGTGGTGGTGGCTGGTCAGAAGGTCGATGGCGGCGCGGCGGTGCAGCCGCGTGATGCGCGGATGCGCCAGCACCTGGGCGGTGAGGCCTTCCATGATGGCCCGGCCCGAAAAGTCGGCGCAGTGCAGAATGCGCTGGGTGGAGTGCCCGCCCTCGCGCGTGAGGTTGAACGTGCCGTCCTCGTTGCGGTCAAAGGGCACCTGGGCGCGCTTGATGAGAACCTCGTCCACGCACTGCGGGCCTTGCGCGCACAGAAAACTGACGGCCTTGTTGTAATTATAATTGTGCCCTGCAACCAGAATGTCCTTTTCCAGCGCTGGCGCGTCCGAGGGATGTTCTGGCGTGGGATTTGCCTGATAGATGATGCCGCCCTGGGCAAGCTCGGAGTTGCCGTCAGCCAGCCTGTCTCCGGCGTTGAGCAGGAGAACGTCGCAGCCGGAATCGGCAAGGGTAAGTGCAGCGGTGCATCCGGCAACGCCCGAGCCGATGATCAGCACGGGCACATGACGGCGAGTAGAGTTCACGGCGCAAACCTCAGTTACCGCAAGCTTCAAGCATGCGGGTTAGGGAGAGACGGGCGGGGGGGCAGAGGTTCTCCTCAATGTGCAGAGGCGAGGCTGCTCCGGCGGCTACGCTTTGCAGCGTGGCCAGAAGCTTCTTTTCCGTAACCTTGGCCATGTTGCCGCAAATGGCATGCCCTAGCGGCAGGATGCGGCACTGGCCCGCATGGCGCTCGGCCAGACGGTACACAAGGTTGTTTTCCGTGCCGACAATAAGGGTCGTGCCCGGTTCTTCGGCGGCTACACGGGCCGCTTCCTTGATGAGATATGATGTGGAACCAGCGCCATCGCAGGCTTCGATGACTTCCTGCCTGCATTCGGGGTGGGCGATGACGCGGCAGCCGGGGTATTCGGCGCGGATGGCTTCCACATCATCGGGTTCAAAACGTGCGTGGATGGCGCAACAGCCGGGCCAGAGCAGCAGCTTGCGGTCAAGGGGCTGGGTTTCTGGCTGCACCAGCCCCGCAGCGCCCACACGCAGCACATGGCGTTCGTCCTGGCTGATGCCCAAAGTTTCGGCGGTATTGTTGCCCAGATGCCTGTCGGGCAGAAAGAGCACGCCGTCGCCCTGACCCAGCGCCCAGCGCAGCATGATCTTGGCATTGGCAGATGTGCAGACCGCGCCGCCAAATTCGCCCACCACGGCCTTGAGGGCCAGATCTGTGTTGACGTAAGCCAGCGGAATGATCTTGCGGCCTGTGACTGCAAGCTGCTCCAGCACCTTGCGGGCCAGGGGGGCCGGGGTCATGCGCGACATAAGGCAGTCTGCGTCCAGGCTGGGCAGATGCACGCTCTGGCCGGGCTTTGCCAGCAGGGCGGCGGATTCGCCCATAAAATAGACGCCGCAAAAAACAATGTGGGCCGCGTCAATGCCGGGAACGCGGCGGGCCAGCTCCAGCGAATCGCCGGTGATGTCGCAGTGGCGCACCACGTTGTCGTTCTGGTAGTGGTGCCCCATTATACACAGATTCGCGCCAAGCTGTTTTTTCAGGGATGCGATTGCAGCGCTTGTGTCTTGCATTTCAGGTTCCTCAGCAGGCAGTATGAAAAAAGAAGTGGCAAATGCGGAATTTTGTTCCGGTGATGTCACTGTGTTGTCGCAATGTCGCCGTATGGTTGCCGCCGTGGGTCAGCGAGTTGTTTCCACGGCTGGCGGTTTGCGGTGTGCGAAAGTATGGCAGCAGAACGCAGGCATGGCTGTTGCTGCGGCTACACTGCCAGCAGGGTCATGCTGAAATCTGCCGACACTGCGGAATGGGTCAGACGCCCCACTGAAATAAAATCGGGCCTGCGCGGCTCGGTGAGCGCAAGGGCGCGGATGGTATCCAGCCGCACGCCGCCGCTCACTTCCGTTTCGATGGAGCGGGGCACAAGGGCGAGAGCCTCGGAAAGGCGCTGGCCGTCCATGTTGTCCATCATGATGCGGTCAGCCTTGGCGGCGACGGCTTCACGCACATGGTCAAGGGTGCGGCACTCCACCTCGATGGGCGGGCAGGGCGCGTAATGCGCGCGCAGCTTGGCAACCGCCGCAGTGATGGAACCAGCGGCATCAATGTGGTTGTCTTTGAGCATGAGCATTTCGGTCAGGTTTTTGCGGTGGTTGTGCCCGCCGCCCGCCTGAACGGCGTATTTTTCGACCCAGCGCAGACCGGGAGTGGTTTTGCGGGTATCGAGCAGACGCACGCCAGTACCTTCCAGTTCGCGCACGTAGCGGGCGGTGAGGTTGGCAATGCCCGAAAGATGGGTGATGAAGTTCAGAATGACGCGCTCGGCCTTGAGCATGGCCGTGGCTGGGGCCGTGATGTGCGCAACCTCTGTCATGGAGGGCACGAAGGCGGCTTCCCTGACCAGCGCGCGCCACGCAAAAGGCGCGCCGAGGCTTTTGAAAACAGCGCCGATAACAGGCAGGCCCACAACCAAGGTGTCTTCCTTGGCGCGGATAACGGCGTTCATGGAGGATTCTGGAGCAAAGAGCCCCAGAGCGGTCATTTCAGGGCCGTCTTCCTCAAGAGCGAGATCGATGGATTTTTGGAGTAGCCGCTGACCTTCGGGAGAGAAAAATGCGGCCCAGGGCGTGAACATTGCGCTTGTCCCCATTTCTTGCACGTGCTAAGTGGAAACTCGCCCGTCAGGGCGCGCTCCGCACACGCTGCAAGACTGTAAATATGGCCCGATTGCGGCGGTTGCCCAATACGGGTGTGGTGTAATAGATAGAATGCCCCGTGTTTCGCGTCAAGCTGCCGGGACTTCATGAGTTTTTTCACAAGCATGGCGTGCTGGTGACAATCCCGCGTTTTTTGCTTAACAGTCTGCAGTGTTTTGCGGCTGGCTGCCGGGGATGGCAAAAATTTGCCCCGGATTGCCGTGCCGCCCACCGTGTGCGGGTTTTGGGGCTGCCATCGGCTGTTGGCCGTGGCGGGGCTTTGCCGCTCCTTGTTGCAAGGTTGCGCCTTTGGCGCGACCGTTCCACTTCGGCTTCAGACTGGATTAAAGGCGCGCCATGGCAGATCAGCACAACGACAAATTCCGTACCGATCCTGCGGAACAGCCCGGCAGCGCGCACGCTCCTGTAGTACCTCCCCATCCTTCATCTGAAAAAGACACCCTGCCCACGGGCGCGGCCTCTCTGCTGACTGCGGAGCGGCCCGATGCCCATGATGAAGATTTTGCTGCGGAATACGCCGATGCCGAATTTGTGCATCCGGCGGACATGGCCGACCATCTTGAGAATCTGAGTCTCGAAAAGCAGGTCAGCACCCTGAGCCGCATGTCCAAGGAGGACGCCGCAGAGGCGTTGGCCGAACTGGACGAGAACATGGCCGTGGACGTGCTGGAAAATCTGGACGATGACGTAGCCGCCCAGATTATCGCCGAAATGTCGCCCGACGACGCCGCCGACGTGCTGGACGAACTGGACGAGGATCACCGCGACGCCCTGCTGGAAAAGCTTGACCGCGAAGATTCGGAAGAATTGCGCAATCTGCTCAATTTTGATCCGGATTCTGCGGGCGGTGTCATGAACACTGAGCTTATTCTGCTGGAAAAGAATTTTACGGCAGACGAAGCTATCGCCCATATCCGCAGTGAAATGGAAGACAAGGAAAGCCCCTACTACGCCTATGTGGTGGACGAACATCAGGTGCTTGTGGGTGTGCTTTCGCTGCGCGACCTCATGCTGGCGCGGCCCGGCACCATCGTGGGCGACGCGGTTTCGGGCCAGAGCGTTGTCAGCGTCACCTACGATACGGACGAGCGCGAAGTGGCAAGCCTGCTCTCGCACTACAATTTTATGGCCATGCCCGTTGTGGACAACGAGGGGCATATCCTCGGCGTAGTTACCTATGACGATATCATGGACATCATGCACGAAGAAGCCAGCGCCGACATGCTGGGCATGGTGGGCGCCGACCCCGAAGAAAGCGTGGATACCCCCTGGCTTGAGAGTGTGCGCAAGCGCCTGCCCTGGCTGTTTGTGAACATGATAAATTCCGCCCTGTCGGCCTCTGTGGTCTACATGTTCGAGGGCTCCATCGCCCAGATGGCTGTGCTGGCCGTGCTCATGCCCATGGTGGCGAACCAGGCGGGCAATACAGGGCAGCAGGCTCTGGCGGTGATGATCCGCCAGTTGGCCACAGACCGCTTTGACCAGAAAAAAGCCTGGATGGCCGTTGTGCGCGAGGGCAAGATCGGGATTGTCACCGGCATGGCCATGGCTGTGGTGGCCTTTTTCGCTGCATGGTGGTTCACGGGCCTGCCCATGGTGGGCGGCGTCATGGGCGGGGCTCTCTTGTGCGACATGCTTTTGGGCGCTGTGGCTGGCGGCTCCATCCCGCTTATTTTTCGGGCGCTGGGGCGCGACCCCGCGCAGGCTTCAAGCATTTTTCTTACTACCATCACCGACGGCGCAGGCTTTTTTATCTTTTTGGGCCTGGCCTCTCTGTTCATTTTATAAAAAATTTGTCACCCTTGGTCTGTTTGAGGGATCATGCCCCTGCAACGGCGTGGCTGTTACAGGGCAACCTTGCGTTGCCCCGTGTGCTGCATCATGGCCGCTGCGGCTTTCTTGCCGCGCAGTCTGGGCGTGTAGGCCTTCCGGCTTTGTCCCCCATCGCCGGAATAGACGCCAACAGCCGCCACTGGGGAAGCGGGCCGAAACATCAGCTGCGAGAGCCGCAAAGCCGTGCCAATGGGTGATATTCCGGGCGAGGTCTGCCGCATTTTGCTGGTGGACGATCACAAGCTGCTTATGGAAGGCGTGCGCAGTCTGCTAGCGCCTTACGGGCATCTGCGCGTTGTGGGCATGGCCCAGAACGGGGGCGAGGCTGTGGCGCTGGCGGCATCCCTGCAACCGCATTTGCTGGTGCTTGACCTTGGCATGCCCGGCATGAACGGTCTTGAAACAGGGCGCGCCGTGCTTGAGGTACGGCCCCAGACGCGCATTTTGGTCTATACCGGGCATGAAGATCAGCGCTGGCTGCCGGAGCTTATTGATCTGGGCATCATGGGGCATGTGCGCAAGTCTGAATCGCCCGGCGTGCTGCTGCGCGCCATTGAAAGTGTGCGCGCGGGCGAGATTTATCTGAGTTTTTCTGATCCGGGCGGGCGTGTGGCGGCCATGCTGCGTCAGCGGCGCGAGGCTGCCGATACGGCGAATGCCGATGCCGGGGCTGATCTGGGGGCGCTTTCACCCCGCGAGAAAGAGATTTTTCGTTTGCTGGCTGACGGCATGAGCGTCAAGGGCATAGCTGCGGAGCTGTATATCAGCCCCAAGACGGTGGAGACCCACAAGTACAATCTGCTTACCAAGTTGCAGGCCGGGTCTGTGGGGGATCTGGTCAAGATTGCCATCCGGCACGGTCTTGTGAAGGTGTAGGGAAAAGGCAGGAGAGGCAGAAAAAATTTTTGGTGGCGGGGTGAGCCTGTCGAGCGTATTTACGCAAACCCGTCTTTTTTGGCCTGACGGCGTTAAAATCCTGTTTTTGATGCTCACGTACTTGAGTACGCTGCGCTCAAAAGCAGGATTTTTCCTTGTCAGGCCAGAAAAATGCGTATTTTGCAAATTCACTCAACACCAGCCATCGCCTTCGCTACGCTCCGGCGAGTTTAAGGAAGGTGACTTCACGACCTGCTTTTGATAGCGGACTGCGAAAGGCAAAAAATTGCCTGAAATTGCAGTGCGTGAATTTTTTGTGGGTGTGGATTGGAGAACGCTAAGAAATACAAAGAGAGCTAGTTCTTTGTTCGGGGGCAAGAGCCTGTCAGGCTGATTTACGCAAACCCGACTTTTACGCCCTGAATGCGTCAGCGCCGGGGTTTTGATGCTCACGTACGTGAGTACGCTGCGCTCAAAATCCCGGCGCTTCCTTTTCAGGCCGCAAAACGCGTATTTTGCAAATTCGCCCAACACCAGCCATCGCCTTCGCTACGCTCCGGCGAGTATAAGGAAGGCGACCCCACGACCAGCTTCTGATGGTAAATAGATTTTTCTGACTCGCAAACTTCCGGTCTGGTTATGGCTGAACGGAAATTGGCATTATCATCGGTAAGTTGATGATTTTATGTGTTTTTTTATTGTCCCTGCTTGATGCTGACTGACGGTATGTCCGCAGGGTGTTGAAAAGGGAACGAAACATATCCTGTAATTAGCCAAAGTCCTGAAGGTAGTTGGCTGAAGCGGATATTGATCGAAGCGAAAGCGGATTCTGGCATTAACGCGGCACGGAGGGAGATCACCTGAGCGAGCGGAGCGAGGGAAGGAAGCTCCCGTAGCTATGGCCGCGTTGCCCTCGCCACACGATGAAATTTGGAAAACCCGTCTTAGGGGGTGCTTCGGGGGGGATGCAAGGGGGGCCGAGAAGGGGGCGTAGCCCCATAACCGGCCCCACCTTGCCGCGCGCCGCGCAGGCGTCCCAAACTCCGCCGGACGGCGGAATTACATGCCCGAAGGGCAGCAAGCAGCCTAAGCCCCACGCCGGGGAGGCGACACCGCGCGCCGCGCAGGCGTCGCAAACTCCGCCAGAGGGCGGAATTCCGTGCCCGAAGGGCCGCAAAAATCAAAGTTTTATTCCACGCCTGAGGGGCAGCAAAAGTCAAAGGATGATCCTCGCCGCCGACAGGCAAAATCCCACGCCCCCCCCTCTGGGGAAATCCCTTAGTCATTTTTTCACAATTCAGGATTCTCCTGATAGCACCCAACCCCTTTCCAACCTACCTTGGGCTGACCGTAAATAAACTTGCGTCGGCAAAAGGCCGCAAGGGGGAAACAATGGCTTTTGATTTCCAAAGAACCTTGAAGAGCGGGGCTGAGAATTCTGTGATGAAGTTCATTCTGCTGCCCGTGGCACTGTGTCTGTGGCTTGCCTGCCCGATGTCGGCGCAGGCCGGTGAGGCCCTTCCGGCTGCCCAGGCCGCCGTAACGGCGCAGGCTGAAAATGCGGCTCCAACCCAGGCCCAGTCTTTTGTGGCTGTGGCTGCCGCCGATACTTCGGTGCAGGCCGCGCCCGCTGAAGCCGCTCCTGCTGCTTCGCAAGCGTCAGAAGTGGTCATAGACAATCATCCCTGGTGGTACTGGCCGCTGGCCCTGCTGTTCTTCTGTTTTATCCTCGGCGTGATCGCCGTCATGGCCGGTGTGGGCGGCGGCGTTTTATTTGTGCCGCTGGTGAGCGGGTTTTTCCCCTTCCACCTCGACTTTGTGCGAGGCGCTGGTCTGCTGGTGGCCCTTGCGGGCGCGCTGGCCGCTGGCCCCGGTCTGTTGCGGCGTAACTTCGCCAACCTGCGTCTGGCTCTGCCTGTGGCGCTGATTGCCTCTGCCTGCGCCATCGTGGGCGCCATGCTCGGCCTGGCGCTGCCTACCAACGTCATTCAGACCTGCCTTGGCGCGACCATTCTTGGCATTGCCGTACTGCTGCTGCTTTCCAAAAATTCCGTGCGCCCTGTAGTAACCAAGCAGGATGCCATAGGCCTTGCACTCGGCATGGACGGTGTTTTTCTTGAACCCAGCACCGGCGAAGTGGTCGAGTGGAAAACCCACCGCACCCTGGCTGGTCTGCTGCTGTTCATCGCCATCGGCATCATGGCTGGCATGTTCGGCCTTGGCGCTGGCTGGGCCAACGTGCCTGTGCTCAACCTGCTCATGGGCGCGCCCCTCAAGGTCGCTGTGGGCACCTCAAAATTCCTGCTTTCCATTACCGACACTTCTGCCGCCTGGGTGTATCTGAACCAGGGCTGCGTTATCCCGCTTATGGCCGTTCCTTCCATCGTTGGCCTCATGCTGGGTTCTGTGGTGGGTGTGCGGCTGCTTGCCAAGGCCAAGCCCAAGTTCATCCGCTACATGGTTATTGGCGTGCTCTTCTTCTCCGGGGCCAAGGCCCTCATGAAGGGCCTTGGCTGGTAATCCGCACCGGATACGCTTGAACTGAAGGGAGAAAACAATGACCACTGATCTGAAGAAAGACATAAAGGCCTCCCCCGCGCAACTGCGCTATGCAGACACCCTGTTCTACGGCGCGCTGCTGGGTTTTGTGGCAATGCTTGTCACTTACACGCTCTACATTTTTGGTGTCCTGACGCCGCAGATTCCTCTGGACCAAATGCCGCACCTGTGGACGCAGAACGCAGCCGCCTACCGCGCTGCGGGCAATATTCCTCAAGGTTGGGGATGGCTTGCCCTTGTGGGTAAGGGCGATATATGCAATTTCATTGGTATCGCTTTTCTTGCGGCGCTCACCATCATCTGCTTTGTGCAGCTTGCGATCAGTCTTGTGCGCCAGAAGCAGTGGATTATGACGATTATTGCCGTGCTTGAAGTGTTGGTGCTCAGCCTTGCGGCTTCGGGCGTTCTTGTGGCTGGCGGCCATTAGTCGGGGTTTTGCCTTACGGGGCCGGGGAACGTGCCGCCGTGGAGCTGAACCGCACCAGCGGGCTTGACGGCGGCGCAGACCTTGGAGGGCTCATGTTTGCCACGATAAAAAACTACTTCGCGCATCTGCTGGAAGTTCCGGAGGCTGTGTCTCCGGCACGGTACCGCTCGCTGCGGCGGCTGATGACAGTGCTCATGGTGGCCGTTTCGGTTACTCCGCTGCTGCTGCTTTCGGCCATCAGCCATGTGCAGTATATGCGTACCCTTGAGCGCGAACTGGAAAGCCCGGTGTACGCCCTGGCCCGCAAGTCGCAGGCGGCACTGGAACTGTACCTTGGCGAGCGTGTTTCCACAGTGAGTTTTCTGGCCCACGCGTACACTTTCAAGGATTTGCTGGACGAACGAACTCTCAACCGCGTGTTTCTGGCCCTCAAGAGTGAATATCAGGGTTTTGTGGATATGGGCCTGGTGGACGCGGACGGCCAGCAGGTTGGCTATGTGGGGCCGTACAAGCTCAAGGGTGTGGACTATGCGGGCAAGCCCTGGCTGCGCGATACCGAGATAAAGGGGCGCTACCTCAGCAATGCGATTCTGGGGTATCGCGGGTATCCGCACCTTGTTGTGGCAGTGCACAGGCTTGAAGAAAACGGCGTTTCGTGGACGTTGCGCGTGGCCACAGACACCCTGCGCATCCAGCAGGTTGTGTCCACCGTTGGGCCGGAGCACGACACTGACGTGTTTCTTGTAGACACGGAAGGCGTGCTGCAAACGGATTCCAATCTGTTTGGCAAAGCGCTGGAAAAACTGCCCATGGATCTGCCCCCGGCCTCGCATGAAACAGTGGTGCGCCGTATTACAGACCCCAAGGGCAGGCAGCTCATGGTGGCCTCGTGCACGCTGGCGGGCACGGATTTCATGCTGCTGGCCGTTAAGCCCACAGAAGACGCCATCCGCCCCTGGCTGGCCCTGCGCACGGAATTGCTGTTGGTCTTGTGCGGCGGCATTGCCCTGATCTTTATGGTTTCGAATTTGCTCATGCAGCAGCTTATCAACCGGTTGCAGGCCAGCGATGAACGCCGGGTCGCTGTTTTTGCCCAGATGGAGCACAACCAGAAGCTTTCGTCCATCGGGCGGCTGGCTGCGGGCGTGGCCCACGAGGTCAATAATCCGCTGGCCGTCATTTACGAAAAGGCGGGGCTTGCCCAGGATCTTTTGAGCATGGGCAAGGTGTGCGGTGATGGCAAGGACAAGGAAAGGCTCTGCGCATTGCTGGAAGGCATTGAAAGCACAGTGGAACGCGCGCGCGGCATTACCCACAGGTTGCTGGGCTTTGCCCGCCGCATGGAAGCCAACCGTCAGGCCCTGCACATAGAAGAAGTTATTTCAGAAACCCTTGGTTTTCTTGAGCGCGAAGCCAAAAACCGGGGCGTCAAACTTGAAGCGGAACTGCCGCCCAACCTGCCGGAAATTGTGTCTGACAGAGGCCAGTTGCAGCAGGTGTTCCTCAACATAGTGGGCAACGCGCTGGACGCGCTGGCCGGTGGCGAGGGGAGCACGCAGACTCCGCAGGGCGAAGATCGTTTTGTTAAAATACGCTGTCAAAGCCAGGGCGGGCAGATGCTGGTGACTGTGCAGGACAACGGCAAGGGCATGTCGCCTGAAGTGCTCCGGCATATTTTTGAGCCGTTTTACTCCACCAAGAAAGACAAGGGAACCGGGCTCGGCATGTTCATCACCTACGGCATCGTGCGCAAGCTTGGCGGCGAAATTCACGTGCAAAGCGAAGAAGGGCGGGGCAGCACCATCAGCATCACTCTGCCGCTTACTCCGCCAGATGTCGCGGTGGAGGTGTAGAATGTCATTACGCATCCTTCTGGCTGACGATGAAAAGGAATTTGTCGATACCCTGGCAGAGCGTCTTTCGCTTCGCGGATTTGCGCCCTATGTGGTTTATGACGGCATCAGCGCCATCCAGGCCGCCACGCCGGAAAAACCCGATGTTGTAGTGCTTGATCTCTTTATGCCCGGTTTGTCGGGCGATGAAGTGCTGCGCCGCCTCAAGGTTCTGTACCCTGATTTGCCGGTTATCCTGCTGACAGGGCACGAGGCCGTGGACGACAACGGTACAAACCCCGTGGCGCAAGCCTTTGCCTGCCTCACCAAGCCATTGAGCTTCAATGTTTTTTTGGAAACACTGCAAGCTGCAGTGCGTGAAGGCAAGGAATGCTCAGCCAACGGAGGCAAGTCATGAATGAAAGTCAGTGCATGGCCCGCTTGCTGGCTTCCGCCGTTCACGACATGCGCAACGTGCTGGCAGTGATACGTGAATCTGCCGGGCTGGCGCAGGATCTGGCAACGTTCGCTGGCGGCAAGACTGTTGCCGCGCCGGGGGCAGAGCGGCTTTCATCGGCATTGAGTGAAGTGCAGCGTTCCATCATTCAGGGGGCGGCACTTTCCGAAGCCATGGACTTCATGGCTCAGGCTGGAGGCATGGAGCCAGGCAGTGCTGGTCCCTGCGATCTTGCGCGGGTAAGCCGCAGTTTCTGCCTGCTGGCGGCGCGTCAGGCGCGCGCGGCGCAGATACACCTGACCAGCGGCGAAACTGAAGAACCCGTGTGGGCCAATGTGCCGCCTTTGGCTGTGCTGCGGTCGCTGCTTGAAGTGTTTGACCTCTGCGCCTCGGTGGGCGGGCAGGTGAACCTGCGCCTCACCGCCGGACGGCGGCAGAAGGAAGAAGGCATTATTGTTGAGGCACTGGAAGGGGCCAACCGCGAGATGGCCCTGGCGGCCATGACGGGCAGCCCCATGCTGGACGGCATGCGCCCAGGCTGGCGCGCCGTGCTTATGCCCTGGCGGGATGCCGGGCCAAGATTTTTCCTTTCCATTTCGGCCTGCGATAGCGAAGGCGAATAACCGGCGCCGGCATGTTGCCGGGCCTTCAAGGAGTATTCCATGACCAAGGAAGACATCAAAATCCTGCTGGTGGACGACGAAAAGCAGTTTGTGGACACGCTGTCGGAGCGCCTTGCCATGCGCGGCTTTGAAGCGCGGGTGGCCTATGACGGCCCCGAGGCGCTCAAGGCTGTGGAGCAGCCCACCGACGTTATCGTGCTTGACCTGCGCATGCCCGGCATGGACGGCTTTGAAGTGCTGCGCAACGTCAAAAAGAGCAATCCGCATGTTCAGGTCATCATTCTTACGGGCCACGGCGGCGACGCTGAAGAACAGACCGCCTATCGCATGGGCGCGTACAACTTCCTCAGAAAGCCCATGGACATTGACGAATTGCTCAACAGCATTCGCATGGCCTACCGCGACAAGCTTGAGAACGCCATGGTGGCTGTTTCTCTGGCCGAAGGCGGCGACTTTGACTCCGCCCGCGATGTTATGAACGAAAAGGACGTGCTGGAAGAGCACGGTAAATAGGCGCTGGTGCAGCTTTGGTCGGGAGGGCCGGATGGAGCGCATCCGGCCTGCGGCAAGGGTGTTTCTGCACGAAATGCTCTTGCAGGGGTTTGTCCCCAATCCCTGCCATAAAACAGGCGTTGGCTGGACTTGTCTGCCGCAAGGCTGCTGGTTCAGGCGTTAATTGGCCTGGGGCGTTTTTTTGAAACTGCCCTGGCGGCAGCGGTTCGCCATAGGAGTTCGCCATGCGTGTGCTTGTTGTGGATGACGAACCTGCCTTTTCGGAGCCTTTGGCCGAGCGTCTGGCATTGCGCGGCTACGAAACCGCAACCGCGCAGGATGCCGATGCGGCCCTGGCCGAACTGGCGCGCGGCCCCCGCGACCTCATATTTCTTGATGTGGGGCTGCCGGGTATGGACGGCGTGGACCTGCTGAAGATTCTGCGCGAGCACTACCCGCAGACCGATGTGGTGATGCTTTCCGGCGCAGGAGACATGGGCAAGGCCGTGCAGGCCATGCGGCGCGGCGCGCTGAACTGGCTTTCAAAGCCCGTGGGCATGGACGGCATCCTTGCGGAGTGCCGCAAAGCGGCGGAACGCGCAGGCGCACGGCAGGAAGCCGCACGTCTGGCTGAGGCCGCCCGCTGGCGCAGCCTTGGCCGGGTGGCGGAAGGCGTGGCCCATGAGGTCAACAATCCGCTGAATATCATGGTGCAGGCCGCTGGCCTGATCCGCGACTGTCTGGAAGAGCCGGAAGCCGAAGCCCTGCCCGATATCGGCGAAGTGCGCGAAGCTGTGGACACCATCAGGACGCAGAGCCTGCGGGTGCGCGAGATAACGCGCAAGCTGCTCATGGTGGGGCACGGGCTTGACCCACGTGTGGGCGCGCTTGATGTGGCTGCGGATGTGGCCCAGGTGCTGCGCCTGCTGCACGAGCGCATGGAAAGCGCCCATGTGCGCTGCGATGTCCTTGTGCCGCAAGGCGAGGGTGCGCCCCGCCCCTTGGGTTCCGCCCCGGAATTGCAGCAGATATGCCTACACCTGCTGGAAAATGCGCTGGATGCTCTCAGTGATACTGAATCCGCATCAGGAGCGGCAGAGCGCCCCGGTGGTCTGATCACGCTGACCGCCAGCACCAGGCGCGATGCGCAGGGGCAGGACTGGTATGACCTTGTGGTGCGCGACAACGGCCCCGGCATCGCAGCCGACATCATGCCGCACATATTTGAACCTTTTTTCAGCACGCGCGCCCTGCAAAGCCCGGTTGCCGCGCATGCATCCGGCGGCAAGACGCTTGGCCGCTACGTGGGCTTGGGGCTTGCGGTGGCCCGTTCCCTGGCGCACGCCCGGGGCGGCGAGCTGACAGCAGCCAACCCGGCTGATGGCGGGGCGGAATTCTGCCTCAGCCTGCCCCTGGCGGAATCTTTGGGAGAACGCCCAACGCCGCCCAATGCCGAAGCATAGGACTCTGAAATTTTTTCCATATTGCGCGCAAGGTTCGATCTCTGACGTTTGCGCCACCCATCACCTCCATGCGCCCCAAGCGTTTACGGTGGAAGCCCCTTGCCAAGGGTTCGGCAAGGGGCAATTCTTTTGTTGCAGGCCAACACAAAGCCCCTGCCGGAGGAAAAACCTGCGGCAGGGGCTTTGTGTTGATGTTGTTGTGCGCATTGTCCTTGCCCGTCAGGAAAGTGGGGCAGGACCTTGCGTGACCAAGAAAAATTAATCCGGCAGCAGCACGTCGGTCTGAAAACCGGCGGCAACGCATTTGGCAATAAGATCGCCTGAACCGTCGTAAATTTTTACGTCATAATTCAGGATATGCTTGCCGTTGCGCACCACAAAGGCCTCCGCCGTGAGGGGCGAAACCTTGCCGGGGCGCAGGTATTCAATGGTGGTATTCAGGCTCACCACGCCGTAATCCTTGCCCGCATTGGCGGCAGAGCCAAAGGCCACATCGGCCAGGGCAAAGATGGCCCCGCCGTGGGCCATGCCCATGCCGTTTTTGTGGTTTTCTGTGATCGGCATGGTTACCTTGGCGTATTCCGGCGTGGCGCTTTCAATGGTCATACCCAGATAGCGCACCAGCTTGTCGTGCTTTTCCACGTAGTTTTTCATTTCCATCTCCACACGTATCCCTTGCTCTGGCGCTTGCGTGAGTTGACTTTACCTCAAGGCGCAGGCTTTGTTGCCGCTCCGCCGCGCCAGAGTTGGCGTTTAAAAAACCTTGAGAATACACATTCTCAAGGCTGTTTTGCTCTTGTGAAAGAACACGGGCTGAAGGCCTTGGCTTTCAGCCCGTGTTACATCAAACAAATGCAGATATGGTTTATTCTACCTGCTGGATACCGTCCAGCTTCCAGTTGCCGCCTGTCACGGGGCGCATAAAGTGCCACACTTCGCGCGCGGAGGACGGCGTCTGCTGGTCTGGGCTTTCACGCAGGAGCACGTCAAAGAACACCTGAGCATACTGTTCCTGGCCTTCATCGGTCACACCGAGAAGCTGGGCATTGACCAGCAGAATTTCTGTGGTGCTCGGCTTGGGATCGGCTTCCATCTGCTCGCGCACCGATTTCTGCACGGCCTCTGTGGTGAACTGCGAAATATCGTTCATGTCGCGCTTGTCCCAGGCCGTCTGCAATCGGGTGTAAGCCATCTTGGCCCCGCGCAGAAATTCATCGGCATCAAAACCGGGAGGCATGGGAATCTGCGGGCCGGGGGCTTCAGCCTCGCCAGCGCCGCCCTGACCGCGCAGGGCATCCCATCCATTGCTCGCGCTGTCGTTGCGCATCATGCCCGCTTCGGGCTGCGCGGCCTGTGCGCCTTGCGCGCCTGCGGAAGCTTGCGCGGGCCTTTGCGAACCGCGAAAGGCGGCAAAAAGCTTGAGGCCAAGAAAAATCATCAGGCCGATGAGCAGAATATCCATAAAGCCGCCGCCAGCAAAACCATGACCACCCAAGAGCGAGCCTATGAGCGTACCGGCAAGCAGGCCGCCCATGAGGCCGCCCATGCCGCCGAACATACCGCCGGGGCGCGCTGCTGGGGCCGCCTGAGCCTGAGGCTGTGCGGCGCTGGGTTTGTTCTGAAAAGTAGTCTGTGGACGGGGCGCAGGTGTGCTCATAAAGGGCTTGCTGCCAAAAGAACCCCCGCCGCCAAGGCGAGCGGCAAGTGCGTCATCAGTCAGGGTGAACATGAGCGAACAGCAAAGCAGAACAAGAATCGTCAAAAAAGCTTTTATTTGCATGAACATCTCCCATAAGGGCGGTGTTGGTCATCTCCTTGAGTGGCGATATGACCGGATAGTACTTTCTGTACAAGCCTTATCTACTATAATCATTATACAGATTAAGGCAAGTCTGGGGAAAACGCGGCAAGGGGGGCAGTTTTTTGCTCCCTGCGGCGTGGGCGGAAAAGTATTGTGGCGGGTTTGAAGTCAGCAAATCCGGCGACTTGGGGCGTTACTTTTGCAGCGAGGTCAGACCGTCAAGAATTGTCCATGGATTGGGCGGGCAGCCGGGAATATACAGATCCACGGGCAACAGTTCGCTCACGCCACGGTTGCACTGGTCGCTCTCGCGGAACAGCCCGCCGGAAATCGCGCAGGCCCCCACGGCAATAACAATGCGCGGCTGCGGCGTCGCCTTGAAGGTATCAAGCAGGGCCAGCCGCATGTTTTCCGAAACAGGGCCGGTTACGGCAATGCCGTCGGCATGGCGGGGCGAGGCCACAAAATCAATGCCAAAGCGTCCAAGGTCAAATACCAGAGTGGTGAGCACGTTGCTGTCGGCCTCACAGGCGTTGCAGCCTGCGGCGCTGACCTGCCGCAGCTTGAGCGAGCGGCGGAACAGGGAAAACCGGGGCGGCTTCGGCTGCTCTGCAAATGCTTGATCGGGAACAACCAGCAGGCCCTCGCGGGTAAAGGACGCCATGCGGTGCTGCCCGGTAAAGGTAAAGGCTCCCTTGGGGCAGGCGGACCGGCATGCGCCGCAAAAGGTGCAGCGCCCCATGTCCAGCGTGGGAGTGCCGTCTTCCGCATCAGTGGTGGGCAGCAATGCGCCAGCGGGGCAGGCCGCGTAGCAGGCGCGGCACGAGCCGCAGGAAACCTGCGCAAGCTCGGGTCGGCCCAGATATCGGGGCGAGAGCGAGGGCTGGAGTTTGGGGTAATCCAGCGTGCGGTATTTCTGGTGCAGGCGTTCCTTGATAATACGCAGCATGTCAAAGCCTCACAGATCGTGTCCGCAGTACGAGAGGTTGAAACTCTTGTTGCAGAGCGGGAAGTCGGAAATCTGGTTGCCG
>NZ_DASQOG010000150.1:0-18051 GCF_035644575.1 Desulfovibrio sp. | reverse complement strand
TCCCGTAATCTCTGGAGTCCTTATGGCTACTTCTATCTACGTCGGCAATCTGCCCTGGTCCGCCACTCAGGAAGGCGTTGAATCCCTGTTCAGCCCCTACGGCGAAGTTCTTTCCGTGAAGCTCGTTTCCGACCGCGAAACTGGCCGCGCCCGTGGCTTTGGCTTTGTGGAAATGGAAGACGCCGACGCCATCAACGCCATTGCCGCTCTTGACGGCAAGGAATTTGACGGCCGCGCCCTTCGCATCAACAAGGCTGAGCCCAAAAAGCCCGCCCCCCGTCGCTGGTAGTCGACCAAATTCGCTTGATATGGAAGGCCGCGAGAAATCGCGGCCTTCTTTTTGTCTTAAAGGCAGTCGAATGAATATGGTTTGTTTGCCGGGCTGGTGCGCACAACAAAAAGGGCGGCTTGGAATCAATGCTCAAGGAACAAGGGCCTGCTCCAAGTCAGCCATCAGAACGGCTCATGCGGTAGCCGATGCCCACATGGGTGCGGATGCAATCGCATTGCGGCGAGGCGGCCTCCAGTTTTTTGCGCAAGGTTGCCATGAACACGCGCAATGAAGGAAGCGACTGCGGCAGGGCATTGCCCCACACGGCCTGCAAGATTGTTTTGTGCGTTAGCACTTTGCCCACATTGTTTGCGAGCAGGCACAGCAGTTTGTATTCCATGGGCGCAAGATGCACCTGTTGCCCGGCAACGCTGACGCACCCTGCGGCAAAATCAATACGCAGATCGCCATTCTCAAAGCTGCTTTCGCTGCGGCCTATGTGCCCGCGTTCATACCGGACGCGCCGCAGGGCGGCGCGCAGCCGGGCCAGCAATTCATCAACGCTGAAAGGTTTGGTAAGGTAGTCGTCCGCGCCTGCGTCCAGCGCAGCCACCTTGTCGTCATCTTCGGTGCGGGCGCTCAGCACAATAATAGGCAGCATGGACCATTGGCGCACCGCCCGGATGATATCCACGCCGTCCATATCCGGCAGGCCCAGATCAAGCAGTATGACGTCAGGATTGGCCCGCGAGGCCTCGGCAAGAGCCTCGCGCCCGGTGGCGGCGGTCAGAAAGGATATGCCGCGGCTCTCAAGCGTGGTGGTCACAAGCGCGCGGATGACCTTGTCATCTTCCACCACAAGAATGCGCTCGGGAATTCCGTTGACGTTCTGGTCTGCCGGAGTGGTCGCTGAAGGCGGATTTTGTGGCATGGATGCTCCTTCTGTCAGGCCGGTAGGGTGAAATCTTCCGTCTCGCGCGGCAAGGCCATGGAAAAAACTGCGCCATGCGGTGTGTTGGAAAATACCTCAATGCTCCCGCCGTGAGCTTGCACGATGCTGCGGCACAAGGCCAGCCCTAGCCCCATGCCTCTGCGCCCATCGCCTTTTTTTATGGCTGCGGAGCGGAACATGTCAAAGATGTGGTTCTGTTCCGCTTCTGAAATTCCAGGGCCGTTGTCGGCAACTTCCAGCCTGACCCACGGCCCGTCAGCCTTCGCCCTGATGCGGATGGCTGTTCCCTCTGGCGTATGCTTTACGGCATTGTCCAGCAGGTTGACCAGCACCTGTACCATGAGCCGTGCGTCCATGCGGGCCATGAGCATGCCTTCGGGCATTTCCGCGTGCAGATCGTGGTGCGCCGCACGGCGGCTGGTGATCTGCACGGCCTCGGCAATGACATCTTCAAGCAGCTCCGGCTCCAGGCGAAGGGTAAAATCCTGCTGCTCAAGACGGGTGAGGGCCAGCAGGTTTTCCACCATGTCTACAAGATAGCGAGCTTCTTCCTCAATGGCGGCGGCAAGGGCCGCATTGCGTTCTGGCGAGCCGGAGCCGTTCTGCTCGGCAAGGATGGCTGCATTGCCGCAGATGCCTGTGAGCGGCGTGCGCAGATCGTGCGATATGGAGCGCAGCACATCGGCGCGCAGTTTCTCCTGCTGTGCACGTACGGCAATGCTGGCGTTGGCCTGCGTGAGTCGCTCCTTTTCCAGAGCCAGCGCGCACTCCCCTGCCAGCGCCAGAACAAGGTTTTTGCTGTTGGCATCGGCAAGCGGAGCCGTGCGGCCCGGCAGAACGTGCAGTTCGGCCACTGCGAGCACGGCAGACTGGCTGCTGATGGGGATAAAGCTGTGCCGCGATCCGGGCAGGGAATCTGTTCCCGCGCCAGCTGGGCGGTTGTTTTTGGCAACCCACTGGGCAACGCCCAGTTCGTCCTTTGGTGTGTCCTTGCTGCGCCGGGAGGCAGTGCGAGGGCTGCCCGAACCCTGCATTTTGTCAGCCCGGTAGGAAAAAACGGGATGGGCTTCAAGCAACCCTTGCCGCACGGAATAGAGCGTTGTTTCGCAGCTCAGCAGGGTGCCGAGCTGACGGGCAGTTTCCAGCAGGATGGCGGGTTCGTCCTTGGCCTTTTGCAGGCGGCGGCTGTTGCCCAGCAGCAGTTCCGTATGCAGCGCCCGCACCGTGCTTTGCCGCGCCTGCATGCGTGCCCGGCCCGTGATTGCGCTGGTGGCGGCGGAGACCAGCAGCATTGCGCAAAAAAGCCCCACATAGTCCGTATCGTAAACCGTAAAGCTGAAACGGGGTTCAACAAACAGAAAATCAAAAAGGGCCACCCCGGCCACGGAAGACGCCACACCGTACCACGGCCCGGTGGTGAGGATGGAAACGCCCAGCACTCCCAGCATGTACAGGCCCGCAATGCCGCCATTGGGCATGCCCAGCGAGAACATGAGCAGGCCTGCAACGCTGCACACGGCCATGATTGCAGCCATGGCGCACCATTGCCGCCACGAGCGGGGGGCTGTGCCCCGCAAGGCCTTGAGCGCCGCAAACAAAGGCCCGGCATGCTCGGGTGCTCTGCCCACGGGCACGACATCGGGGATGATGTAGGTTTCCATCTCCGGCGCAAGTTCGGCAAGGCGCTCCACCAGCGTTTTGTTTTTGCGGAACAACCAGCCGCCAGCCGGGGAGCGCCCCACCACAATCTTGCTCACCCCGCTCATGCGCGCGTATTCCGCTATCTGGGCGGGAACGTCCTCACCGTGCAGGGTCACGATAACTGCGCCCAGGTCTTCCGCCAGTTTCAGATTGTCGCGCAGGGTGTCGCGGCTTTTGGCGTCGCTGCGGCGCGGCGCAGCGTTTTGCACAAAAAGAGCTGTAAAATCAGCACGAAAGGCCTCAACCATGCGCGCGGCGGTGCGGATAACCCGCGCATTGCTGGGCGCGCCTGAAAGGCAGATGAGGATATGCTCCTTGATCTGCCGGCCTGCTTCCTGCCCTCCGCCAGCGGCGGATGCCCGCCGGTTGACGCGGTCGGCCATGCGGCGCAGGGCAATCTCCCGCAGGGCAATGAGGTTGGCGGGCAGAAAAAAGTGCCCCAGCGCCCGTTGCGCTTGCGCCTCGGCATATATTTTGCCTTCGTGAAGGCGGGATACAAGCTCGTCTGGCTCCAGATCGACCAGTTCCACCTGATCTGCACCGTCAAACACGCTGTCGGGTATGCGCTCGCGCACCACAACTCCGGTCATGGCGGCGACCACATCGTTGAGGCTTTCCAGATGTTGCACGTTAACCGTGGTCCATACGGATATGCCCGCCTGAAGCAGCTCCTCCACATCCTGAAAGCGCTTGCGGTTGCGGCAGCCCTGCGCATTGGAATGGGCCAGCTCGTCCACGAGGGCGATTTCCGGCTTGCGGGCCAGTACGGCATCCACATCCAGCTCGTTGAGCGTTATGCCCCTGTGTTCAATCCGCAGGGGCGGCACGGCCTCCAAACCCGGCAGCAGGGCCGCTGTTTCCGGCCTCGGGTGCGGCTCCACATAGCCCACAACAATGCTGTGTCCCTGCTCCTGAGCGGCGTGGGCCGCCCGCAGCATGGAATATGTTTTGCCCACGCCAGCCGCATAGCCGAAAAATATCTTGAGCAATCCTCTGGGCGACGGGCGCACGATTGCGCCCGCCTCGCCAGCGAGGGGCTTGCCGCCCGGAGCCGCCTGTTGCAACTGGGCAAGCAGGGCATCGGGGGATGGACGTTTGTAGCTGTCTGTCATGGTTGTTCTCAGGTTCGTATGCCGCAAGGCCGTCAGCGGGGAGCAGCGGCTGATGTCCCTGAAACCCCGCGCCCGTTGGGCAACATGCCTTCCAACGCCAGATTGACTTCAAGCACGTTAACCCGCGCCTCGCCCAGCAGCCCCAGGGTGCGGCCTTGCGTATACAAGGCGATGGTGCGGCGCACTTCCGCAGCCGTAAAACCTGTGGTGCGGGCCAGCCGCTCCACCTGAAATTCTGCGGCCGCTGGCGAAATATGCGGATCAAGCCCGCTGCCTGATTCCGTGAGCAGATCCACAGGAATGGGCTGGCCGGATTTTTCCGGATGCGCCAGCCGGATGCGTGCCTCGCGCTCCTGCAAAACCGCAGCGTATTCGGCAGCGGCCGGGCTTTTGTTGCTTGGCCCGGCGTAGAGCAGGGGCTTGCCGTTGTCGGTATAGGTGGCGGTGTCTGCACTCACGGGGCGGCCCCACAAATGGTTGTCGGCTGTGAAGGGCTGGCCCAGCAACGTGCTGTAGTGCTTGCCCTTGGCTGTAATGATACTGCCTTCAGCCTGAAAGGGAAACAGCGCCTTGCCCGCAAGAGTGAGCGCGCCGGTGTAGGCGCAGGTGAGGGCTGTCATGATGCACAGAAAAACCAGAGAGCGGCGCAGCAATGTTGTGATGGACATGATGATTCTCCTCAGGCCAGCCCAAGGCCGACCAGGCAGAGGTCAATAAGTTTGATGGCGACAAAGGGGGCCGCAAGCCCGCCAAGGCCGTAAATAAAGAGGTTGCGGCGCAACAGCAGCTCCGAGCTTTCCTCCCTGTAGGGCACGCCGCGCAGGGCCAGCGGAATGAGGGCCACAATGATGAGGGCATTGTATATGGTGGCCGCCAGTATTGCGCTTTGCGGGCTGTGCAGGCCCATGATGTTGAGTGCGGCAAGGCCGGGGTACAGGCCCATGAACAGCGCCGGAATGATGGCAAAGTATTTTGCCGCATCGTTGGCGAGAGAAAAGGTGGTGAGGCTGCCGCGCGTCATGAGCAGTTGCTTGCCGATGCGCACGATATCCAGCAACTTGGTAGGCGAGGAATCCAGATCAACCATGTTGCCCGCTTCCTTGGCGGCCTGCGTGCCCGTGTTCATGGCGACCGCCACATCCGCTTGCGCGAGGGCCGGGGCGTCGTTGGTGCCGTCGCCCGTCATGGCGACCAGATGACCCTTGGCCTGATATTCCCTGATAAGGTTCAGCTTGGTCTCCGGCGTGGCCTCGGCCAGAAAGTCATCCACCCCGGCTTCGGCGGCAATGGCGGCGGCTGTGAGCGGATTGTCGCCCGTGATCATGACGGTCTTGATGCCCATGCGGCGCAGCTCGCCGAATTTTTCGCGCACACCGTCCTTGATGACGTCCTTGAGGTGGATCACGCCAAGCACTGCGGCATCGCGGGCAACCACCAGCGGCGTACCGCCCTGACGGGCAATACTTTGCACCGCGTCATCGCACTGCGGACTCAAACGTCCGCCAAGCTGCTCCGCAAAAGCGCGCACCGCGTCCGCCGCGCCCTTGCGGATGGACGAACCCCGTGCGTCAACGCCGCTCATGCGGGTATGGGCGGAAAAGGGAACAAACGTCGTGTCTGCCTCTGACTGCGCTGCGCCATTCTGCGGAAACAGGCTGTTTGCCAGTTGCACAATACTGCGGCCCTCGGGGGTTTCGTCCGCGAGCGAGGCAAGGCGGGCGGCCTCCGCCAGTTCCGGCTCGCTGTGTCCGTCCACTGGTATAAAGTTGACGGCCAGTCGGTTGCCAAGGGTTATGGTGCCTGTCTTGTCGAGCAGGAGCACGTCAACATCGCCAGCCGCCTCAATGGCGCGTCCGCTCATGGCGAGCACATTGGCCTGATTGAGGCGGCTCATGCCCGCAATGCCTATGGACGAAAGCAGTGCGCCGATGGTGGTGGGGGCCAGGCAGACAAAGAGCGCCACCAGCGAGGTGACGTCCGCCGGGTTTGCCGCATGGTTCTGATCTGCCGCAAAGCGGGCAAAGCACCACAACGTGCCCGTGACCAGCAGAAAGATGACCGTAAGCGCCACCAGCAGGATGTTCAGGGCGATCTCGTTGGGGGTTTTCTGGCGGGCGGCCCCTTCGACCATGGCGATCATTTTGTCCAGAAAGCTGCGGCCAACCTCGCTGGTAACGCGCAGCACCAGCCAGTCCGAAAGCACCGTGGTGCCGCCGGTGACGGCGCTGCGGTCTCCGCCGCTCTCGCGTATGACAGGGGCTGATTCGCCCGTGATGGCGCTTTCATCCACAGAGGCGGCCCCTTCGGTCACATCGCCGTCGGCGGGGATCATCTCGCCTGCCAGCACAAGCACGTAGTCGCCGGGTTTCAGCTCCGTGGACGAAGTCATCACAACTGTATCGTGTTGTGCAGGATCCGGCAGCTTACGGGCGTCAACGCTCTTGCGCGACTTGCGCAGGCTGTCGGCCTGAGCCTTGCCCCGGCCTTCGGCGATGGCTTCCGCAAAGTTGGCAAAGAGCACCGTGAACCAGAGTATGGCGGCGATGGCGCAGGCAAAGGCGCTCTGGCCTGCGGCGGCGGGCATGAATCCCCACGTCCCTGCCAGCGCAAGGCCGGTGGTCATGATGGCGGAAAGATATACGGTGAACATGACAAAATTGCGCGCCTGGATGTGCGGGGCCAGCTTGATGAACGAGTCGCCAAGGGCCCGGCGGAGCATCCTGTTGTTGCGCGGGGCATGTGCAGTTTTGGCTGACATGGCTGTATCCTTTATTATTGAGCGCCAGTTAGCGCGTCATTTGCAGATGTTCGGCCACGGGGCCAAGAGCCAGAGCGGGGAAGAAGCTCAGCGCGCCCACCAGCAGCACCACAAATATGAGCAGAAAAACAAACATGCCGTTGCTGGTGGAGAGCGTGCCGGAGCTTGCGGCCACGGTTTTTTTGCCAGCCATGCTCTCTGCGGCGGCAAGGATGGCGGCAACGGGCACAAAGCGCCCGGCAAACATGAGTGCGCTCAGCAGCACGTTCAGAAAAGGCGTGTTGGCATTCAGCCCCGCAAAGGCCGAGCCGTTGTTTGCCCCGGCGGAGGTGGCGGCATAGAGAATCTCGCTGAAGCCGTGGGGCAGGGCGTTGTTCAGGCTGTCCACAACTTGTGGAACAAGGCACATCAGACCAGCTCCGATCAGGATGACGACTGGCGTGGTCAGGCAGACCACAACGGCCATCTTCATTTCAAAGGGTTCCACTTTTTTGCCCAGATATTCGGGGGTGCGGCCCACCATCAGGCCAGCCATGAAGACGGTCAGCAGCACAAAGGCCAGCATACCGTACAGGCCGCTGCCAACACCTCCAAAGACCACCTCGCCCAACTGCATGAGCACCATGGGAACCAGCCCGCCCAACGGCGTGAGGCTGTCGTGCATGGCATTGACCGAGCCGTTGGAAGCGGCAGTTGTGGCGGCTGCCCAGATGGCACTATTGGTTATGCCGAAGCGCGCCTCCTTGCCTTCCATATTGCCCCCGGCCTGAGCCAACAGGCCGCTGCGGGCCGCAAGGTCTGTCTGCCCGGTCTGGGCCAGTTGCGGAGTGGCGCTTTGCTCTGCCCAGGCGGTGAAGCCGATGGCGGCGGACAGCAGCAGGGTCATGGTGATGAATATGGCTACGCCCTGACGCATGTCCTTGATTTGCCTGCCAAAGGTGAAGCACAGCCCCGCGGGAATGAGCAGCAGGGCCAGCATCTCCAGCATATTTGCGAGTGGAGTGGGGTTCTCGTGCGGGTGGGCGGAATTGACGCCGTTGTAGCCGCCGCCGTTGGTGCCAAGCTGCTTGGGCGCAACCTGCGAGGCTTGCGGCCCCATGGGAACCATCTGTTCCGTGACGGTGGCCCCGTCTTCGGTTGTAAGCGGTTCAAGCAGGGCAACAGTTTTATAAGGGGAAAAATTCTGCGGCACTCCCTGCCAGATGAGCAGCAGCGAAAGCGCCAGAGAGAGCGGCACAAGGATATACAGGGTGGCGCGGGTGGCGTCTGCCCAGAAGTTGCCGAGACCTGAAACGGCTGGCGTGGCGGGAGTATCTGGCCCTCCGGATGTTTCTGTTTTTCGCGTGCGCAGTCCCCGGATTAAGGCGAACAGCACCGCAATGCCCACAGCGGCGGAAACAAAGTTCTGCACCGTAAGCCCCGCCATCTGGGCCAGATAACCCATGGCGCTTTCGCCAGAATAGGCCTGCCAGTTGGTATTGGTGACAAAGCTCACCGCCGTGTTCAGAGCCAGATCCCAGCTTGTACCCGCGATGCCCTGCGGATTCAGGGGCAGGCCGCCCTGCGCCATGAGCAGCAGCATAAGTGCCGCAATGCTCACGGCACTGAATGCCAGTACACAGCTGAGATAACGCTTCCAGCCCATCTGCTCCGCCGGGTTGATGCCCATGACGCGGTACAGGCCGCGCTCGCATGGGCCCAGCATCCTTTGCAGCCAGAACGGTTCGCCGTCCATGACCTTGCCCATGTAAATGCCCAGCGGCCACGCCAGCAGGGCGAGCAGTATGATGTACAGCAGGCATTGCCCGATCATGTTTTCCATAACGTCCTCCTGTGGGTTTTGAACTTTGCCCACGGGAACAAGGTATGAAAAAGCGCATAAAATGGGTGTTAAACTTGGGGCGAGAGTATAAAATTTGTATTAAGACCGATGTTTTTTTTCGCTGCCATCCTCTCTTGACATTGTTCAATTGGTGTTGAATGATTGCCCAATGGAAACAAAAAAAGCCACACAGGTGTTTGAAGCCCTTACGTCCGAGGCGCGCCTCTGCATTTTTCGCCTGCTGGTCAAGCATGCCCCTGACGGGCTGGTGGCGGGGGAGCTTTCCCGCCTGGCGGATATCCCCAAGACCAACCTTTCCTTTCATCTGAAAACTCTTGTTCACAGCGGGCTGGCCAGCGTGGAGCGGGAGGGGCGCAACACGCGCTACCGGGCCAACATCCCCCTGATGCTTGAAACCATTGGCTATCTCACTGCCGAATGCTGCTCTGGCCATCCAGAGCAGTGCAGGGTGTATCGACGTGAGAGTTGCGTGGATGCGACTTTTCTGCCCACCTGCTGCGGGGGCAAAACCTCTGACCCGGAGAGCGGCCATGAGTGATGCTGAAAAAACTGCACACAAGGAACAGGTGCGCGAAACAGTGCGCGCCGGATACGCGGCTATTGCCAGTGGCCAGAGCGCCTGCTGCTGCGGCGGCTCGTGCAATACCCATGACCCTGCACGGCTGGCGCAGGCCATAGGCTACTCGGCTGAAGACCTCGCCAAGCTGCCGGAAGGGGCAAACATGGGGCTTTCGTGCGGCAATCCTGTGGCCATAGCAGCCTTGCGGGAAGGCCAGACCGTGCTTGACCTTGGTAGCGGCGGCGGCTTTGACGCATTTCAGGCTGGTGAAAGGGTAAAGGCGGGCGGACGTGTCATCGGTGTGGACATGACGCCGGAAATGATCGCCAAGGCCCGCAAAAATACTGATTTTTATCAGCAGCGCACGGGGTTTGCCAATGTGGAGTTCCGCCTTGGCGAAATCGAACATCTGCCCGTGCCGGATGCTTGCGTTGATGTGGTTCTTTCCAATTGCGTCATCAACCTTTCACCAGACAAGGCGCAGGTATGGCGCGAAGTTTTTCGCGTATTGAAGCCCGGCGGCAAGGTGTCTGTTTCAGATCTTGCGCTGCTGAAGATGCTGCCGGATACAGTTCGGGAAATGGCGGCAGCGCTGGTGGGGTGCGTGTCCGGTGCCGTGTTGGTGAGCGAAACCAGAGGTATGCTTGAAGAAGCGGGCTTTTCCTCCATAGAGCTCACGGCAAAGCCCGACTACGTGCGGAACATGCAGAACTGGAATGACCCGCTGTACAGGCAGATTGCCGAGGCTCTGCCCAAGGGCGAGGAAATGGCGGATTATATCGTCAGCCTCTCCATTGAAGCCAGAAAGTAGAGGTAGGTATGAACATCCTTTTTTTGTGCACGGGCAATTCCTGCCGCTCAATCATTGCCGAGGCGCTTTTCCGCTCCATGGCCCCAGCGGGGGTAACAGCCCAGAGCGCGGGCAGCAAGCCTGCGGGCTATGTGCATCCCCGCGCTCTTGAGGCGCTGGCCAAGGCCGGAGTTTCAACCGCGGGCCTTGCAAGCAAGTCATGGGATGATCTGCCGGAAAAACCCTCGGTGGTCATAACCCTGTGCGCCGACGCGGCGGGTGAAGCCTGCCCCGTGTACTTCGGCACAGTAATACGCAGTCACTGGGGCATGCCCGATCCAGCCAAGGTGCAGGGCGATGAAGCCACCCTCAGGGCCGCCTTTGACGAAACGCTGTCGGTGCTGCGCAGGCGTATCACGGCTCTGGTGCATGCGCTTGCCGCACAGCCGGGCATGGACGCCAACGCTCTGAAAAACATTCTTGACGGCATTGCCGCGCACTAAGGGGCGTAAATTATGAGTCAGTCAACATTGCAGAGGCTTTCATTTCTCGACAGGTTCCTGACCCTGTGGATTTTTCTCGCCATGTTTGCGGGCGTGGGGCTTGGCTGGGCTGCGCCGGGCGTCAAGAACGTCATCAACTTTTTTCAGGTTGGCACCACCAACATTCCCATTGCCATCGGCCTTATCCTGATGATGTATCCGCCGCTGGCGAAAGTGAAATACGAGCAGCTTGGCCGGGTGTTTCGCGATAAAAAGGTTTTGCTGCTTTCGCTGGTGCAAAACTGGGTGATCGGCCCGGTTCTAATGTTTCTGCTGGCAATCGCCTTTCTCTCCGGCAACAACAGCTACATGGTGGGGCTCATACTAATCGGCCTGGCCCGGTGCATTGCCATGGTCATTGTGTGGAACGACCTTGCCGGGGGCGACAGGGAATATTGCGCGGGGCTTGTGGCCTTTAACGCCATATTTCAGGTGCTGTTTTTCTCTGTCTACGCCTATGTGTTCATCACCTTGCTGCCCGGCTGGCTCGGCCTTTCGGGGGCGGTTGTGGATGTGAGCATGGGGCAGATTGCCGAAAGCGTGTTCATCTACCTTGGCATCCCCTTTATCGGGGGCGTTGCTTCCCGCATTTACGGCCTCAAGGTCAAGGGGCTGGACTGGTACGAGAATATTTTTATTCCCCGCATCAGCCCCTGGACGCTGCGGGCGCTGCTGTTCACCATTGTTGTGATGTTCTCCCTCAAGGGCGAATACATTGTGCAGCTGCCCATGGATGTGGTGAAGGTTGCCATCCCCCTGCTGGTGTATTTTCTTATCATGTTCCTGCTGTCATTCTACCTTTCGTGGCGGGCAGGGGCGAACTACGAACAGTCGGCAACGTTGTCGTTTACCGCTGCATCCAACAACTTTGAGCTTGCCATTGCCGTGGCCATCGCCGTTTTCGGCCTCAATTCCGGCGAGGCCTTTGTGGCGGTTATCGGCCCACTGGTGGAAGTGCCGGTGCTGATCGCCCTTGTGAATGTGGCTCTGTACATTCGCCGCAGGTATTTTGCCGGACGGGAAACGGCCTGATCCCCTTGCGCAGGAATTTTTGTTAAACATGCCCGTAATTGAAGAAGGCCGCCCAAAAGGCGGCCTTCTTCGTGTTCAGTAAGTATTGCTAGTCATCGCTTGATGCGTTCAGGCAGGTTGAAAATAATGGTCATACCCTTGGGGAGAGGTTCTGGCGGCGGCAGCCGCACGCCGCTTCTCTGGGTTCGCACTATGGCGTTCTGGGCGGAGTTGTCAAAATACTTGTTCCCGGAACTTTTTATAAGCTTGTATGCTACAATTTCACCGTCTGGCGAGACGTCAACATCTATTGTGCAAGCCATGGGTTCATCCTTTGGTGATGAAAATGCCCAATGCTGGCGCACAGTCTCCATAAAACTGTGCATATAATTTTCCATTGGCGACATATTTCTGGTGGCTGCAATAGAAGGAGTCTCTTTTTGCGTCGGTGCGGAAGGTGGAGTTGAATTCCTTGCACAAGAACATATGAGCAGAAGAGTTAAAACAGTAATAGATAACAGTCTGTTGCCATTGCGTGTACGCATTGAGATTTTTCCATAAACCAGGGTTACGAAGACATTATTTACCAAAAAGTACGACATCTTTCTTTATTAGCCTACGCCTTCCTCTCCTTTTTCGATAGCCCCTGCAATAGCCCAAGGTTGTTGGGCGTTCCATGCATCTTCTTAACTTTACAGAAAAATTGTCGCTGCCGCACATCGCAGGTATGTACGCGTTTAAGTCCAATAAAATACTTAGTTAGTAGGTATTAAATGATATATGTCCATTTTTATTGACATAATTAGTGCAGTTAAAAATTAGCTGTGGTAGTAAGCAAATAATACCATCTTACTATGATATCAGCCCGCGATGGTAGTGGCTGCGCGTAGTAGGGAAACCTTTTTATGGCACACTGCTGCATACTTAAATTTGGGGTTAATTGCATGAAAAAATTGCTTATTCTTGGTGCTGGCGCTGGCGGAACCATGATAGCCACGAAAATGAGAAAGCTCTTGAGTGAAAGAGAATGGGAAATAACGCTGATCGACCGGGATCCAGTGCACCATTATCAGCCCGGTTGGTTGCTGGTTCCGTTTGGTGTGGATACCCCGCAGGGTTGCGTGCGGCCCAAAAAGGATTTCATCAGCCGTGGCGTAAATTTTGTGCTTGATACGATCACCGCTGTTGATCCTATTCAGCGCAAGGTTGAATGCAAAAACAGCACCCATACCTACGACTGGATTGTTGTTGCCTCTGGCGCAAGAATCGCTCCTGATGAAGTACCCGGCCTTTTGGACGACTGGGGCGGCAAGATCCACAATTTCTACACACATGACGGCGCTGCGGCACTTGGCGACAAGCTGAAGCACTTCAAGAAGGGCCGTCTTGTTCTCCACATTTGCGAAACCCCCATCAAGTGCCCGGTCGCGCCTCTGGAATTTGTGTACATGGCCGACTGGTACCTGCAAAAAATGGGCGTGCGCAAAGATGTGGAAATTGAGCTTGTCACGCCGCTTACGGGTGCTTTTACCAAGCCTGTTGCCAACAACATTCTTGGCGCGCTGTGCGAACAGAAAGGCATCAAGGTCACCACAAACTGGACTGTGGACAGCGTTGAAGCCGACCGCGCCGTGATCTCTTCCGTCACAGGCGATGAAATCCCCTACGACCTGCTGGTGAGCATTCCCCCGAACCTTGGACAGGAATTCCTTATCGAATCTGAAGTCTCCGACGTGACCGGCTTCATTGATACGGACAAGGAACTGCTGAAGTCCAAAAAGTTCGAGAACATGTACATCATCGGCGACGCAACAAACGTCCCCGCGTCAAAAGCCGGGTCTGTGGCCCACTTTGAAGCGGACGTGATCGCCCAGAACCTGATGGCCGACATTGAAGGCACCGACAACTACTACAGGTTTGACGGCCACACCAACTGCTTTATCGTCACAGGCTTTGAAAAAGCCTCTCTTATCGACTTCAGCTACGCTGTGGAACCCCTGCCGGGCATGTTCCCGCTGCCTGGCGTTGGCCCCTTTGAGCTGCTGGGTGAAAGCCACATCAACTACTGGGGTAAGCTCATGTTCAAGTGGGTGTACTACAACCTCATGCTGAAAGGCCATGAACTCCCGTTTGAGCCCAATATGTATCTTGCAGGGAAAGATACCTCCTTGCTGAGAAGCAAGTAGACCGGAGGGATCATATGACACCTGAAGATAAAATTCTTGAGCGGCTGGAAGCCATCGAAGGCAGGCTCAGCGACCTTCAAGCGAGCAAGGAAGGCAGCAACATGCTGCTGAGCGAGCTGACGCCCATTGGGAACCATGCCTTCCGCCTTATTGTTGAAGAGATGGAAACCCTCAACGGCAGGGTCACGCTTGACGATATTCTGGATCTGGGCCGCAAGGGCTTGCTGACTGTTCCCCGGCTTACGTGGCTGCTCGACCAGCTCGAGAACGCCACCGACCTGTGGAAGATTCTGCACCCTGCTTTTGCGCCGACTTTTCCGCACATCATTGAAAAAATGGGCGAGTGGGAAAAGGATGGCGTGTTTGAAAAGATGTCTGCGCTTAAAAACGCTGGCGGCAACCTGCTTGGCTCCATGAGCCCCGAAGACATTGCCAAAACAGGCGAAGGCCTGGCCTTTCTGGTCAGCCAGTTGCAGCGCCTTGCTGACCCCGACCTGCAAGCCAAGATCACGAACCTGATCGGCATGCTGGGCGAGATCGACACCGCCAACGTGAAGCCCACGGGCGTTTTTGGCCTTATTGGGGCGCTTGGCAGCGCAGAAGGCAAACAGACTCTGGGCCTGCTTGCCGAATTGATAAAAGTAGCAGGCAAGTTCACGGCGCAGAGCGCGTCCAAATAACCGAGAGGTTGCCTGGACGGATTCCCCGGAACTGCCGTTTATAGAGTCAAAGCCCGCCGAAGTTGTGCAACTTCGGCGGGCTTTTGCTTGAAGAGTTCTTGGTGACTGGTGTCAGTCAAGTTCTGAAGTTATTTTTTATTCAGAAAGAGTTTTTACACACATCTCGTTTGATGCTGGCGGAGGCGGTGAAAATCTACAGCTACAAGGTCGTTCCTGAATCGCGCTTCTGTTCTTTTTCTTTGAACTGGGCGGCTTCTTCGGGCGTTGCGAGGCGTATATACTTCAAGTCTGGTTTTACTTTATCAAATATTGGCTTGGTAACTTCTGAAAGCTGTGGGCGCCCTGCCCAGAAATCCATGCCTATTCCGCCTTCGATGTAATAAGTCTGACCTGGTTGAACATCCAATGTGACAGATGATCTTGCTTCTGTTTCAGCCGAATATGTATGTTTACCTGGTGCTGCGCGGTATGCGAAATAGGAACCAGCTTTCAGAAGTCCAATGTTGTTAGTATCTTCAGTTATGAAATAGCTCATTCCGCCACCAGTAAATGCCCACTCGCGAAAGAAGACAATAGCGGCGCTTTGTTCATCGGCTTGTATTTGTGGGGGCGACTTCTCCTCCACGTAATCACCACGAAGCGGCATTTTTGCGCAACCCACAGAAAAGAGGAATAGTAACGCCACGATACAGAACGAAAGCAGCTTGTTCATAACACCTCCAAATTTTATACTTGTTTATCAGTTTTGGGATATCGCCTCAACCTAGGTATGGGATAAGAAGCGTTGTTCCCTAGTTATGTGTTTTTTTCATTATTGCTTCTATAGTTGACAAGAGATTTGATCTATGTTTTCAGGCATTAAAGTTTAAATAAAAATGAATAAAAAACGACCTAAGAACGGGAGACGCCATGCGGCAAAAATTTATAATTGATGGAGCACGGTTTGATACGCTTGATGACTTTTTTTGTGAAGTGGATGCCGTATTCACCAAGGATCTTACGTTCAAAACAGGTCATAATCTTGATGCTTACAACGATATCTTGCGCGGCGGATTTGGTCGGCACGAACGGGGAGAGCCTATAGCGATTCTTTGGAAAAATGCTGCCAAAAGTCGATTAGATTTTGGCTATCCAGCTACTGCAAAATATTATGAAGAAAACATAAATATTTGCCATCCTGTAAACCGAGATATTGTAAGAAAAAAAATGCATGCTGCGCTGAATGAAACGGGCCCGACGCTTATGGATAGAATTATAGAAATTACGCTAGCGAGTAATAATTCTGGGCACGACTGCACATTGGAATTTGAGGAATAAAATTATGGCAAAGTAGTGGTCAGCGAGTTTTGCGGAACCAACTATTTATAAAAGCAAAGACCGCCGAAGTTGTGCAACTTCGGCGGTCTTTGTCTGAACAGTTCTTGGTGGGCCCACCAGGACTTGAACCTGGGACGGGCCGGTTATGAGCCGGAGGCTCTACCAACTGAGCTATAGGCCCCAAGGAGGGGAAATATAGCTGGAAGGCAGCTTCCGGTCAAGTGCGGGTAATTCCTGTAGCATTCAGGGCGGCAGCACCTGCCCTTGCTACATGGCGTTGCCCGCTTCCAGCAAGGAAATCTGCTCGTCCATGGCCTTTTTCAGCGGGGCGGGTAGGCCCATGATGTCCACGTTCAAAAAGCCCCGCACAATGGTGGCGGCGGCTTCGTCTTCATCCAGACCGCGCGCCATGAGGTATTCAATTTCCTCCTGCGCGATCTTGCCCACCGCTGCCTCGTGTGAAAGCTCCACGCCGTCCTGATTGCTGTCCAGCTCGGGGATGGCGTGCATGCGCCCGCCGCCAAGAATCAGCCCCTTGCATTCGAGGTGCCCCTTGGCGGGTGCGGCGGAAGCGCCGATAAAGCCCCGGTTGATGACCGTGCCGCCCGTGGTGACAACGCGCGAGATGATTTCGCCGCGCGTATCGGGGGCCGCAAGGTCAATGCGGTTGCCGCAGTCCACATGGGAGCCGGTGGGGGCCACCACAACGGAATTGAAGCGGGCCACGGCTCCAGAACCAGCCAGAGTCATGGTGGGGTACATTTGCAGGTCGCCCACGGGCTTGAGCAGAATGTAGTTGTTCTGGAACTCGCCCCCGGCCTCAACAATCCCGGCGGAGCGGGGGCGCACAGTGGTGCTGCTGCCCCAGTTGTGGATCATGGTAAAGGTCAGCTTGCCGCCTTTTTCCACATAATATTCGGTCACGCCCAGATGGGCGGCATCGTTGGCATCGTGCGCGGTGGCGCAACCGCCAAGAATGTGCAGCTCCGCGCCTTCTTCAACAATCACGATATTGTGGATGCTCTGGCCCGCGCCGTGCCCCTTGATGAACATGCAGGACTGCACGGGCTGGGCGATTTTAACGCCCTTGCGCGCCCGCACAAAGTAACCGCCGTTGCAGTGTTCCTGCGCCATGCGCGTGAATTCGTCCTTTTCAGGATTCAGCAGCTTCCAGAAATACTGGGGCAGGCCGTCGAACTTTTTCAGCGCCGTGCGGATGTCCATGAGGTCGAGGCCTTCATGGCGCGTCTCGCAGTGCACGCCAGCATGGTTGAGTTGCATGAACGCACCACTTGCGGTGCTGTCGTTCACATCGATGCCAGCCAGCACCAGACGTTCCTGATCCTCGCGGGGCAGGGCGGCGAGGTTTTCAATGGGCGCGGCGTTTTCGCCGCCGCTGAACTGAAAGCGGGAAAGATTGACAGAACTCATTTAAGGGGCGCCTCCGCAATTTTGCCAAGCATGTCGCCGGTGAGGCAGCGCAGACATTCCTGATAGCCGTGGGTAGCGATGTGATCCAGGATTTCGCGGGGCCGCGCCTCGCAGCACAGCTTGCCCTGATACATGACCTGCCCGCGATGGGCATTGACGTATTCAAGAATATGGCCGGTGTGGGTGATGATAAGACCGCTGGTGGAGCGCACCTTCTCCCGCTGCCGCAGCGTGGCGCAACATCGGTCGGGCGTGCCGTCAAGCAGGTAGCGCACGGTTTTGCCCACAAGCGCCATGTTTTCAAGGTCAACGCCGGATTCCGGTTCGTCAAAAAGCAGCAGATCTGGCTTCTGGGCCATGAGTTGCAGCAGTTCGGAGCGCTTGATTTCGCCGCCGGAAAAGCCCGCGTTCACATCGCGCTTGAGAAAATGGTCAAAATGCACCTTGCGGGCCATGTCTTCTATATCCATCTTGCGCCCGCGCCCGCATAGTTCCACCAGTTTGCCCGTGGGCAGGCCGTGGATGGTGGGGGGCCGCTGAAACGACATGCCAATGCCGAGGCGCGCACGCTCGTACATGGGTGCGTGGGTGATGTCTGTGCCCTTGTAGATGATCTGGCCCTGCGTGACCTCATACCCCGCAAAGCCCATGAGGGTCATGAGCAGGGTGGTTTTGCCGGAGCCGTTGGGGCCAAAAAGAATGAATGTTTCGCCAGGGCGGATATGCAGATCAATGCCCTTGAGCACGGGCGTGCCCTTGACCGAAACATGCAGGTCACGGATTTCAAGCATCTTCTTCTCCGGTTTCGCCCAGATACTCCAGCACATCGTAATGCACGTGATCCAGAATATGGGTCAGCCTGGAAACGCATTCCTCGCCCACGGCGCTGCCAATCAGG
>NZ_DASQOG010000149.1:0-1732 GCF_035644575.1 Desulfovibrio sp. | reverse complement strand
GGAATGCAGATGACCATGGAGGGCTTGACCAGCCGCAGCCCGGTAATGGCCTTGCGCACAAAGTAGGAGATCATTTCGCGGGTGATGTCGAAGTCGGCGATGACGCCGTCCTTCATGGGGCGCACGGCCTTGATGCGCTGGGGGGTGCGGCCCAGATATTCCTTGGCTGAAGCGCCTACGGCGAGAACAGAATTCTTGTGCGTATCTATGGCCACCACCGATGGTTCATTGATCACAATGCCATCCGCCCTGGTGTAAAGCAGGGTGTTGGCAGTGCCAAGATCCATGGCAATGTCTTTGGACAAGAATCTGAAGAAACGCCGTAGAATCATGTTTAGTATTCTTTTGTTGGCGGAATGGGCGCGGTGTCGGGGTCATAGGCCTGAGGGCCGTCGTTGTGCACCCGCGCTCGGGGCAGCATGGTTCTGAGCCGCATTTTGAGATACAGATTTTCCAGAAACAGGGCCAGGTGATCCACAGACTGACGCACAAAACTGCGCAGGGATTCGTCTATCTGGCGAGGATTGGTGTGCGCAAGGCAAAGCACGCCGCGCGTGCTCTTGTTGACCATAACCGGCATGCATATGGCAGCCTGAAAATCGGGCATATCCGGCAGTTTGCCAAAGAGCACAGTGGAGGGCGCGCCCTCGACGCCTTCGGCTATCACCGGCTGATCGTTGCGAAAAACCCAGCCTGTGATGCCGCTGCCCATGGGCAGAATAAGCGGTTCCTCGCCGGTCAGCAGCAGACGGGCCGATTCGCTCTCAACGCAATATGTTTCGCCCGGTTCGTCCACCGAGGCAAAGGCGCAGTAATCAAAGCCCGTGGCTTCAACCATGATGCGCAGATAATTTTGCAAAAACTGGGGCCAGCGCTTGTAGCGAAAGCGCAGATCCTGAATGACGGACAATTCCGCAAAATAACGCGGAATATCCCCGGCAAGCTCCTGCCGGCCGGTGGAACCCTGCTGACGCGAGATAAGCTCTGCGAACATTTGCAGGATCTTGTGGTCTTTGTCAGAAAAAGAGTACTGTCGCTTGCTGTCAACGCAGAGCGCGCCGCCGGTGGGCACCGGGCAGCCCATAAAGGCCTTGATGTTGGCCTCTTCGCCGCCGGTGTAGTAACCAAGATTGCTCTGGCGCTGGTCAAAATTCGGCACAAGCAGAGGTTGCCGGTTACGAACAATCCAGCCGACAAGGCCCTTGCCGGGCAGCACCGATGCATTGGACGCAATCCTTTCACCCAGGCTGAAGGCAGCCGCAAGGTGGTGCGCTTCGCCTTCTTCGTCAGGCAGAAAAAGGACTACGGAATAAGCGTCAAAAACGCTGCAAACGATGCTCAGAATATGCTTTTCAACAGAGTTGGCGGTCATGGGCACATGGGGTTGATGGTGATGCCGCCCACAGGCGTGACGGCTCTCGGGTAACGCATTTCTTGTAGCAAAGGGCATGCGCCGCCGCAACTTCTTTTGCGCTGCTCGTGCTCATTGTTCCGCTGCCGAGGCCTTGGCAGGCAGCGGCTGTACCCCTTACATCCGGCTTGGCAGGCCCGGTTGATGCCGTTTTTCGGGGAACCTGCATCATTCCCACTGGAAAATATTCTGAAAAGCAGGTAGTAAATAACAAATTTCTATAAGGGATGTGCGGATGATTAAATGGCAAGAGGTATTCAGCAAGGACGGTCTGCCCTGGCAGGACGCTACCCAGTTGTCCTCTTCGATTGCCGTAAGCGA
>NZ_DASQOG010000148.1:0-7275 GCF_035644575.1 Desulfovibrio sp. | reverse complement strand
AGACGGCAACTGCCTTTCACATACCCGCGTTTAGGAAAAACCGCAAGTTGTAAATAGGAAACACTCTTTCGCTTTTTCATCACAGTCCAACTGCAACGTACATCCGATTATTTCCCTTTGTCAGCAAAAATCCGGCGGCTGCCCCCGCTCTGCCGCCAACGCTGGACAGCCCGCCGGGGCTGAGGCATACTTTGCCAAGAACCAAGGATTTTTCATGCCTGCACTGACTTTTTCCAAATGGAGCCCGGGGGGCAACACCACTCTGCTTTTTCCCGACGCTGGGCAACGCCCGGCGGAACAGGCGCGTCTGGCGTCTTTGGCGCTGGATTCTTCCATGCTCGGGGGTGAACAGGCGGGATTTGTGAACCTGCCCCAGCGCAAACTACGTATGGCGGGCGGTGAATTTTGCGTCAATGCCAGCCGCGCCGTAGGGGCCTTGCTGGCATACACTGCCCAATATTCAGGCCCGGAACAGGGCGTGCTGGACGGAATTGTTCCTCTCAACGAGCGAACGCACGAAGTTGCGGACACAGCAGAACATCCTGCCCGCCTTGATGAAATCCAGGTCTCCGGCTGGCAGACTCCCGTGCGCCTGCGCACCCGAGGCTCTGCCCCGGTCTGGCAGGTGGAGGCCCTGCTGCGCCTCCCCGAGTATTCCATTACTACTATAGAAAAAGGTGCGCATCTGGTGCGCCTGCCGGGCATCTGCCACCTGCTGCTTGGCGGGGCAACGCACCCCCTGCCCGATGACTGCCATGCCGTGGCTGCCCAGCTACGCCAGCAGCACGGCCTTGATGCCGAACCTGCCGCAGGCGTCGTCTGGTGGCGGGAATGCCAGGGCCTGCTGGACATGCTGCCCCTTGTGCATGTGCGCGATGCCGGAACAACATTTCTTGAGAATGCCTGCGGTTCCGGGGCGTTGGCCCTGGCCCTGTGCCTTGCGCGCGCAGGTACGCGCCGTTCTTTTTCCATCATGCAGCCCGGAGGTTCGGCTCTGGATGTGCGGCTGTTTGCAGAAGGCGGCTTTGATATGGCAGGCATAGACGGCCCGGTGTCGCTTGTGGCCCGTGGCAAGGTCTGGCTGCCTGATCCAGACGCACGACCAGTGTTGGCCCCAAATCCGGCTTCAGGCATGGCAGCCAGCCTGACATCTGGTTTGTCCCCCACTTTGAGCTGACGCATGGCTGAAAAGCTTCGGGAAGGGTTCACTACCGGCAGCGCCGCCACAGGGGCAGCGCTGGCCGCACTGCAACTGTTGCGCACGGGCACAGCCCCGGATGCAATCCGGGTGCCCCTACCCCCTTTTGGGGCGGGTCAGGGCACGCCCAATCCGTGCAAAAGCAGCGGCTGGCTGCCCGAGCCTCGGGGCTGGCTGCGCCTGCACATTGAAAGCTGCGCCGCAGGGCCTGCGCCGGAACTGGAGGCGGCATGGGCTGCTCCCGATGCCAACACCGCAAGCGGGCTGGCCGATCCGCCTCCACCGGATATCATTGCCATAGCCCACGCCAGCATAATCAAGGACGGCGGCGATGACCCTGACGCCACCTCAGGCGCGCGCATAACAGCCACGGTGGTGGAGAGCGCGCTGCCGCCCATCCATTCTGGGGGGAGGACATCCCCCGACACGGCAGTTGCATACCCTGACCACATCATTATAAAGGGAGGGCCGGGGGTGGGACGCGTTACCCTGCCGGGTTTGCCCGTGCCCATTGGTCAGGCTGCTATCAACCCGGTACCGCGCCAGCAGATAACCTACGCCGTTCAGGCGCAGGAGCAGGAACACGCCGCAGCCCTTCAAAGCCGCACCCGGCTGACAGTATTTGTCAGCGTACCTGATGGCGCGCGGCTGGCGCACCAGACCTTCAATCCCAGACTAGGCATTGAAGGCGGCATTTCCATATTGGGAACCCAGGGGACGGTGCGTCCGTTCAGCCATGATGCGTGGAAGGCCACCATCGAGCAAGGGCTTGCCGTGGCCCACGCCACAGGCTGCCAGAGCGCATGCCTGACCACGGGAAGGCGCTCGGAACGGCTGCTTATGGACCGCTACCCCGACCTGCCGGAGCGGTGCTTTGTGCAGGTGGCGGATTTTGCGCAATTCTCCTTGCAAGCTGTGGGGAGCATGCAGTTTGAACGCATTATCTGGGGCTGCTTTTTTGGTAAGCTGGTCAAGCTTGCCCAAGGGCATACCTACACGCATGCCAAGGATTCCACGCTGGACATGCAGGCTCTTGGGCGGCTTGCCAGCGAGGCAGGCGCTGCCTGCGCGAATGCCATCCCCCGATGCGTGACAGCGGCTCACGCCCTGGAACTGCTGCTGGCAGACAGCGCCGGGGCAGAAACTATCAAGCGGGTGGCGCAACAGGCAGCGTACACAGCGCAACTTTTTGCAGGCCGGCCCGTGAGCCTGCACCTTTTTCACATCGACGGCAGGGAATTATTGGCGTTATGAAACAACAGGTCTCACTGCCCGGCTTTGCCGTGCCACCCCATACGCCCGACACCCCGACACGGGACGATGACGCGACCAATGCTGTTCAGGCCGAGGCCCTTGCCGTTTGCCCGGTGGAGAGACCCGACGAGCACCCTGCGGATCAGCCCCTTGCGCATACCCCTGCCGATGTTGATGTTCATGTGGATGACCATGCCGCCGCCGACATGCCCGCAGAGTTACCAGCCGAATCCGCTGTAGCAGCAGTGACAACCACACTTGCCGCCAGTATCACACAGGCTGCTCCTGCGGCCGAGAGCGCGCCTGCCGCTCCTGCAACACCTGCCGCTACGCCCGCCAGCCCCCCCGTTGCGGGCACATCCGAGCAGGACGACTGGCCGCCCATGTCGGAAATGTTGCAGTCATTCTTTGTTTTTGAGCCAACAACTGTCGCGCCGGAACCCATCACGGTCATGGGCCTCGACTGCGCACGTCCGCGAGGTCTGGCTGGTCTGGCTGAAGCCCAGCGCCAGCTTGCGGAACAAGCCGATGTGATCTGCGCCGGGCGCATGCTGCTGGAAGAATTTTCCGGCAGAAGTCTGGAAACCAACAGCAACGCCGCAACCGGGGCCGCAACGAGTACCGCAGAAGAGCCTTCGACAGAAGACCAGCCCGCACATGACCAGACATCAGGCTGTCAGGATGCCGCACCCGCCGCAGGCCCCGCCCTCAAGGCGCGGCTGCTGCCCCTGACCACGCCGCTGGAACCGCTGCTCACCCGGCTCAGCCAGTTGCGGGCCGCAGGGGAACGTGTGCTTGTGCTGGCAGACGGCGACCCCCTGCTCTTTGGCATCGGCGCGACCCTTGTGCGCCGCATGGGGCCGGATGCCGTGCGCCTGCTGCCCGCTGTCAGTTCCCTGCAACAGGCTTGTGCGCGCCTGTCCCTGCCGTGGCACAAGGTTATCTGCCTCTCCTTGCACGGGCGCGATGATTTGCGCCCCCTCAACGTGGCCTGCGGCAAGAATGCGCCGCTCTGCATCCTTACTGATGCACGCATGTCGCCCGATGTGCTCGCTCGCCATCTGCTCGACCGTGGGGTGGACTGGTTTGATGCCCATATTTTTGAACGCATGGGCGCTGCCGATGAATGCGTCAGCCACCTGAGCATGGCCGATGCCGCTGGGCGCGAATTTGGCCCGGCCTGCACAATGGTGCTGATACCCATGGCTCCGGCCCGCCGCCCGCATCTTGGGCTTGACGCCGACCAGCTTGCGGTTGACCGGGGCCTTATTAGCAAAAAGCCCGTGCGCGCCGCCGCTCTGGCGCTGCTGCGCATTGAAGCCGGGCATGTGGTGTGGGATCTCGGTTCCGGCTCGGGCGCTGTGGCTCTTGAGGCTTCCGTTCTGGCCCATGAGGGCCGCGTGATCGCGGTGGAACGCTCCGCCGGACGCGCCATGGGCATTCAGGAAAACCGCCGCCGCTTTGGCGCGGCCAATGTGGAAGTACGCCTCGGGCAAGCCCCCGAATGCCTGCCCGGCCTGCCTGATCCGCAGCGGGTGTTTATTGGCGGCGGCCTTTCCGGCGATGACGGGGATGACATCTTGGGGCATGTATGCCTGCGCCTGCCAGTGGGGGGGCGCGTGGTGGTCAGTTGTGTGCTTCTGGACAGCTTTAGTCTGTGTCGCCGCTTTTTCGAAGACATGGGCTGGCCTGTGGAAATTCTGCAACTCAGCGCAGCTGAAGGCAAGAGCCTTGGCGGCGATGTTCATCTGGCAGCCATGAATCCCGTATTTTTGCTTGCCGCCCAAAAACCCGCGCCTGCTCCCATTCAGTCCGGCGCACAGCCCGAAGGCAGGTAGCAGCGTGGACAGCGCGCAACAAACCGGGGTGACGCCCGGCATCGTTACATTTGTGGGCGCAGGGCCAGGCGATCCTGACCTCATGACCATCAAGGGGCGCAAGGCCATTGAACGGGCAGCCCTCGTACTCTATGCGGGTTCGCTGGTGCCTCGCGAGGTGGTGGCCTGTGCCGCGCCCAACGCCATGGTTGTGGATTCCGCCCCGCTGAATCTTGAGCAGTGCCATGCGCTGGTGCGGGCAACCGCACTGGAGGGCCGCTCCGTGGCCCGCGTGCATACGGGCGACCCCTCCTTGTACGGCGCGTTGCGCGAGCAGGCCGCCTTGCTGGATGCGGACGGCATTCCCTGGCGTGTGGTGCCGGGCGTTACCGCCGCCTGCGCGGCAGCGGCTGCGGCGGGTATTACCTTTACCGTGCCGGAAGTAACCCAGAGCCTCATTATCAGCCGCCTTGAGGGCCGCACCCCGGTGCCGGCGCGTGAGCATCTGCACCTGCTGGCCCAGCATGGGGCCTCCATGGCCGTCTACCTTTCCGCAGCGTCGGCTCAGGCCCTTCAGGACGAGCTCTTGCGCAGCCTGCCGCCAGAAACCCAGGTTTTTTGCGCCCATATGGTCAGTTGGCCCGAGGAGCAGCTGCACTGGACAACGCTGGGCGAGCTGGCCCAGTGCATAACCCGCCACAACCTCACCCGACAGACAGTTTTTCTTGTACTGCCCGCAGAAAGCCGCGAGGGCGCGCCCTCACGCCTGTATGCCGCCGACTTTTCGCACGGCTACCGCGCAGCAAAAAGCTGATTTCATTCCAACATATTGCCATTACTATGGGATTCAGGCCGGGTGCTTTCACACATCCTGCCTGAATCCCATACCTTTTTTGAGCAAGCCATCCTGATACGCAATATTAGCGTGACACGTTTGCAAAATAAGCCTGCATTGCTTTATTTACTACGCAACAAGCAGATTTTGTAGTGTTGAATGATTATATAAATATAATTTAAAATTGTATTTTTTTTCACAATGTGTATTAAATCATGTCAGCATGAACAAAAATCTACTATTCAATATGGATTTGCAATCCATATATCTATCTTATTGTCCTTCAGACAATCATGGTTTTAAAAAAAGGAGTGATTCATGAACAAACCGGACATTCAGGATTCGTACTCCCTTTTCATCGACGGCCAGTGGAAACAGGCCTCCGACGGCGGCACGTTTGAAACCTTCTGCCCCGCCAATGGCGAGCGCCTGGCAACCTGCGCCGAAGCCACCAAGGAAGACGTGGACGCAGCAGTGGCGGCTGCCAACAAGGCTTGGGACAGCTGGAAAAAGATCGACCCCATTGAACGGGCCAATATGCTGCTGAAAATTGCAGACATTATTGATGCCAACAAAGAACATCTTGCCATGGTGGAAACCCTGGACAACGGCAAGCCCATCCGGGAAACCATGAATGTGGACGTTCCCTTTGCCGCCGACCACTTCCGCTACTTTGCCGGGGTGGTGCGCGCCGATGAAGGCACCGCCGTCATGCTGGACGAACACACCATGTCTCTGGTGTTCCGCGAACCCATCGGCGTTGTGGGCCAGATTGTGCCGTGGAACTTCCCCTTCCTCATGGCCGCCTGGAAGCTGGCCCCCGTGCTTGCCGCCGGGTGCTGCACCGTGTTCAAGCCTTCCAACCACACGTCCCTTTCCGTGCTGGAACTTGCGCGGCTCATTGCAGACGTGCTGCCCAAGGGAGTGTTCAACGTCATTACCGGGCGCGGCTCCCGTTCCGGCCAGTTCATGCTTGAGCATCCTGGCTTCCGCAAGCTTGCCTTCACCGGATCAACAGAAGTTGGCCGTCAGGTGGGCCTTGCAGCGGCCAAACGCCTCATCCCCTCCACCCTCGAGCTGGGCGGCAAATCGGCCAATATCTACTTTCCCGATTGTCAGTGGGATCTGGCCATGGACGGCCTGCAAATGGGCATTCTGTTCAACCAGGGGCAGGTGTGCTGCGCCGGGTCGCGTGTTTTTGTGCATGAGGACATTTACGACCAGTTCGTGGCAGAAGCAGTGGAGCGCTTCAACCGCGTCAAAGTAGGCCTGCCGTGGGATCCCGCAACCCAGATGGGCTCGCAGATTTACGAATCGCACCTCAAGGCCATACAACTCTGCATTGAACAGGCCAAGGCGGAAGGAGCCACCGTGCTTTGCGGCGGCGAGCGCATCACTGATGGCGAGCTCGCCAAGGGCTGCTTCATGCGTCCTACCCTGCTCGGCAACGTCACCAATACCATGCGCGTGGCGCAGGACGAAATCTTCGGCCCCGTGGCGGTCATCATCAAGTTCAGGACGGAAGAGGAAGTTGTGGCCATGGCCAACGACAGCCCCTACGGTCTGGGCGGCGCTGTCTGGACGCGCGACATCAACAGGGCCATGCGCATAAGCCGCGCCGTTGAAACGGGCCGCATGTGGGTGAATACCTACAACAGCATCCCGGCGGGCGCGCCCTTTGGCGGGCACAAGGAATCGGGCATTGGGCGTGAAACGCACAAGATCATTCTTGAGCACTACACCCAGCAGAAAAATATTCTTATCAATCTGTCGGAAAAGCCCACAGGATTCTATCCCTAGCAGCCAGCACAAATGCGGCAACCACCAGAGCGGTTGCCGACGTATCAGAACGGCCCCGGAAGGGGCCGTTTTCACTAGCCAATAAAAGGGACTGCTGCCCGACAGCACGAGAGGCGGGCCATCACTGCCTCTAGATATTTGCGGCGCATAAAACGCGAGAGGCAGAGGCCCCACGCCCCCGCTACAAACGCAATGCGCCGAGGATAACCTCGGCTAAAGGCACGAAAAGTTTTCGCTGTCGGCGCGGCAAAAGCCGCAACCGGCTCAACCTTTTCGGTGCTGCCGCTGCCCGGCAGCACGAGAGGCGGGCCATCACTGGCGGAAGATATTTGCGGCGCATAAAACGCGAGAGGCAGAGGCCCCACGCCCCC
>NZ_DASQOG010000147.1:0-38579 GCF_035644575.1 Desulfovibrio sp. | reverse complement strand
GTTTCAAAAAAGTCTGAAAAGCCCGAACCGTCAAAATTTTTGCCGTTGAACGTGAAATGCACATTCTCAAAGCCCGGTTCGCCCTGAAACTGCTGGCCGTGCTGCCAGTTGGGGCCAAGCTGGTCGTACAGTTTGCGCTTTTCCGGGTCTTTGAGCACTTCATAGGCTTCGTTGATTTCCTTAAACTTCTCCTCTGCCTGCTTGTCGCCGGGATTGAGGTCAGGGTGGTATTTGCGGGCCAGCTTTTTGTAAGCCTTGGAAACCTCCTCGGCTTTCGCTGCGCGCTCTACTCCCAGAAGTTTGTAATAATCCTTGTACGATACTGCCATGATGCGTGCTCCCCGTCGGGTCGTTTCCTTGACGTGCGTCCAGATTACACCTGTTCGCATCGCCTGCCCATAAAAAGTAATGTCGGGCCGCGCATCGTCAATAGGCAAATGCCGTGTTTTTGTCTGGCATTACACGGGACTTTCCATAAATAACAGCAAAAGCCCCCTGCCGCCCGGAGGGGACGGCAGGGGGCTGGCATGACAATGAGAGGGAGGCCTATGGCAGCAGCGGGCCGCGCGAACCGATGGTGTAAAAGTTGCGGCCCACGCGGGAGGCTCCGTTGAGCAGGGTGCTGCTCAGGCCCAGATAGTCCGTTTCGGCGCGCGAGCCAGCAAAGTCTGCGTTGGATGCCGACTCCGCCGACTGGTTGCGCAGGCTCCAGGCCCGCATGTCTTGGGCGTGTGCTCTGCTTTGCCCCTGCTGCTCGGCAGCGAGGGCGTCCAGTTCGCCTTTTTCGGCGGTGTCTAGGGTTTTATCCAGCGTGGAGCCTGCATCTGTCTGCGCTCCTGATGCCCCGGCCTGCGCACGTTGCGCGCCGATGATGCGAGCGGCCTCCTGCCTTTTGGCCTGCGCGGCTTCGTAACCTGCGCGGCGTTCCTGCCGGGCGGCCTCGTCCGCCGCCTGTGCGCTCAGTTCCGCCTGCTGGGCGTTGCGGGCCGCAAGGTCGGACTGGTATTCCGTCTGCTGGCGGCGGCTTTCTGCCTGCTGCACGGCGCTCACGGTTCCGGCTGCGGCACCGGCGAGGGCCACGGCGGCGCTGATCATGGCGGCGGTGCTGGTTGCAATGGCCATTAGCTGTCCTCCTCGATTGTTCCTGCGGCCTTGGCTGGCGCTGGCGGCAGGGTTTTGTGCCAGATGGTTTCCGTGGGCTGCGCACCAAGGCGGCGGTAGAGCGCATGGCAGGGGCGGGACGCAGGCGAGCTGTACTGCACAAGGCCCACGCCGCGTTCCGCTAGGGCTGATTCCGCATGGCGCAGCAGGCGCAGGGCAAACAAGCCGCCGCGTGCCTCAGGGGCAAGATACAGGCCGTCCAAAGCCGCCAGCCGGGTTTGCGGGCGGTGGGGGCAGTCTACCAGTGTAAATGCGGCATAGCCTGCCAGCGGTGCGCTGGAGGTATCGGAGGGTGCACCCTGGTCGGCGTTAGGCAGTCCGCGCGCGGCGCTGATGTGCAGCATGCCCAGCCGTTCAAGGCTGGCATAGCGCTCATGGTCAAGACTGTAGCGCTGTGCGCCGTGCAGGGCGGCTTCCACCTCGTCCCAGTGGGCGGCGGCCAGTTGTTCCGCTTCTGCGGACACCTGCGAAAATGTTTCTGTTGTTATGGTCAGCATGGATTGCTCCTCTTGCCGCATCAGGCAAAGGTTATGTCCAGCGTGAGCGCAAGCACGCGAAAGGGCAGGGGCCGCTGCTGCACCAGCCAGATGCTGGTTTGATTGTCCCAACCTCCGCTGGGAGCGCAGGTGATGTCGCCCGAGAAGGGTTGCACGGCCTCGCCCCAGTGCTCCGGCATAAAGGGCAGGTCATACAGTTCGTTGCGACTGGGGCCGTACTGCCCTCCCACGCTGCGGTACAGGCGCATCGAGCAGGAACCGTAGGCCCTCCCCTGCGCCAGTGTGGTGCCGGAATTGAAGTCTCCCTCCACCGGCAGGGGGGAGAGCACGGATGCATACGGCAGGCCTGCCTGCACCACGGAGGCCGCGTAGGGTAGCTCTATGCGGCCATTACGCACCACGCAGCCCTCCACTGGGCTGCCGTCCGCCAGTACGGAAAGCGCGCAGCCTTCCAGATGGTCCAGGCCTTCCACGGTTGAAGTTGGCGTATCTGTGCGGATGGCAAGGCCGCAATCCACAAAGCAGGCTTCGGCAATGGGTTGGCTGTCGGCCCAGACCGGGGCCAGCCGTTCCAGAAAATAGCGCGTCCGGCCCGCAATGGCACGGCGCACCACAAGGGCCAGCGCATCGCCGTCCTGATCAGCCACGGTTGCCGCAGAGATGACTTCGCCGTCGGTCACATGGCGCGACCAGCCCCAGATGTCGTGCTCCTTCATGTAGGTAAAAGCCAGCAGCAGGCCATCGTCCCGCACGCACCAGATGGTTGAGCCGGGGGTCTGCTGATAGGCCCACTGTTTGATGGTGTGCCCCTCAAACAAGTGCGGCGCAAGAATGGAAAGGTCGTTGCCCGAATAGCCGTCCTTTTCCAGCGAATAGAAAAGATCGCGCACTCGCGAGCCGTGGCGCTGCACATGCAGCACCGAGTTGCCGATGATGATGGGCGCAAGCCCGGCGCTGCCCCAGTAAGACTGGGCGGTGATGCTGATCTTTTGGGGCGTGATGGCCGATCCATCGCCGCCGCTGGCCTTGTATTCGCTGCCGGAGGTGCCCACCAGAAGATCGCCGAAGCTGGCAACCCAGGTTACGGAATCTATGGAGCCGGAGGCGATGAGGTATTCCACCGGATCGTCATCCTGCGAGGGACGCGACTTGCGGAAGGATTCAAAATCTCCCGTGCGCGACATGTAAAATGCTTGCGGCGTGCCGGGGGTGGCCGCAAGCACCATGCGCTGCTGGTGAAAGGCCACCACGCCGGGATTGTTGTTGTCCGCAAATGGATTCCAGTCTTCGCAGGGCGTGTCTGTGGTGTCGGCCTTGTAGTTCTGGTCGCTGAAGCTGGTGCTGGAGGCTACGCCGATAAAGCCGAAGTAGCCCGCTTCCTCGCGGTAAACGTTGTATTCCACAGCGCCCTGCACGGCAGGCCAGTTTATGGTTGTGCTGTTGCCCACCACCCAATCGGAGGGATGCCGCGCCCCTTTGCATTCCCCTGCTGCCGAGGCGAGGGACTGCCTGCCGTTGGCATCTACCGCCGCCACCTTGTAGCGCAGGGTGTAGGAACCGCCGCTGCCAGTAAAGGCAAGCGTAGGCGCGGCGGGGGCGGGCAGGGATGTATTCAGTTTTACCTGTTCCAGGCTCCAGGTATAGTTTCCCCCCGGTGCATCGCGCCGCACTATTTTGTGCAACGGATATTTCTGGTGGGCCAGATACACCACATCGCCCACCTGCGCGTGGCAGAGCGAAAGCAGGTCTTCCGCCGCATAGGGGGTCACCATAACCGGTGCCGTGGTGAATCCGGCAACTGTTGCAACGCGCAGGGTTTTTTCGCCAAAAACCAGAAGAAAATTCTGGCTTGGATGCGCGCTGAAGGTGAAAGGGAGCAAGACGGAATACGCCCCAAGCTCAGCCAGAAAGCGGGTGCCGGGCCGCCGGGCCACATCGCCATGCAGGCCGGGGAGCATGTTTTCCATGCAGGCAACGCAGTTGCGGTAACGGGAAAGATCGTACCGGGCCGAGAGCGTGGGCGATATTTCGCCGCCGGTAAAGTTTTGCAGGGCTATGCGCATGATTGTTCCGTCTGCAAAATGTCAGGAGCATCCGGCCAGGGGGTAGCCTCTCCGCCGCCGTCCCACGGCGCGCCAGGCTGTTCTGGCAGAGCGCGAAGTACGGCCCGGTATGTCTTGACCAGTGTCAGATTGTCCCCGTTGATGGGGTAGTCAGCCAGCAGATACTTATCCGTAGCTGCAAGCCGCACGTCACGGGAGGCGCGCAGGGCTTCAAACATGGTTTTCGTAGGCCGCATCGGTTCTTCCCCGGATTTGTACGGCCTGCCATCCCAGCCGCGCACCACCTCATAATCGACCATGGTGCTGCCGAGGAATGGTTGCGTATCCCACATCTCAATTTCACCAGCGGCATTGCACAGTACATGGCAAGACATTAGTTCGCTCCTTCTGCAAAAACAAAGGCCGTATACGGATTCGTGGGGGCTGTATATTCAACGCGAGCGACATCTCCTTTGCGAACTGGAATAATTAAGCCCAATGTCTGCCCCGCGCCAGAAGACCAAGATAGTTCATCCAAAGCAAAGTTGTTCGTGGATAAGCGTGCATATTGGTTTGCTGCTGTTGACACGCCTGAAAACCTGAACCATCCCGGCGCGGGTGCGGGAGCCGTAGAGCCAGTGGATGCAGGCGTAGTCACAGCAATTATTCTCTGGCTCGGCATTGGATAATTTGCCGCGTTGTTTAATCCAACAGGAGTCAAATTATCCAATGCGACATTAACTTTACCAGCTAATCCTGCCATGTAGTTCGACCAATCGAACACACTGGCGCTGTTCTGCGAGGATGCCAGAACCACAAAATGCCGCAGACGTACCTGTTCATCGAGTACAGTCGTAATGCCATCTTTGAAAACAGCACTCGACAACGAGAGGTCTATACCAAGGCCGCGCCCAGCCGTGTTAGTTCCCCCTGGCGAACTTGCGGCCCACGCACCTTTATAAAAAGGCGCAGTTAACTGAGCTGTCTCTGCAAGTGGAGCGAAGTTTGATGAGCCTACGGCAAACAAGGATATTTCGCCTCTTATATTCGGCAGCCCTGCCTTGATGCTCTTGCCCAGCTCTGCGGCACTTGCTGCCTGAGTCATGGAATCGCCGTCTTTCAGCAGCGGCACTTTGAACTTCTGGGCGTTGGTATCTATGGCAAATTTTGCGCAGTTGCCCGTCAGGGCCACCTGGGCGGCAAAGTCGGCATAGGGGCAGGTGAGCAGTTTGCCGCCCACAAGATACGTGTCGTAAAACGTCCTGAACTGATCTCGCGTGTATTCCGCAGCGTCAGCTGGCACAGCGCCATTGGGCACGTAGCCCTCTGCCGCTGTTATGCTTAACACGCTGCCGATCAGGGTTGTGCTGATGGCTGTGATGCCACTCTCTACTCCATCCAGCCGCGTATCCTGCTGGGTATTTTTTACTTCCGCATTGGCCATGCGGCTGAGCAGGTTGTCCGGCACGGCCTGTTGCGCCGCGTGGGCGGCAGTTTGGGCCGTCTGGGCGTTTGCCGCTGCAATATCCGCCTGCGCAGTGGCGGCGCTCACGCTTGCTTCTGCCGCTTCAGTCACCGTTTGTGCGGCTGTGACTGCGCTTGCCGCTGCGGCAGCGGCGGAATGCGCGGCGGCGGTGGCGTTTTGGGCTGCTGCGTCACGGCTGGCATAGATGGAAGCGACCACTTCTTCCGGCGACTTGTCGCTGGTGGCGGGCATGATGACGGCGCGCGCGAGTTTTTCGTTCAGTTGCTGAAGTTCCGCAGTGGCCTGATCCAGCCCATCTTCTATGACCTGCGGATCAAATCGCGATGCGGATATGAGGTCTATGCCCTGCGCAAAGGGCATGTTGCGCACAATGGCGAGCCGCCAGCCTGCGGGCAGGGGCGCTCCATCGTGCAGATACGTTACAGTGCCGCCGCTCTCGCCGATGCTGGCTGTCCAGCCCTGCGCAGGAGATGTTTCTCCCTTGGGCGATGTGACGCTGATGTTAAGCTGATCTGTGTTCCAGACTTTGAAGGCAAAGGGAAAGGCCGTTGCTGCGCCGTTGCCTTCATATACGGCGCGGCTGGGGCTGTAGGGCAGGGTCATGCCTCGCTCCTTGCGGGTTTTTGCTGTGATTGCGGGTGCACTCAGCGCACGGCAAGCCAGGGGTCTTCCACCGGACGGTCGCTGCGTTCGGACGCGGCGGCGCTGCGGGCTGGCGGCAGACTTGCGGCATAGAGCTGCTCCAGCTCGGTTGCCTTCTGGCTGCTGCCCTTAAGCAGGGGGGCAGCGATGAGAGCCGCCAGCTTGCGGGCCAGCATGTGCGCGAAGAGATCATCAAAAAGGCGGCTGTTGCGCACATCTTCCGTGTAGAGGGCAAGGGCGCGCGCCGCATCGGTGAGCAGCAGCGAGCCATCGCCCGCCGCATTCTGTGCAAGGCAGAATGGGCGGGCCGTAATGCCCTCGTGGCGCACCTCGTGCACCTTGAGGCAGTCATCGGGCAGGGCGTAGGCAAAACGGAATTCCGGCGCGTAGCCTTCGGGCAGCGGCACAAGGGCCATCCATGTTCTGCGTTGGGCAAAGCTCCAGGGAAAATCGCGCAGCACCTGCCGCCGGGCGGAATCCCAATACAGGCGACATTGCAGGGCCTCCGGCGTGTTTTCCTGCTCGGAGGCGACACTGCGCGTCCCCAGAAAGCCCAGTGCGCGGTTCCACACGCTTATCTGGCTGATGGTCATGGCAGTTCCTGTGATGAAGAGGAGAAAAAGCCTCCGGCCTGCCCCGCAGGGGACCGGAGGCTTTACGGTGGCGGGGCGTGCTTTAGCCAGCCATGATGGCGGGCTCGTAGGGCAGGTCTTCCTCCCGCGTGAGGGCGGCAAAGATGCGTCCCTTGCTCACGGTTTTGCCGTCAACAGGCTTGACGGCGAAGGCCAGACGCAACCAGCTTTTGCGCGCGCCCTGGGGTAAAAAACGCAGATATGGGCGTGCCCCAAGGCCGAGGCCGGGAGCTTCCACCGGGTTGGGCACCGTCACCGAAGCGCCGGGAACGGCAGCCCAGGGGCCGTCGGCGTGATCCGCCTCCTCCATGCAGATGGTGAGGCTCTGCATTTCAGCAGGGGCAAAGGCCTCGGTGACGGAAAGCCGCAGGGGCATGGGTTCCATGCGCCCGGGAAGCTTCAGGCCGGTAAGGGCCACAGGCTGTCCCGTGGCGTTTGCGGTAAGGGGGCCTTCAAAAAACACGGAGTTGCGGTCGATAATAGCCATGAAAACTCCTTTGGCGGAATGGTGGAAGAATCGCGAAAACCGGGATGGGGTACTGTGCGGAAGCCCCGGCAAAAGGGCTTCCACGCGTTACAAAGGATTGCGGTTAGGCCACCACGCCTTCGTTGGAGAGCACGGCATCGCACTGGCGCACAGGGCGACCATGCAGCACAGGCACGGCCTTGGAGTCAAAGAACTCGCCGTACTGCAGCTGCACGTTGCCCGCATCGGAGTTCTGCAACTCAAGGGCGGTGAGCACGTCGGCATTGGCGTACCACACGGCCTTCTGGCGCAAGTGCTGGGGCATGAGGTTCTTGGCTTCGATGGTCAGCTTCTGCATATCCACAAAGCCGCTCTGCCCCTTGCGCTTGCCGAGAGAGGCCACGGGCAGGTTGGCGATACGAACGATGCCGCGCCAGTCGCGCACGGCAAGGCCGCAACGCCAGTTGTATTTGTCGCCCACCACCTGATATTTGCGGCCGTCCGGATCCTGGGCCATGTAGGTTTTGAGGTCTTCGTGCGAGAGGCCGCCGTTGCTTTCCTTGGGGTAGACGCCGTGCACCGACTGCGCGCCCCAAGAAACAAGCCACAGGGAGGTGCAGCCGCCCTCGTCGCGCCCGCCCGCATCGAGCACGTTTTTGGCGTCCAGCGCGGGGTAGCGCATGGCAAGGCCGTTGAACTCGTCGGGGTTCAGGTTGCTGTTGCCGTAAAAGAGGGTGGTGGCCACCTTCTGGCGCATTGCCTCGGCAAAGGCCACGCCTTCGCTCATGCGAAAGGCCTTGTCGCGGCTGCCGTAGAGGCGCAGTTCTTCCACGTCCAGCTCCATGATGGCTTCAAGAATACCGCAACCCTCCTTGACCTGGCTCCACTGCGATTTGGAGGGCGGCGTACCCTGGTACAGCCTGCGCCAGTAAACTTCGGGCAGCCCGGTGCGGATACGGGTGAGGTGGCCATCGCTCTGGTTGGATTCCATCCAGAGCACATCGTCCATGATGTCGTTGGTTTTGTTCATCAGTTCAATGATCTGCCCGGCCTTGTCGCCACGGTAGAACTGTTCCATCTCGGCCAGGGACACCACCAAACCCATGGAATTAGCCATAATACCCTCGTCTGTTTGCAGGTTGCTCAAGAAATTTTGTTGCTGGGCGTGTAATTTTCAGTAGTAAAATCAGCGGGTCCCGCTGCGCGAACTCCAGCCCGCGTACATGCGCTCTTCAAGCGGCGGCATGGAGCCCCCCGCCTGTCCCTGCACCAGCCCGTCCTCCATAAGGGCATCGGCAAGGCGGTTGAAAAAGCGCAGCACGTCAGGGTTGTTGCCGTAACCGGTCTGTTCCAGCAGTTGGCCGATGCGCTTGCTCTCATCAAACCGGTCAAGGGCAAGCTGGGCGCGGGCAACAGTGGAGGGCAGTTTTGCGCCGCCGATCTGCGGGTCTTCCGTGGCCTCCTTGCGCCATTTGTTGACCTGCTCCTGCCACTGAAGGCGCTGGCCTGCCTCATGCTCGCGCAAGCGCTGGGCATATGGGTCAGCCTGCGAGTTGGCCTGTTCATTCGCTCGAGCGGGATTGTCTGCGCCAGCGGCAGCCTGTGGCGCTGCGGCGGCAGGGGCGCCGCCTGTCCCTTCATTGCTCTTGTCTGCGCCGGAAAAGCCGGTCGCAGAGGCAAAGGCGTTTTCGGCAGCGGGGGAAGCCTCAGAAGGTGTCGAGATCATGAGCGTCGTTCTCCTTAGTTTGCAGCAGTCTGGGCAAATGCCCGGGGTTTGCCTGTTGCATGAGGCGCATAAGGCGCATGCCGATCATGCGTTGGCCCTCGGCGTAAAAAAGGCGCGAGCTTTGGCAGGATTCGGGCGCATTGCTCACATCCTCTGCGCTGAAATTGCGGCACAGATGCAGCAGCCAGCGCAGCAACACACGGCCCTGAGGCTGGGCCATCAGCCCGTCCACTGCGGCCCGCATGGCGGCATCGAACGTCTGGGCGCAGTGGGTGGTATGCTGCTGCGCCTGATGTTTGGTTTGTTCCTGTTGTTCCGCCTGTTCGTATGGGGCAAAAACATCCATCAGCGATGTTCCTCCGGCTTTGCGCCCTTGGGTTCGTCATGCTGCTCTGCTTGCGCCATTGTCGCCTGTCCTGTCGCCTGTGCCTTTTTCGTATGTTCAGAGCGGGCAATGCCGCCCGGCAGGGCGTTGCGCAGCAGCCGCGTGATGCCGTCCAGCACGCTGCCCTGCTTGCCGTCCGGGCCGGAAAGCGGGCTTTGCGAGAGTTGCCGCACCATATCCACGCCCTTGCCAAGGGCATCTGTTATTGCCTGCGTCTGGGCGGCGTCTGCCCTGGCGGCGCGCAACTGCTGGCGTTCCTCCGGCGAGCGCGTGAGGCTCACGGGCAGGCCCAGACTTTCCGCATAATTATCCAGCAGATGATCCACATTGAGGGTGTCCAGGGCTTCGGGCCATGCGCTGGAAGCCTTGAGGGTCAGGGCCATGTACTGGTCTGCCGCATTGATGCCCACCAGCTTTTGGGCCTGCGCCAACAGGGAGACAAACTCCACCCGCAGGCGGCGGCCTGCCAGCTCGGGCGGGCAGGGGGGCAGCATGTCCAGCTCGCGCATGCACTCGAAGGTGCGGTCCATGAGCGGGATGAACAGTTCATCGTGCAGGCGTTCCAGCACAGGGCCAACAAGCACCAGTTTTTCCTCCTCCCGCGCCGCGATTTCGCTGGCTGTCACGCCGCTGCGGCCGTCAAGGATGAGCTTGAACAGGTCGTTGTACAGCCCTTTGCGTATCTGATCCTGAACCGACTCCATGGCTTTGCGCGCTGTGGCGAGATCGGGGTTTATCTGCAACAGGGGCGTTGCCGCCTGCGGGCTTTGACCCGGCGCGCTGTCCACGTAGTTGACGCCGCCGGGGGTGAGATCAAGCCCCACGGAGCGCAGACCCGCAGCCACGCTCATGGGCGGGTCAACCGCCTTGTGGATGGCCTTGAGCGTGGTGACGCCCATCTGTTGCAGCATGCGGCAGTCGGGCAGGGCGTCCATGGCGGGCGAGCGCCCGTACACATCGTTGCCCGCCACATCCCAGCGTGGGCCAAAGCCCGGGAAGGAGCGAAAGCCCGAAACCTTGAGGGCATGGCGGTTGCCATCGCGTCCTTCCAGCCAGTAGACGGAAGCCACCGGCATGCGGCTTGCGTCTGCCAGCCCGTGCTGCGTGTTTTCACGCGGGTACACGGCCTGAATGACGTTGTGCCGCTCCTCGGGATTGCGGCGCGCCGCCTCGCGCAGGGTTTCGGGCAGGGCCGAAAGGCCGAAAGCCTGAACGATCTGGCGCAGGGTCATGGCGCTGCGGCGGAACACCGTGTCCACCCGCCGCGTTGCATCGCAGTCCAGCGCGTATTCTCCCGCGCAAAGGGGAATAAAGCGGAAGCCGTGCTGCGGGTCGGCCAGCTCAAACACAAAGGCCGTGCCAAAGGTGCCCAGTTCGCCATACATGGTGTGCATGGCATTGTAGAAGTTTGACCGCTGAAACACGGTGCGCATCCGGTTGGCGACTTCGTCCAGCCAGGCCTGACCGGGACGGCTGCGGGCCAGATCGGCATCGTCAAGGCTTAGCCGGAACCACGGCCGTGCCGGGCTGGTGAGACCGCCCTGAAGGCCCGCCGCAAGCGTGCGCATGGCCAGAATGCCGGTGGCATCCACAAGCCCCCGGTTGAGCATGGGGCCTTCTTCCGCCGCGTCCACCTGCGGATTCAAACGGCAGCGCGTGGGCAGAAAGTGGTCTGCCAGGCTTTGCCATGCCGCGTCCCAGGGAGCTCGGCGGCGCAACAGGGCATCATGCCGCCGGGAAAGCGCCTGTACGTCTACAGCATGTTGCGCGGCGCTCTGCGCGGAATTCAGGGGCGCTGACTGCCCCGCAGGTGCAATGCCGTTCCGGATGTGTGCGGTCACGCTACTGCCCCAGCAGGGTTTTGCGCGTTGCATCGGCGCGGTTGAGCGGGCTGGTGTACACAGAGCCGTTGATGCCAGCCGCCTTGGCGGCCTTGTCTTTCTGGTTCTGGCGCGCCGCGGTGGCGGCCTCGGTTACGGGTTTTTCCACTTCTTGTTTGGGAACGGGCGCAACTGCGGGTACATCGGGCGTACCGCCTCCTCCAAATCCCATGACGTGCTCCTTATGTTTAATGATTGCCGTTGGTTGATGCAGTATGATTTCTGACAAGTCCTGCGGTGTGCAGAGCACCAGGACGCCGTCCACCCATGTCTTTTTGCGGGTATGCAGGCATGCGCCGGGCAAGCGCCCGAGCACGCGGAATCCGCAGGCTTCGGCCAGCCGCCACGCGTGTCGGTTTGGGGCCGGGCAAAGCCCCATGACGGCGGAGCAGTCGAGGTTTGCAAAAGCCCAGCTCAAACCCCCGTGCGCCATGGGCACTGCCAGCCGCGCCCATTGACGAAAGGTGGTGAAATCGAACTCCCACACCCGCCCCCTGCGGGGACTGAACATGGCGCAGGCCAGCAATGGGGCCGACTTGGACGCGCAAGCAGAGGCGGCCTCCGGCGGCGGGCCGTAACAGCCCAGCAAGACGCCTCTTTCCGGCGCGGTGATTGCCTGCCACTGGGCCAGCGTGGGCTTATGCAGGGAACTCATTGCGCTGGCTGTGAGGCCCTCGGCTTCCATGCGTTCAAAAACGGCATCGCGGGCGTGTTGATCCACAATGGGGGCGTAGGTAAAGCGCATCAGCGTCCTCCAAAAAAGTCGTAGTCAGTGCGGGCGCGGCGCGCGCCAGAGGCTGTTTCCTGCTGTGGGCGAAAGCCCGTGACGGCGTATCGCAGTGCGTCTGCCGCGTGGCTTGCCCAGTCGTGCAAGGGGCCGGAGCCTGCCTGCGCGGCCTGCGAGCCTTGTGCGCCAGCCTTCCAGCGTCGCCTGTAGGCCCGTAGGGCCTTTACGCCCTGGGCGCAGGCTGCCGCATCAAACCAGAAGCGCGGCAACTGGCGGCGCAGGGCATCTATGCCGTCAGCCAGCGAGAGAGCCGGGGCCAGGGTAAAACGTATGCCCAGTTGGGCGGCGCTTTCCCAGCGGCTCAACCCAGTGCCCAGTTCGCGCACGCGGATGTCGTGCGGGGCAATGTGGCTACCGTAAACAAATCCGCGCCCGGCAATGGTTCCGTCTGTGAGATTGGGGGCCGTTGATTCTGCCGTCTCGGCAGGGCGGGCCTTGGCGGCCAGCACCTGCGCATAGTGCGCCAGCCCCTCGCCGGAAGCTTCGTAGTAGTCGAGGATGCGCCAGCAGCCCGATGGCTCCACCTGAAAAAACCAGATGGCCGTGGCGTCATCCATGCCCAGATCCCAGGCTGTATGCACGGGAAGCTCCGGCGCGTGGGGCAGAGGGCGGATACGCCCCTCGCGTTCTGCTGTATCCAGCAGGGGCGCGTAGTAAGCACCGCGCACGGCCGCTGCAAAAGAACATTCGAATTCCTGAAGATACTCGGCCTCGTCCATGCCCCGGCGCGCCGCTGCCAGCTCCTGCTGCGGCAGATAACCGGTTTCGGAAGCGGGAAAGCGAAAGCGCGACCAGATGCCTTCTTCATCAGCGCCTGCCTGCTGCCATACGTCATAGAGCAGGTTGTCCGTACCTTGCGGCGTACCGCAGAACAGCGCGCGCCCCTGACGGTCGGCCAGCATGGGGCGCAGCACCTGCGTCCATACCTCGCGGGGCATGTCTGCCGGTTCGTCCAGCACCAGATCATCAAGATACAGGCCGCGCAGGGCTTGCGCGTTTTCCGTTCCCAGCAGGCGTATGCGGCCCCCGGTGGGCAGCACGCAGACAAGCTCGCTTTCCAGAAATCGCGTACCGGGCACGGCCCCGGCAAACTGCTTGCAGTAGTCCCAGGCGACCGCCTTGGCCTGCCCCAGAAAGGGCGCGGCATAGGCTGCCCGCCAGTCGTGCTTGCCCACGCGCAAGGCCTGGCGCACCAGATCATTGACTGCCGCTACTGTTTTGCCGAAGCGCCTGTGGCAGAGCAGCACGCAGAAGCGGGTGCGCTCCTCGTGAAAGCGCCACTGCAAAGGGCGGGGGCAGTAGGGGATGATGTGGGGCGCTGGCTGGGACATGGAAAATATCCTTGTTTTTCAGGAGAAACTGTTAGTTGCTTGAGCCGTATTGCGGCAAAAGTTTCTGCACGGGCGGTTTGCCGGATGCGCCCAACGTCTTGGATGACGCCCCCGGTGATGTCCGGGGCGATGTTTTGGGCAAATCTGCGGGCAGCCTGCCGGATGCAGCGCTTGGGGGGCCGCCCCATACAACCACCATCCTGGGCGGGGCATCGGGCGAGGCTTCATCGCGCAGGGAGCGCAGGATTGCGTGCAGCTCCTTTATTTCTTTGACAATATCTATGCTTTTTTCTGCAATATCAGCAGCGCTGAGGGTGCGGGTGAGCAGGTCGAGCCGCTGCTCAAGGCTGTCGAGCAAGGGAGAGTTGCGGCAAGTGCTTTTGCGTTTTGCAGGGGGCATCAGTTGCAGCCTCCCGCAGCATTGGATCCTGTGCGGCAGGCGAAAGCAGCACCACCCTGAGGCACAAGGCGCAGACGGTCTTCCTGCCGCTCAAAGCTGTGCTCAAGCCGCTCAAGCAGCCTGTCCAGACCAGAAATGCGCACATTGAGCGCCTGAATTTCACCGCGCAGGGCCGCCAGCTCGTTGTGCAGGCCTGCCAAGTCAGTGGTATCGGGGGCGATCCGCAGGTTGTCTTCTATGGCGCTGAGTCTGCGGGTGGTTGCGGCCTCACGCCGGGTATCGCGCTGCACGTGCAGCAGGTAGTCCTCCTGCCGCACAAAGGCCCGGCGCAGGCTCCACAAGGCCCAGGCAAACAACCCCTGCACAAGCAAAACAAGCAGGCTTGCCCCTGTGGAAGAAAAAATGTCCATCATTACTGTAACCTCCAGGGCAGTTGACCTGCTCAAAAATAAATGGGCTCAGCGTGTTGGCAGATAGCTGCGAGTATGACCGGCCTAAAATCCCAGCCCCAGCATGCCCAACAGCAAGGTCATGATCTGGTTCAGGGCCGAGGGCGGCAGGTGGTCGCACCAGCCCGGAAAAAGCAGGGGAATAATGATGAGTCTCCCCGCGACCTCCCAGCAGAATAACAGGGAGAGCATCCAGCCGAGGAAGGAGCGCCACAGCCGCAACATGCTTGCGGGCGCGCCGCCCACCTCAGCCTCGTTGATGCGGCTTTGCGCATCGTTCTGTCGGTTGCGGTCGGGCAGTATCTTGCCCACAGCGCCAGTGATCCCGCCCAGCAGATTTCCTAGCAGTGCCCACATGTCAGTTTGCCTCCCGTTCAAGTTCTGCAAGATACTGGGCCAGGGCCTTGACCCTGTTGCGCCAGCCTTCAAGAAACACTTTGAGGGACGGACGGCGGGCAGCCAGATCACGGTAAAAGGCATCGCGCAGGCGCAGTATCTGCCGGGCGGCAAACCACTGGAGGTTGGCCGATTCCAGTGCTTCAGCCAGTTCTGCCGTGCGCGGGCCGGAGATTCCGTCCTCGGCAATGGCCTGGTAGTGGTCGAGCTGTGCTTCGCCAACGGAGTTCATGCCCTGCTGCAACTGGCGCACTGCTCTGGCTGGCCCCATATTGACCGCGCCATCGTACAGGGCCACGGCCAGGGGCAGGGGAAGGGCAGCGCAACCAAGGGCATCCCAGAAGTGCTTTTTAAAGAGCGCGGCGGCCTGCTGCCTGGTACAGGCGCGGATGTCGTCAGCGTCCACATCGCCGTCCATATCCAGATCAAGGCCGTTGTACGTGCAATTGGGGGTGCGTGCGGCAGAACATCCATCGCAGCTTCTGTGCTGTCGCAGGCATTCCTGCCGGGCCTGCTGGGCAAGATCCTGCACCCAGCGCAGGGAAACCCCGTACTTGGTCAGACCGCCTGGATCAGCGGGATGGTCTGTGAGGCCGCCTTCCCATCTGGCGGTGAAAGTATGGGCGGTATCAAACAGATTGGGCATGATGAGGCTCCTTGGCATGGTGTGACCGCAATCAGCGGCGTGAGGAGAACATGCCAAAAAGTCGGGCGCGCGTAAGACTGAAAGGATTCAGTAATGTCAAAAGCGCAGAATGCGTTATTTTTGCAGAATTTTGGCGGAAAATGAGGAGTTTGTGGCAAAAAAAGCCAGCATAAACGCTGGCTTAAATTTTTTAAGGGCAGGCAGGATGTCGCTTTTGGCTTAATTTACAGCGCATTATCTTGCTTCTGGGCAGAAATTTGCGCGGAATCGCCAAGCATCAGCAGAAGTTTGGCCTGCGGGGGAACGGAGCTTTCTTTTTTCAGAATCTGCCATACGCGGCGGTCGGATACGCCGTGACGGCGCGCCAGGCTGGACACTGCAGCCGTGCTGCTTGAGCCGCGCCCAGTGCTGCGTGAAAATCCTTTGACGATCTCATGCTGCCGGAGGCGGGTCACAAGCGCTGTACAGCGGGGTACATACAAGCTTGTGCCGCCAAAGCTCGCCATAAGCTTGCGCAGGCATTTAAGGCCAAGAGTTTTGCGCAGCGGATGCGTTCTGTCCTTGGGCACATTGCGCGGTACACGTATGCATTGCCCGCCAAAGGCGCGCAGCACCCCCCAGAATTGCTTCATATCGTTCAGGGCCCTCCATATCTGACGCGCATTGTCGGGCAAGTGGTTGATAAGTTCCCGCCATTGTTCTTCTGTTTCGGCCATACGCAGGGCATGGCCCCATGCGGGATTATTTTTGCGGCACTTAGGCAAATCACTCTCTGGGGCAGAGGCTTTCGCCGGTGATTTAGCAAGTTCTGGTTGGCTGTTGTCGGACTTTTCCGGGTCAATGGGCCTACTGGTCATGGCGCGTCTCCACAGTTTGGCAGGTGCGCGCGGATATGTTGATTGCGGGCGATTCTGGCGTTGCGGGCGATGTTTGTGAGCAGATGTGGAACTGCGCGGGAAATTCCTGATCCATCTGGCAGGCCAGAAGACGCAGGTGTTCGGTGACGAGGCGCAGTATGGGCTGCTGGATGGCGCACTCGCCAGAGTGTAAGGAATCCAGCACAGCGCTCAGGTTACGGATGTCGTCAGGAAATGCGGACATGCTATGCTCCAGAAATAGGAAATTAAATTTAGTGGGCCGTAAAATAGAAAAATCACTATTTGTGGGGATAGTCAAGGAAAAGTTTTATTTGTAAGAAAAGTTTTAAGACTATGAATTTATTTACATAAATTTAAAAATATGCAGAAAATAATGACTTTTCTCACAATAGATTTAAAAGTTTTCTTTGAAGTTCAAGGAAAACTTGAAATTACCTAAAAACAAATATAGATGTGTACAAACAGCTCGTTTTTTTTATGAAAAAATATGGCTCGTGCTGGTAGGCCCTCTACGGCTCCGGCACTTCAGGGCAGCAAACAACAAGGGAAAAACATGAAGAAAGCACAAGCGCCCCTGGTATCAGCTTTTGGCGCGCGTATGCGTCAGCGTAGGGAAAACTTGGGGTTGCACAAGCAGGTACTGGCAGACACGGTGGGTCTGAGCCTGACGACTATTCAGCAGTATGAGAACGGGCAGATGCCCAAGGGTAGCCATGCCGTGCGGCTTGCCGATGCCCTTGAGTGTTCGCTGGACTGGCTCCTGGCTGGGCGCGGTGATTGCGGCAACGGTATGGTGCACACGCCTGAAGCGCGGCTTATGATGGTTCCCATGGCCGAAGCCCGGCTTTCCGCCGGGACAGGAAGTTTTGAAACTGGCGGCGAGGTGCTGCGTCACTATGCGTTCAGGTGGGATTTTTTGCGGCGCAAGGGCAATCCTGCGCAAATGGTGCTGTTGCGCGTCTCTGGCGACAGCATGCAACCCCGTATTGTGAACAATGACGTGGTGCTGATAGACCAGAGCCAGCGTGAGCCTGTGCCGGGGCGCATATACGCTGTGGGCGTGGAGGATATGGTCTATCTCAAGGTGCTGGATGCCATGCCGGGCAAGCTCATACTTACCAGCATCAACCCGGATTTCGCCCCCATTGAGGCCGATACCAGCGAGCAATTGGGCGGCCTGGTGCGTATCATCGGCAGGGCCGTATGGGTAGGGCGGGAGCTGGACTGAGCCAAGCAGCGCGCATAGGGCCACGGCGGACGCACGCTTTGCTCGTGGCTGGCGTGCAGCATAAGCCATGCGCGGCAGATATCTGCCGCGCGAACACTGCCGGGCATAACACGGCTTGAGCCTTATGGTCGGGGCAACTACGGGGCTGCGATGGGATAGCCTGCTGTCAGTTCTTGAGGGCTACGCTGGGTGCGGCGATTTTGTCCATGTCGTGTTCGCAGGCAAGGTTGCGGTTCCATGCGCGGATGGCTGCTCCCTGCGACACCGACCATTGCTGCGAGGTTTGCCCGCAAGAACAGACAACGCGCCATACCTCCTGCCTGCGACCAGGGGGAAGCATGGATTCCAGATGGACATTGGTGCCGCCGCATGCAAGGCAAGGGCGTATGGTGTGCGGATCAAGCTCTTTCATATATGCTACCATACCAGTTTTAAACCGGCATCACAAGGACTGCGTCTGTTAATGAAGAGCACCTGTGTGAAAGACGCAGCAGAGAAATATTTTTTTTACAGGATGGGGCATTCTTAACGTTTTGCTGACATACATATTTGCAATGTAAGTCCGCACGCGACATGTGGCGCGTTGCATTTTTTTTTAGCACCTTTCTGGAGGAAATATGCGTTATCTGCTCGTTATGATCATGTCCCTCATGCTTGCCGCCCCGGCCTTTGCCGCCAACACCACCGATGCTCCTGCTGCTCCTCACGCTGCCCGCAAGGCCAAGAGCGTGACAAAAGTCGCTCCGGTCGATACGGTAGCCAAGGCATTGGCCGCTGCCAATAAAACCCCTGTGTCCCTTACCGGCACCATCGTGGAACCTGTGCAGGGCAAGAAAAACCGCTACGTCTTTGAAGACGGCACTGGCCGCATGACCGTGGCCCTTGGCAAAAAGGCCGCCGCTGCCGCGCACATTGAAGCGCAGAGCAAGGTTCACCTGACCGGCGTCATGGTGGTCAAGGCTGGCAAAGAAGCCGTGATGGCCGTGCGTAAGGCTGAAATACAGCAGTAAACCGCGAAATTGCGGAAATTTCCCGATGTCCGCAGGCTGCGCCACAGTGCGCGGGCATCGGGAACTGCTTTTAAAATACCTTCTGTCTCCTGCCTTCACTCCCACAGTACATTAATCCACCCGGCGGCGCAGCCCGGCCTTTCTGGAGAACAGCATGCAAACAGTGCGCCCCGCCCAGTATCTTTTTTTTCTGCTCCTTGCGTTCAGCCTTGTGATCTCTATGGAATCAACCCCGGCCGCAGCGGGTTTTGAAGGGCCAGGCGTTGCCGCCACAGTAACGCGGGCCGTTGACGTGCTGGGCGCGCAGGATGATGCGCCGTGCGTTCTTGAGGGGCATCTGGTGGAAAAACTGCCCCGCCGCAAGCACCGCTATCTGTTTGAGGATCACAGCGGCCAGGTTGTTGTGGAAATCGACAACAAGATTTTTGAGCAACTGACGATCACGCCCAAGGACAAGGTGCGCCTGCAGGGCCATGTGGACTGGAACCGCAAGCGCCCCAATGAGGTGGAAGTGGATTCCATATCCGTCATGGGCCCCATAACGCCAAAGGATCTGCCTGAAACAGCGGCTCCGGCGCAAAAAACTGGCCCCGCAAGGCGCTGACAATGGCCGTTGCCCTTTTGCTTGTGGAGGACAACGAGGATATTCTCGCCAACCTCTATGCCTTTCTGGAGCCGCAGGGCTATGAGCTTGACTGCGCGCGCAACGGCAGAACTGGCCTTGCCATGGCGCTTGAGCAGCACTTTGACTGTATTGTGCTGGACATAATGCTGCCCGGCATTGACGGCATAAGCCTGTGCCGCGAGCTGCGCGACAAGCACCACAAACACACCCCCATTATTATGCTCACAGCCAGGGATGCCGTGGCTGACCGGGTGCAGGGGCTTGAAGCCGGGGCTGACGATTACCTCGTCAAACCCTTTGCCCTCAAGGAGCTTGAAGCCCGCATACGTGCCCTGCTGCGCCGTGGGCGCATGTCTTCCGGCAATAGCGCCGATGGCGGGGCTGTGTGGACATACGCGGATCTGACGTTTAATTCGGGCGAGCACTGGGCCGAGCGGCAAGGCCGCCGCCTGCGGCTGAGCCCCACGGGTTTTCGTATTCTTGATGAACTGATGCGTGTTGCGCCCGGCCTTGTGCGGCGCGAAGACCTGGAGCATGCCCTCTGGGGGGACGACCCGCCGGAAGGCAGCGCCTTGCGCACCCATATTCATGAGTTGCGGCGCGAACTGGACAAACCCTTTGCCGAACCTTTGTTGCACACCGTGCCGCATGTGGGCTACCGTCTGAGCACCGACCCCGGAGACAATGACTGATGCCCCGGCCAGAACCACCGCTTGCAGGCAGCTACGCAGCTGTACCCCGCCGCAGAACCAGCATCCGCCGTCGTCTGCTGGCGGCTTTTGTGTTTCTGGCCCTGATCATGAGCGCGGCCTTGGGCATCGTGGGGCGGCTCTCCTTTGATTCGCTGGCAACCTATCTTGTGGGCTGGCACGCAAGGCCCGTGATGGAAGCCTTTATTGAGGCTGAAAAGCGCGCCTGGGAAGCCGAAGACAACGGCGGCGGCAATCTGTATTACGGCGAAGACCTTGCCGTGGTCATGCACTGGCGCTTTCTTGTGGGCAAGCAGGTGCCGCAGCAGTGGCAGGAGATGCCGGACGGCCTGCACTTCATCAGCCACATGGAAGAATTTATTCTCATTGAGCGCAGGGATGACGTCATCTATGTGCTCAATGGCGGCACTGGCGCCTTTTTGGCCCTGAAACAGCGTCTGAACCGTATTTTGCTGCTCTGCGCCGTCAGCGGCCTTGCGTTGGCGGTTGTGCTGGCTGTGGTGCTGAGCCGCCGCCTCACTGGGCCGCTGAGCAGGCTCACCACTGCGGTGGAAAGCCGTCCCCCGGAACGTATGCATGCTCACGCGCAGGAAGCGCCGGACGGTATGCCCCCCATCCCGCTGACCGGGCTTGATGACGAGGTGGGCGTATTGGCGCGGGCCATTGCTGCGCGCGAAGAAGCCCTGCAACGGTTTGTTCTGCGCGAAAGCAACTTCACGGGTGATGTGAGCCATGAACTGCGTACGCCGCTAACCGTTATGCAGGGCGGCCTTGAAATTCTTGAACTGCAACTGCAAAGGCTGCCGCAGGCTGAAAACCTCGCCCCGGTGGTGCAGCGGCTGTTGCGCACCACGGCTCGTATGTCCAATACTGTGCGCACATTGCTGATGCTGGCTCGTCGCCCAGAAGAAATAGAATTTCAAACGCTGGATTGTAGCGCTTTGCTGTGGGGAATCGTGCGGGAAATGGAAGGGGACGGCCTGCTGCATTGCTCTTCTGCTCCTGAGCACTTTCGCGATTCCTTTCCTGATATTGCCCCTGAGGTGTCTTCTGGCCATTCCGAAGTGCCTTCCCAGCCTTCTGTTTCAGGCAGTATTGCGGATCCCTGCGAACCTGTCATGGTTGCAGCGCCGCGCCACACTGGCAAAAACGCGGCCGGGCGAGGCCCGGAACGGCGCTCGCCTGTGGCCTTGCAAGCTGATATTGCCGCCACGGTGCATGCCCGTGGGCAAAAAGAACTGGCGGCGATCGTGTTTAACAATCTGCTGGACAATGCCTGCCAGTATACTGAAAATGGGCGCGCCAGTGTTTTCCTTTGCCAGGGAGAGCTGCTTGTTCGCAATCGCGGGTATATTCCCCCCGGCGTTGATATTTTTGCCAGGGGGGTGCGCTGTACCCAAAAAGCAGTCAGCGGCAGTGGACTTGGTCTTTCGCTGGCGCTCAGAGCCTGCGAAAGACTCGGCTGGCGGCTTGATATGGCTTCAGATCCGGCAGACGGCGAAGCTGTCTTTCGTGTAGTATTTCCTCCGATATCTCAGGGAGTTGACATATAATGCCCGGTCTTCAATCTCGGCAGAGCATGGCCTCTGCTTTTGGCTTGTTTTCTGGCAAGCGCCGATGGGTGCTGCTTTTGCTGCTGGTAGTGGTGGCGCTGCTGTGCTGGCGTCTGTTTTTCAGCGGCAATCAGGCGCGCCGCGGCATGGGCATGGATACGCCGCCGGTGCGGGTTGCTGCCGCCCTCGCTCAGGATGTTCCCCATTTTCTCAATGGCTTGGGCACGGTGCTGCCCTCAAGTGATGTGCTCGTGACCAGCCGTGTGGACGGCCAGTTGCAGCGCCTGCACTTCAAGGAAGGCCAACGGGTCAAGGCTGGCGACTTGCTGGCGGAGATCGACCCCAGACCTTTTCAGGCCTCGCTGGATCAGGCGCGCGGAACTCTTGCCAAGGATCAGGCCCAGCTGGACAATGCCCGCAAGGATCTGGCGCGCTATGCCAAGCTTGCGCAGGGCAATTTTATTGCGACACAGCAGTTTGAAACCCAGCGCGCCCTTGTGCGTCAGTATGAGGGCACGGTAGAGGCCGACAAGGCCGCCGTGGATTCCGCCGCTCTCCAGTTGAGCTACAGCCGCATCACGGCCCCCACATCGGGTCGCCTGGGCCTGCGCAATGTGGATGAAGGCAACATGATAAAGGCCTCGGACACCTCCGGTATTGTACGCATTACCGAGGTCAGCCCCTGTGATGTCGTGTTCACCCTGCCGGAAAGTCAGGTGCCTCTGGTCGTACAGGCCCTGCGCGCCCACGAGGATGACGTGGATCGCCGCCCCTTGCCTGTTCAGGCCTGGGACAGGGAGCAGAAGCGTCTGCTTGATGTGGGCGGGCTGCTTTCGCTGGACAACCAGATTGATCTTTCCACCGGCACGGTAAAGCTCAAGGCACGCTTTCCCAATACGGAAGGAGCCTTGTACCCCAACCAGTTCGTCAACGCCCGTTTGCAGGTGCGCGTTCTTAAAAATGCCGTCACAGTTCCCACCTCGGCGGTGCAGCTGGGGTCGCGCGGGGCTTACGTCTATGTGGCGGCCAAGAACGGCAAGGGGCAGGATGCCGTAACGGTGCGGTCTGTAACCCCCGGCATTGCCACAGACGCCCTGACAGTTATTGATAAGGGCCTTGAACCGGGCGAACAGGTGGTGGTGGACGGCCTTGACCGTCTGCGCGATGGCATTGAAGTGAAAATTGCGGCCTCCGCAGAAACACCCAAGGCACAGCCTGCGGAATAGCAGCCCGGCTTTGCCGGAATGCCCACCGTGTCTTCCACCCCTTCCCGCAAGGGGGAGCATCCGCCATATGAACCTATCGCGCATATTCATTTTACGGCCCATCGCCACTTCACTGCTTATGGTGGCCCTGTTTCTTTCAGGGCTGCTGGGGTACCGCTATCTGCCCGTGGCGGCCCTGCCGCAGATAGATTACCCCACCATCCAGGTTCAGACGCTCTATCCAGGCGCATCGCCCGATGTCATGGCCTCTGTCATCACGGCTCCCCTTGAGCGGCAGTTTGGCCTCATGCCCGGCCTTGTGCAGATGAGTTCCCTTTCCTCCGCCGGGGCTTCGGTGGTGACCCTGCAATTTGATCTTACGCTGGCGCTGGATGTGGCCGAGCAGGAAGTGCAGGCGGCCATCAACGCTGCCAATAACCTGCTGCCCAGCGACCTGCCTTCGCCGCCCATTTACAACAAGGTCAACCCGGCGGATCCCCCGGTTATCACCCTTGCCGTCACCAGCGACGCCATGCCCCTCACCCGGCTGGAAGACCTGGTGGACACACGCATGGCCCAGAAAATTTCCCAGTTGCCCGGCGTGGGCCTTGTGACGCTTTCGGGCGGGCAGCGCCCTGCCGTGCGCGTGCAGGTCAACCCCAAGGCGCTGGCCAATGCGGGCCTTACCCTCGCTGACGTGCGCACGGCCATTTCCAAGGCCAACGTCAACAACGCCAAGGGCAGCTTTGACGGCCCGGAACGGGCCAGTACCATTGACGCCAACGACCAGCTCGCTTCTGCCGATGCCTATGCCGAAGCCATAATCGGTTACAAGGACGGCGGCCCCCTGCGTCTGCGCGATGTGGCCGACGTGGTGGAGGGCGCGGAGAACGCCCGCCTTGCAGCCTATGTGGCAGGGGAGGGCATGAGCTTTCGGCCTGCCATCGTGCTCTCGGTGCAACGCCAGCCAGGAGCCAACGTCATAGACGTTGCGGACAGGGTTTTGCGGCTTCTGCCTGTGCTCAAACAGACCTTGCCCGGCAATGTGGACGTGCGCGTGGTCACAGACCGCACCACCACCATCCGCGCCACTGTGCACGACGTGCAGCTTGAACTGCTGCTGGCTGTGGCGCTGGTGATCTGGGTTATCTGGCTGTTTTTGCGCAATGCCAGAGCAACCATCATTCCCGCTCTGGCGGTGCCGCTTTCGCTGGTGGGCACCCTCGGCGTCATGCATCTTGCCGGGTACTCGCTGAACAATCTCACGCTCATGGCTCTGGTTATCGCCACCGGCTTTGTGGTGGATGACGCCATTGTGGTGATTGAAAATATCTCGCGCTATCTGGAGCAGGGGCAAAAACCCGTGCAGGCAGCCCTGACCGGGGCAGGACAGATAGGCTTTACCATTATTTCGCTGACCATTTCCTTGGTGGCGGTGCTTATCCCACTGCTGTTCATGGGGGATGTGGTGGGGCGGCTGTTCCGCGAATTTGCGGTAACGCTGGCCGTGACCATTCTTATTTCTGCGGTTATTTCGCTCACGCTCACGCCCATGCTCTGCGCCATCATGCTGCGGCCCGAGCAGCATGACGGGGCCCACGCGGAGCAGGGAGACGGCAGGTTTTTTACCCGTCTGCTGGCCTGGTATGAAGAAAAACTCGATTGGGTACTGCAACACCAGAGCCTGACTCTGGCGGTGGCGGTGGGAACGCTGGTGCTCACGGTTCTGTTGTACATTGGCGTACCCAAGGGATTTTTCCCTGTGCAGGATACGGGCGTCATCCAGGGGATGGCCGAAGCTCCGCAGGATACGTCCTTTGAGGCCATGGCCGGGCGGCAACGCCAGCTGGCCGACCTCATACTGCAAGACCCTGCGGTTGAGAGCGTGGTGTTCTTTGTGGGCGTGGACGGCGTCAACCAGAGCATGGGAACTTCGCGCCTTTCGGTGGAACTGAAGCCCCTGGAAGACCGCGATGCCCGCGCGCCCGCCATCGCGCGCCGCATTATGGAAAAATCCACGGCTCTGCCGGGCATGACCCTGTATTTGCAGCCCGTGCAGGATCTGACCATAGAAGACCGCATTTCGCGCACCCAGTACCAGTTTTCGATAGAAGCGCTGGACAGGGATCAGCTGGATCACTGGCTGCCGCGTATTGTGAACGCCCTTGCCCAGCGGCCAGAGCTTGAAATGGTCACCAGCGACTATCAGAATCCGGGCCGCATGGCATGGCTGAACATTAACCGGGACGCCGCCGGCCGCCTTGGCATAAGCATGTCGACCATTGACAACGCCCTGTACGATGCCCTGGGGCAGCGGCTGATTTCAACCATTTTCACGCAAACCAACCAGTACAAGGTAGTGCTTGAAACTGCCCCCCGCTTCCGTATGGGGCCGCAGTCCATTGAAAACATCTATGTTTCGGGCGGCGATGGCAAACCCGTGCCGCTCACAAGCCTGGCAACGCTTGAGGAACGCCCCGTGCGGCTTTCCATTGCGCGTCAGGGGCAGTTCCCGGTGGCGACCATTTCTTTCAACGTGGCGCGCGGCTCTTCGCTGGGCGCGGCGGTCAAGGCCGTGGAAGAAACCGAAAAAGAATTGAAACTGCCCACGGCCCTGCGCACCCAGTTGCAGGGCGCGGCCAAGGCCTTCACAACGTCTACGGACAATCAGGTCTGGCTTATTCTGGCGGCCATCATCACCATGTATATCGTGCTGGGCGTGTTGTACGAAAGTTACGTCCACCCCGTCACCATTCTTTCCACCCTGCCGTCTGCGGGCGTGGGGGCGCTGCTGGCCTTGATACTGGCAGATATGGATCTTGGCGTGGTGGGCATTATCGGCATCATCCTGCTTATCGGCATCGTCAAGAAAAACGCCATCATGATGATCGACTTTGCCCTGGATGCGGAACGCAACGAAGGCAAGGAGCCTCTTGCCGCCATTCGGCAAGCCTGCCTGCTGCGTCTGCGGCCCATTCTCATGACCACTATGGCGGCTCTGCTGGGCGCATTGCCCCTCATGGTCGGCTGGGGCATGGGCGCGGAACTGCGGCGTCCTCTGGGCGTGACCATGGTGGGCGGGCTTATTTTCAGCCAGGCGCTCACCCTGTTTACAACGCCTGTCATCTATCTGTGGTTTGACCGCGTGAGCCGCCGCTTCAAGGGCCATACGGCAGACAGCGGAGCAGGGCAGGACAGAACCACAGCCCGGAGCGAGCCCCCGCAAGAGGCACGGCCATGAGTACCGAGCGGCAAGACGCGGAAAATCCGCCTCTGCAAGGCCGTTCTGCTGAACAGGCCGGCAATGCCGCCACTCCGTCTGGGTCGGAGGCATCTGCCCGCCCTGGCCGTGCGAGCAGGCTCAAAGCCCTGCTGGAGCAGGGCCGCAGGCACCGTTTTGGCCCTGAGGCACTGCCAGCCAACCTTTCTGCGCCTTTCATACGGCGGCCTGTAGCTACGGCCTTATTGACCTTTGCCATTGCCCTTGCGGGCATAGTGGCCTTTGGTCTGTTGCCTGTGGCCCCCCTGCCGCAGGTGGATTTTCCTGTTGTTGTTGTGCGTGCAAAGCTGCCCGGCGCAGGGCCGGAAACCATGGCCGCCACCGTTGCCACACCGTTGGAACGTTCCCTTGGCCGTATTGCTGGCGTGTCGGAAATGACATCCACCAGCTCGCTTTCCAGCACAGAGGTGGTGCTGCAATTCGATCTTGACCGCAATATTGACGGCGCGGCCAGAGACGTGCAGTCGTCCATCAACGCCGCCCGTTCAAATCTGCCCACCATGCCCTCCAACCCCACCTATCGCAAGGTGAACCCGGCGGGCGCGCCCATCATGATTCTGGCCATTTCGTCTGATGTGCTGACCCGCACCCAGCTGTACGACGCGGCCTCAACTGTGCTGGCGCAAAAGATTTCGCAACTGCCGGGCGTGGGCGAAGTTATTGTGGGCGGCGGCGCCCTGCCCGCAGTGCGCGTGGACGTCATCCCCGATGCCCTCAACCGGGCAGGCCTGACCATGAGCGACGTGCGCACGGCTCTTGCGGCGGCCAATGCCTTTATGCCCAAGGGACAGGTGGACAATGGCGGGCAGTACTGGCTGATTGGCGCAAGCGACCAGCTGCGCAAGGCGGAGGACTACAAACCGCTTATTGTTGCCCGCAGGGCAGACAAAATCATACGCCTCTCGGATGTGGCAGAGATCAAGGATGGCCCGGAAGACGTGCGCGCCATGGCTGTTTCGGACGGCAAACCGGCGGTGCTGCTGATTGTGTTTCGTGCGCCGGGGGCCAACATTATTGAAACGGTCGATCAGGTAAAGGAAATGCTGCCGCAGTTGCGTTCGTGGCTGCCCGAAAGCGCCGACCTTGGCCAGAGGCTCGACCGCTCGCTGACCATCCGTGCCTCGTTGCGCGAGGTGGAAAAAAGTCTGGCGCTTTCTATGGCGCTGGTGGTGCTGGTAACCTTTTTGTTTTTGCGCAACGGCAGAGCCACGGCCATTCCTGCGGTGGCGGCTCCCGTGTCATTGCTGGCGACCTTTGGCGTCATGTATCTGTGCGGCTATAGCCTGGATAATCTTTCGCTCATGGCCCTGACGGTTTCCACGGGTTTTGTGGTGGACGACGCCATTGTGGTGCTCGAAAATATCGTGCGACGGCTGGAAATGGGTGAAACTCCCATGCGTGCCGCCCTGCGCGGTGCGCGCGAGGTGGGCTTTACCGTTGTGTCCATTTCCATTTCTCTGGTGGCGGTATTCACGCCCATCCTGTTCATGGGCGGGCTTGTAGGGCGTCTGTTCCGCGAATTTTCTGTGGTGCTCACCACTGCCGTGCTGGTTTCCATGGTGGTTTCGCTGACCACCACACCCATGATGAGCGCCATGCTCTTGCGGCCCATGGCACATGAGGATGCCGCCGCCGCGCAGGCCGCCCGCCTGGGCGCGGGTGGGCTTGCGGGCCTGTGGTGGCGTCTGCTGGCCCGTGTGGGCGACTTCTGGGGTCGGCTGCTTTCCGGCATGCAGCGCGGTTATGCCAACACCCTGCCCGTGGTGCTGCGGCACCCGCGCCTGACCATCTGCTCGTTGCTGGTGGTGATTGCCGCCAACGTGTGGATGTATGTTGTTGTGCCAAAGGGCTTTTTTCCGCAGCAAGATACGGGCGTCATCATGGGCGGCATACGTACTGACCAGAGCTCTTCATTTCAGGCTTCGCAGGCAAAGCTGCGCAAACTTGTAGATGTTATCAAGGCAGACCCGGCGGTGCAGCATGTGTCGGGCAACATAAACAGCGGGCGCGGGGGCGGCGGCGGGGTATTTATCGCCCTGAAACCTCTTTCGGAACGCAAGCTCGACGCCATGGCTGTAATCGGGCGGCTGCGCGGCAAGCTTGTCTCCGAGCCGGGCATGCAGATTTTTTTGCAGCCCGCGCAGGACATCATGATGGGCGGGCGTGGTGCGCGCTCGCAGTATCAGTACACCTTGCAGGCAGACAACCTGGAAGATCTGCGCACGTGGGGCCGCAAGCTGCAAAGGGCTGTGGCCGCCAACCCGCTGTTCAAGGACGTGGACAGCGATATCGAAGAACGCGGGCTTGAAACCATGGTCAAGGTGGATCGTGATGCCCTGGCCCGTTACGGCCTGAGCATGAAGGATGTGGACGCCGCCCTTGGCAATGCCTTTGGGCAAAGTCAGGCCTCGACCATCTATCAGGATAAAAACCAGTATCATGTGGTGCTGGAATACAGGCCGGACTGGCTGGCCGGAGCCGATGCCCTTGGCAAGGTGCGCCTGCCGGGCACGAACGGCCTTGTGCCGTTGCTCAGCGTCGCCACGGTGGTTCCCGCTTTTGCGCCTCTTTCTGTGGCGCATCAGGGGCAGTTTGCCGCAGTGACCATCTCTTTCAACCTTGCATCCGGCGTTTCGCTTTCGCAGGCACAGGAGGCTCTGGCTGCCATCAAGGCGGAACTTGCCATGCCGTCTTCTGTGGTGAGCGGTTTTCAGGGCACGGCAAAAATGTTCAGCGATACCGCTGGCAATCAGGTTGTGCTGGTGCTGGCGGCACTGGCCGCACTGTATATTGTGCTGGGTATGCTTTATGAAAGCCTCATCCATCCGTTGACTATTCTTTCAACTTTGCCTTCGGCGGGCGGCGGGGCCTTGCTGGCCTTGATGGCCTGCGGCATGGAGTTCAGCGTCATTGCCCTTATCGGCGTGTTGCTGCTCTGCGGCATTGTCAAAAAGAACGCCATCATGATGATCGACTTTGCCCTGGAGGCTTCACGCACGCGCAATCTGCCGCCGGATAAAGCGATTTTTGAGGCCTGCATGCTGCGCTTCCGGCCCATCATGATGACCACGGCAGCGGCCATCCTGGGCGCTGTGCCTCTGGCCCTGGGACACGGCGATGGCGCGGAAATCCGTCAGCCCCTGGGCGTCACCATCGTGGGCGGCCTGCTGGTCAGCCAGTTGCTGACGCTCTACACGACTCCTGTGGTCTATCTGTGCCTTGACCGTCTGAGCCGCCGCTTCAACCTTTGGCGCAAGACACGGCGTCGCTCAGTGGTCCGGCAGAGCAAGGAAATCATAGTCAAACCATAAGTTTTCTGCGCAGCCCCATTGCCCTTTGCGTTCATTTAAGAAAGGATATGGTCATTCCCCCACCTGCGATCCAGCGAGGAATGTCATGTACCACCACACGCTGCACATCCTGCTGCTCTGTTCCGAGCCTTTGCTGGAGGCTTCGTTGCGCGCTGCCGCGCCGCGCCCCGGTTTTGCCCATATAGTCACTGCCGTTCATGATCCGGAATCTGACGTTCAGGCCCAATGCGCCGGGGCCGATATCGTGTTGCTGGACGCTCCGTGGCTTGAGCATCTGCCCGCCATGCGCCGCGCTGCAAGATCGGGCGCCCTTTTCATCTTTGCGGGCGAGACCCAGCCTGAGGCAGAATATCTGCCGCTGCTTGATGATGTATGGCTTGGCCCTGCAAGCAGTATTCTGCATGATTTCCACGTGGCGCGCCTGCTTGATGCCGTGCGCCAGCACCGGGAACATGACCTCGCAACCCTGCACCTGAACACCGTTATTGACCTGACCACTGACCTTGTGTGGTTCAAGGATACCAAGGGCGCGCACGTAAAGGTGAACGAAGCCTTTTGCCGTCTTGTGGGCAAGAGCCGTGAGGTAGTTGAAGGGCGCGGGCATTACTTCATATGGGATCTTGAGCCGGAGGAATACGCGCAGGGTGAATTTGTCTGTCTTGAGACGGATCAGATCGTCATGAACTCACGCGAGGTGGGGGTTTTTGACGAGGTGGTCAAGGCCCCGCAGGGCATGCGCCAGTTCAAGACCCGCAAGGCTCCCCTGGTCAATGCCGACGGCAGCGTTATGGGAACCGTGGGCATTGCCCGCGATGTGACCGACATTGCCAACATGACTGCGGAGCTTGACCTCATTTTGCAAAGCATACCCTATGCTGTCATGCTTCTGGATGCGGACAGACGTATTGTCAATTTTAATGAGCGGTTCAGGAGGTTGTTTGGCGTTGCCGACCACGAGGACATCATCGGCGTGAAGCGGGAGGATTTTCGCAAACGGGCCATTGACCGCCTTGGTTTTACACGCAACGGAAAGCACGTCAAAATGCGGTCAGCCGTGGATGGACACGAGCGCGCTATTGATATGTATGAGGAGGATATCCTCGACATCTTCAATAATGTGATCGGCATGATCTGCATCTACCGGGATGTGACCCGGCAGCGGCAATTTGAAAAGCGTCTGAAAGAGCGGGCCAATACGGATGAACTGACGGGCCTTTTCAACCGTCATTATTTTTTCAGGCAAATACCTGTTACCATGCCTCTGGGTGCGGGGCTTGCCTATGTGGATCTGGACAACTTCAAGCACGTCAACGACAGGTACGGCCACTATACGGGCGACAAAGCTCTGATGTTGACGGCCCAGTTATTGCGCAAGCACTTGCGGGGGGCGGTGATCGCCCGCTTGGGCGGGGATGAGTTCGCCGCTTACTTTCCCGAAGGGTGTACGGAAGAAAACCTGTGCACCTGCGCCAGCGATCTGCTGGCCTCCATGATTGAAGCGTATGATGCGCACGAGGCGTATCAGGGGCTTTCGGCCAGCATTGGCGTTGCGCTGGTCGAGGATCAGGGCCTTTCGCGCGAGGATCTGGTGCGTCGGGGCGATCTGGCCATGTATACGGCAAAGCGCCTTGGCAAAAGACGCTACTGTTTTTACACAACCAGCCTTGAGTAGCGGGCAGAGCGTTCCCTGTGGAAACGCCCTGCCGGCACAGGGCAGACACGGGCCGGATACGGGCCGGATTCGGGTGCAGACCATGCGTGTTCCAGCATTTGAGCTTGAAGTGTTTTTTGGTAAATACGAATTTTCCACGCCATATCTTCTGGCGCAGTCAGACTGCGAGGCCATGAGCATTGACGCACTCCTGGGATTGGAGCCGGATGCGGTCTCAGCCCGGCAGGATTTTTTGAACACCGGCCTTGGCTATGGCGAAAACAACGGCAGGCCCGATCTTCGCCGCGCGGTGGCGGGCCTGTACGCAAACATGCCCGAAGAAAACGTGGTGCTGTTCACCGGCGCGCAGGAGGGCATTTTTGCCTGCATGAATACCCTGCTTGAGCCGGGCGACCATGTGGTGTGCATGTTCCCCGCCTATCAGTCCTTGTATGAAGTGGCCCGAAGCATGGGCTGCCACGTGGACCTCTGGCATTTGCGGCAGACGAAGCAGGGCTGGCAGGGAGATATGGACGAACTGGCCGCACTGTTGCGGCCCGACACCAAGGCTATTGTGCTCAATACGCCGAACAATCCCACGGGCTTTACCCTGAACCGGGAACAGGCCGACAGGTTGTGCGAATTGGCCCGTCAGCGTGGTGCCTGGATTTTCTGCGATGAAGTCTATCGGGGTTTGGGCTGGAACGCGCCAAGCGTAGGTGCAGAAGGCGCTCCCGGGTCGCAGCAGGCAGGCGACAACGCACCCTGGATTGCAGACGCGTACGAAAGGGGTATTTCACTCGGCGTGCTCAGCAAGGCCTATGGCCTGCCGGGTTTGCGCGTGGGCTGGCTGGCCTGCCGGGACAGCGCGCTGATGGAAGGCGTGGCGCGCTATAAAAACTATCTGAGCATTTGCGGAGCAACGCCCTCGGAGGCGCTGTCACTTGTGGCTCTGCGACATGGGGAACATCTGCTGGCAAAAAACCGGGCTATTATCAGCGAGAACCTCAAGACAGCAGACGCTTTTTTTGCCCGTCATGCCCGGATGTTTACGTATAACCGCCCAGCGGCTGGCCCCATTGGCTTTCCGCGTATGCGGCTGAGCGAGCCTGTGGGCGATTTTTGTGAAAGGCTGGCCCATGAAGCCGGGGTTTTGCTGTTGCCTGGTTCGGTATATGGCATCAAGGAGCCGTATTTCCGCATAGGCTATGGCCGCAAAAGTTTTGCGGCTCACCTTGCCCGGTTTGAGGAATGGCTGGTGAAAACGGGCCTAGCATAGAACTGGCTTAAAGTGTTTCGGGCTTGCCCTGCCACCATATGCAACAAACCCCGCGAGGCCTTGCCTTGCGGGGTTTGTTTTCAGAACTGGGGAACAGCGCTGTCTTTGCCTGCAATGACGGCATCAAGATACCGCGCCCATGCTTCGCCAATGGCAAAAAGTTTTTCGCGGGGGATTGCCGCGCTGTCATACGTAATCAGTATGGAGCCGCTGACGCTGTTGCCCTCCACAGCGTGTACTCCATTGATGGCCTCCATTTTCTCGCGGGCCAGCCGTAGAACGCTTTCGTGCCGCAGGGCGGGATGGCGTATGCGCACCCTGCCGTCCACAAAACTGCGCACATACCTAAGCAGATGGATGGCGTTCATAATAGAACTCCTCGCCGGGCAGGCTTTTCGGCAGGTGAGGGCGCATGGCGTTAAGGGCAACTCCCAGTGTGGTCAGGTTGTGCAGCAGGGCGGAAACGCCCGGCCCAAGAACCATGAACAGACCTCCCATCAGGAAAAGGCTGTTGAGGGTCATTGTGGCCACAAAGTTTCCGTGGATGCGGCGCAGTGTGTGGTTGCCCAGCAGGCGGGCGCTGACCAGCCCCTCAAGGCTGGGATGGGTCAGCAGCACGTTGGCAACTTCGCGGGCCAAGTCTGTTCCATCGCTCATGGCAACGCCCACATGCGCCGCTGACAGGGCAGGGGCGTCGTTGATGCCGTCGCCCACCATGAGCACCCTGCAGCCTTCTGCCGCCAGTTCCTGCACAATGTGGGCTTTGTCCGTGGGCAGCACCTGAGCGCGAAATTCCGTAATGCCCACCTGCGCAGCCACGGCTCTGGCCGTGCGCTCGTCATCGCCCGTCAGCATGAGCACCCGGCGCATGCCAAGGCCGCGCATGGCTTCAACCACGTGTGCCGCCTCGGGCCGCAGGGGGTCTTCAATGGACACCAGACCAGCAGCCCGCCCGTCCTCGCTCATGAACAGCAGGGAGCGGCCAAGCTCGGTTTGCTGGCCGATGGCTTCCGCAAGGGGCGAAAGGTCAACGCCCTCATCGTGCTCAATGTAGTGGCGGCTGCCCACCCGCATTTTTTTGCCGTGCAGCGTGGAGGCAACGCCGTGCGCCACCACGTACTCCACATGGGCGTGTTCCTCTGCGTGTTGCAGGCCTTCTTCCTCAGCCTTGCGCACAACGGCGCGGGCCACTGGGTGGGGGAAATGTTCTTCAAGGCAGGCCATGATACGCAGCACTTCATCACGTTCAAAGCCTGGGGCCGGGATAACTTCCACAACCTTGGGGCTGGCCTGGGTGAGGGTGCCAGTTTTGTCAAAGACCAGCGTATCAGCTTCGCTCAGGGCCTCAAGGTAGCGGCCGCCCTTGATGGCAATGCCGTGTCGCGCGCCTTCGCGCATGGAGGCCAGTACAGCCAGTGGCGTGGCAAGCTTGAGAGCGCACGAGTAGTCCACCAGCAGCACGGAAGATGCACGGCGGAAATCACGGGTGATCAGCCACACAAGCCCGGCAAGGCCAAAGGTGAAGGGGACCGCCAAGTCAGCCAGACGTTCAAACTTGCCCTGCACGCCCGCCTTGAGCGATTCAGACTCTTCAATAAATTTTACAACCTGACGCAGGCGTGTGCCATCACCCACATGGCGGGCGCGGATCACAAGCCGTCCTTCTTCAAGGGCAGTGCCTGCGTATACAGAAGCACCCTCTGTGCGGCGCACGCCAAGGGGTTCGCCGGTCATGGACGACTGGTTCACAAGGCCGCAGCCCTCCGCAACCTCGCCGTCAACAGGGATGGAGCCGCCCGCATGCACAACAACCAGATCCCCTTCCCGCACCTGAGCCAAGGGGACGGAAACTTCTGTGCCGTCCACCAAAAGCCAGACATTTTCCACATTCAGGGCAAGGCTTTCGGTCAGCGAAGCCATGGAGCGGCGTCTTGTCCAGTCTTCAAGGGTCTCGCCCAGTCCCAGCAGCAGAGTAAGCATGCTGACCGTGCGGAAGTCGCCCATGATGAGCGATGCGCCAATGGCGGCAGCGTCCAGAACGTCAACGCTCAAGGTGCCGCGCAAAAGCGCGCCCAGGCCTTTGAACAAAAAGGGCAGCGCGCCCATGACGCTGTTGAATACGCGCAGTGCCAGCGGCAAAAAGGGGCGCACGAAAACATAACGCACCAAGGGCATGAGCCCCTGGCTGGGCGAAAGCGCGCTTTCATAATGTTGCCCCTGAATATCAAACTGACCGCCTGCATCAGCCGCGCCTACCAGCAAGGTGAGGGCGGTAACGCGGGTTTCTTCGTTGTCATAAAAAATCAGCAGGCTGCCGATCAGGGCATTGGCGCGCACTTCGGAAATGCCCTCGAGCGATTCCAGGGCACCAGCCAGAGCCTCTATGCGGCCTTCGCCGAGGCAGCTCGATGCGCGCACACGCATTCTGCCGGATTCAGGCGTTGTGATGCCACGCAATTCATGAACAATAAAAAAACGCATGCGCGCTCCTTGAAGCGAGGCTGCCTGGGCCTCACTGTCCTGAACGATCCTCTGTATATACGGGAGGATGGAGGTTTGTGTGCCGCCCGAATGCTCGGGCGGCACTGGCAGCTTCAGCGCCGAAAAAAGGCGCTGCAAACAACTGCGGGATTAGGCCTCGGAGGCGTCCTTGGAGGTCTTGCGCTTTTCAGCGGCAAGGCGGGCCTCGGCGGTGAGGTCTTCCACATCTTCCTTGATGGCTTCAACCTTGCTCAGTAGGGCGTCTTTCACGTCCATGCCGCGGCTCAAAAGGTCAGTGGCCAGGGGCTTGAAATCCAGCTTGCCCTTGCTTACGGCCACCGCGCCGAGCACGCCCAGGGCAACGCCGCCCAGAAACCACAATCCACACTTCATGCCTTCGTTCATTTTCCTTCTCCTTGCTCGTGTGTGTCCAGATTCGGTCAGCGATTCCAGCATGCGGCAGATGGCCGAATCAAGATAACAGTCCAGCTTCCGTCCGGTCGCTCTATTGCGACCGGACGGTAAAACTGGCAGATTTTAGGGTAGAATGCTTAGATAAAAGCTAGCTGGACGCGCCGGAAAGGTCAACTTTGATAAAGTCAGCCTCGCTGTTGCGCAGGGAGATGGTTACGCCTGAAAGGCGCAATGCGACAGGATCCTTAAGGGGCGCGCGGCCTACGATGGAAACCGTGGTGCCGGGGATAAGACCCATATCGCGGATGCGACGGTTCATTTCGCCGAGGGCTTCAACGGCTGCAATCTTTCCCTGCTGTCCTACTTGCATCTGACGCAGATTGACAATCTGGCTCATGCGTGCACTCTCTATGTTTGATGCTGGTGGCAAATTTGTTCAATGGTTTTTTGACCATTCTGGATAACAGCACGGGGTGTACCCTTGCTGTTATCCGCAAAACAACCTTGCCTTCATTACGGTTCTGTGTCAAGAGAAAAGAAAGTCGTTTTCAAATTTGATGACAGATCAGGGCTTTAGTCCTGCAACAAGGAGAGGCCATGTTTCCTCAATATGTAGCACATAGTATGGAAGGCCGGGCGCGCCTGCGCCATCCGGCGCTGAGCGACCTTGCCGTGCGCAGCGCTGTGCAGAAAACGCTTGGCAATGAGAAAGACGTGCTCGAGGTTCGCCCTGGCTCTGAATCAATGCTTCTGTTTCTGAAGCCCGGCGTGGACCTTGCCAGCCTGTGCCAGCGGCTGGAACAGAGTGTGCCGGTTCTGGCCCGTTCTCAGGCTGAGGTCGCAGCCGAGTTGCGCGCCACGGCACGCGCCCAGCGGTGTGAGCAGTGGCGCAGCAAGGGCTGCGACAAAAGCGCAGCTGCAAACAAGGGGTTTTCTTCAGGCAGCAGAGGCGACAAGAGAAATATTCTGGGCATTTCGCAGCGCAAGCTGGAGGTTCGGGCCATGCTGGGCGTGGCAGGGGTGTGCCTTGCTTCCGGCCTGTCCGGGCCCAAGCCGCTGCATCTGCTGGCGGGCCTTGCCTGGGCCTTGATGGCCAGCCGCCACGTGTGGGTTCGGCGCAAGGCTGTTTAATGAAAGCTTCCGTTGAACGTGTGCGCGCCGCCTGCGCGCGCTGCGCCGCATTTGCAGGCAAGTGGCTGCTGACGATTTTTGTGGCAGTGGCAGCCTTTGCCCTTGCGGCGCAGGCTTTGGCTCTCGTGCTGGCGGCCCTTGCCCTCTTGCTGATTGCCTTGTGCCTTGCCTCCATGTGCATGCCTGAAGAAAGCCGGGCCGTGTGGGCGTGGATGCGTGATACGCTGGGGCGCTGGAGCGCTGTGGCTGGAACGGATAAGGCGGATGGGGCGCAATCGCCCGCAGAACCAATGCAGGGTGAACCGCCGCAGAATGAATCGGCGCAAAATGAACCGGTGCAGGCGGCAGGTGCCAATCTGCAAGACTCGCAGGGCGGCGACTCCCGGCGGGAAGAATCATCAAAGTAGCCAGCACCTTTCAGAGAAATCTGTAAATCCGCAGTCAGCTTCGGGCCACGCCGTAGCGCCTTGGTCTGGCTGGCGATTGGCGGCAGGGGGCTGACGCAGAACGTCCTCCTTTTGTAGGCCCGCGTTCAGCGTTCGCCTCAATACCCAGAGTGATCCTGCGGTCAGGCCATTTTACCAGTCTGGCTTTACTGTATCTCAGACAGCAGCACACCCCCGCGATGGCACAATCTGCGGGGGTGTGCTGTTTTGCCGGGACGTTGAGGGTGCGCCCCGGTTAGAGTGCAAAGCCGCTCCGGGCAGCCCTGCACCTGAAGTATCAGACTTGCGCGGTTTCGGCAGCGCCTTCGGGGGCGCTTTCCGTCTCGTGCCTGCCTGCAACAAGGTTGCGGTGTCCTTCAATTATTTTGCCGATGACTTCCGGTTCTGCCAGCGAAGTGGTGTCGCCGATGTCTTCGTAGCTGTCGCCAGCGATCTTGCGCAGCATACGGCGGATGATCTTGCCCGAGGTGGTCTTGGGCATGGCGTCCACGAACTGGATGAATTCCGGGCTGGCAAGCGCGCCGATGTCGCGGCGCACGGCATCGCGCAGTTTTACGCGCAGTTGGGCGCTCCACGGCACTTCATCCCGCGTAACCACGTAGGCATAGATGCCTTCGCCCTTAAGGGCGTGGGGCATGGGCACCACAGCTGCTTCGCCCACTTCGGGGCAGGCAGCCAGCACGGCTTCGATTTCTGCCGTGGAGAGCCGGTGCCCCGACACGTTGATCGAGTCGTCCACGCGGCCCAGAATCCAGAAGTAGCCGTCCTGATCAACTTCTGCCGCATCGCCTGACGAATAGCAGCCGAAGCGTGAGAAGTAGGACTGGTACTTTTCCTCATCATTATACACGCCCTGCATCATGCCGGGCCAGGGGCGGCGGATGACCAGATGCCCGGCCTTGCTGCCCGCTTCAGCTTCGTCCCCGTCACGCGAGGCAGTGCCAATAACCGCAGCGTCAATGCCGGGCAGGGGCTTGGAGGCCGAGCCGGGCTTGAGCTTGGTGGCATAGGGCATGGGGGCGATCATGGCGCCGCCGGTTTCGGTCTGCCACCATGTGTCCACGATGGGCAGTTCGCCGCCGCCGATATTCTTATGGTACCACTGCCATGCCTCGGGGTTGATGGGCTCGCCCACGCTGCCGAGAATGCGCAGGCTGCGCAGGTCGTAGCGCTCTGTCCAGGCCTCGTTCATGCGCATGAGCGAGCGGATGACCGTGGGCGCGGTATAGAAGATGTTGACCCGGAAGTTCTCTACAATGCGCCAGTAGCGGTCAGGGTAGGGCCATGTGGGCACGCCTTCAAACATCAGCGTGGTTGCCCCAAGCGAAAGCGGCCCGTACACGCCATAGGTGTGGCCTGTGATCCAGCCTGCATCTGCCGTGCACCAGTACACGTCGTCGTCGCGCATGTCGAAGCACCACTGCGTGGAGTGCGCCGCGTATGTGAGGTAGCCGCCCGTGGAATGCATGACGCCCGTGGGCTTGCCCGTGCTGCCGCTTGTGTGCAGCAGAAAGAGCGTGTCGTTGGCGTCCATGGGTTCGCAGGGGAAGTCCGGGTTAAGGGTAAAGTCATCGATCAGGTCATGCCACCACACATCGCGGTTGCGCTGCATGTTCACGCCGTCAATGCCGGCATGCTTGACCACAACCACGTGCGCCACGGAGGGGCACTTTTCAAGGATGGGATCAAGATTGGCCTTGAGGGGCTTGAACTTGCCCCCGCGCACCGCGGCGTCCGCCGTGATGACAACGCGGGCTTTGCAACCCTGAATACGGCTGCGAACGCCGCCCTCCGCATAGCCGGAAAAGATGGCCGTGTGGATGGCGCCAATGCGGGCGCAGGCGAGCATGGCGATAAAAAGTTCCGGAATCATGGGCATGTACAAAGCCACATGATCGCCCTTGCGGATGCGCAGCGAACTCAAAGCATGCGCAACGCGGCACACTTCAGTATAAAGCATCTGGTAGGTGTAGCAGCGAACGTCTGTTTCTTTTTCGCCCTGCCAGATAAGCGCGGCCTTGTTGCGCCGCCCAGAGATGAGGTGCCTGTCGATACAGTTAAAGGAGGCATTAAGTTTGCCGCCCGTAAACCACTTGTATTTATGGTTTACCTCATCTGCTTCCAGCACTTTGTCCCAGCGTTTGAACCAATGGATCAACTGCGATGCTCGCGCACCCCAAAAGTCGTTGGGGTCTTCCAGTGCGCGGCTGCAGAGAGCGTCATATTCTTCTGGCCCACATACCCATGCAGAAGTTTTGCCGTGCTCAGGTGGAAGATAGCTGCGGTTCTCATTTAACAGCGTTGTGATCCTTTCCTGGGACATGATTAAATCCTCCCTCCTGTGTGTTGCATAGAATTTCTAGAGGTGAAATAATTCCATGGTACAGCACTAAAAATATTTTAGAGAGGCGTCAAGAGCCCGGAATTGATTGATCTTTCAGTCATGCCTGT
>NZ_DASQOG010000146.1:0-20458 GCF_035644575.1 Desulfovibrio sp. | reverse complement strand
GATGCCGCAAAGGGGCGAGGCGGCGGCAAGGCGCATGGCCTGAACGCCCATCTCCGGCAGGCGGCTGACCATGGAATCAAGCGAGTTTACCGATGCGCTCATGCGGCGGATCATGCGGTAATTCTCCTGCCGGATACGCGCAGCAAAGGAATCTATATCCTGCCGGGGAACCAGATAGCGTGTCAGCACGCGGCTGAAAACCTCAATGGAGGTTTCAAATTCTTCCGCGATCACTTCGTTCGCGCCAAGCGCACGCAGGGGGGCCACCTCGCTCACAAAGCGGGTGCGCGCAATGATGTGGAGGTTAGGGTTGAACCGCCGGGCTTCAATAACAATGGAGCGCACCGCCGCAGGGTCGGAAATGACGATGGCGAGCACACGCGCCTTGGTGACGCCCAGATGCTCCAGCACGATGGGCTGCGAGGCGTCACCGTGCGAAATGGGTTCCTTGTGCCGATACCGGGTAACGGTTTCGGGATTCATTTCAAGGATGGTATAACATACGCCGGATTCTCGGGCCACATGGGCCAGGTGTTTGCCGCTGATGCCAAAGCCCACAATGATCAGGTGGTCTTCCATGGCGCAGGCGCCTTCGTGGTCTTCGGCCTTGGCAAGCATCCGCTCGTTGCGCTTGCCCGCAACCTTGTCGGCAAGACGCGGGGCCACAGCCATAAGGCCGGGGGTCAGCATCATGGTGAGCACGCTGACATCAAGAAATGTCTGATAGGCGTTCATGTCAAACAGCCCGGACGCCAGACCAGATGCCGCCAGAACAAAGGCAAATTCGCCCACCTGCGCGAGAGAAAGGGACGTGACAATGGCAGCGCGCAAAGGATAGCCCTGCACCAGCACCGAAGGCAGGGTGAGCAGGGATTTTATGACGATGAACAGCGCAGTCAGAACAATAATGGCGACAAAATGCTCTAAAAAAAACTCCAGATTCAGCATCATGCCCACCGAGATGAAAAACAGGCTCATGAAAACATCGCGGTAGGGCAAAATACCCGAAATAACGCTCATGCTGTATTCCGAGCGGGCAAGCATCAAACCGGCCAAAAAGGCCCCGAGCGAGAGCGAAAGGCCCAGGTAGTTGGTCAGCATGGCCATGCCGAGGCACAGGCCAAGGGTGGAGAGCAGCAGTATTTCTCTCGTGCGGGTGCGCACCACGGCTTCCATAAGCCTGTTGAGGCCAAAGCGGGCAAAAAGCAGCACGCCGCCCAGCACCACCACCACGCGCAGTGTTGAAAACACAGCGCCCTGGAGCGAAAGCTCAAGCGTGCCCGCAAGCAGGGGCACCGCCAGCAGCATGGGCGCTACCATAATGTCCTGAAAAACAAGAATGGCAAGGGAAAGTCGGCCTGTGGGCGTGTTGGTGGCCCCGCGCTCCTGCAAAATACGCAGCACAATGGCCGAGGACGAGAGCGCCACCAGACAGCCCCAGAAAAGGCCTTTCTGGTACGAAGCATCGCGCAGCAGCATGGCAATGCCCGCCACGGCAAGAACCGTCAGGCCGATTTGCAGGCTGCCGCCAAGAAAAACGGGCCGTTTCAGGCGGTTGAGAGCCTCGCCCGAAAGTTCCATACCTATTGTGAACAGCAGCATGGCAACGCCGAGTTCAGCAATATGGTCAATGGCCTGCATGTCCTTGACGATACCCAGCAGGGAAGGGCCGCACAAAACGCCTGTCAGCAGAAAGCCCACGGTGGCGGGCAGTTTTATTCTGTTGCAGACGATGGTGACGAAAATTGAAAGAAGAAAAATAATGACGATTTCATAGAGCAAAGGAACTTCCATGCAGCCTCCTGCGGCAATCTAGCACTGCGACCATATACAGCGCAAGGCGCGCTGCCGCAACAATATTTGCGGCAGCGCGCTGCCCGTCCAACTGGTTGCAATGTATGGCAGGATTGTAGTTGCTGTGCAAAACGTCAGCAGCTCTCGCGCATGTCGGGCAGAGCCACAAAAGGCCCGATAGTTATGCCCTGCGCCGGGGCCTGCATGACCTGCTTGCCATCGTCCATGCGCACCAGAGCATTGGGCAGAAATTCCACCCGCAAGGGAACAACCACGGTGCGCAGCATGGTGAGCTGATCTTTTTCCAGGCGAGGCGACATGCATTTCTGCTCCGTACCCTGCTGCCAGCGCAGGGAACAGGCGGCGGTGACAAGGCTGGAAACCGTGCCGGCTTCAGCAAAGCACAGGGAATTGACGTCGCCGCAGATGGCCGAGGCGGCGGGGTCGTAGGCCGCAATCTGCCCAATGGAGGTTGGCACATGCGCAGGGCGCGCCGGTTCGCAGCTTCGCAGCGCGCCGCTCTCATAAAAGGCGCAGCCGTACCTCACGGGCATGGAGCCAAGCGGGGTGGCAAGCAGGATTGTTTCGCCGGGCCAGAAGGTGACGCTCTCCAGCACGCCTGAAGGATAGAAACGCAGGCCCTGAACCTTGGCGTTCACTTCCTGCCCGTGCAGAGAAAGGGATATCTGGCTTGCCAGTTTGCGCTCGTCCTGTTCTGTCCAGTAACCGCTGAGTTTGCCCTTGCGCAGGAGTATGCGCTTGAGCGCGCCGTTTCCGTGCCAGGCCAGCCATTCGGCGGGCAAGTCGCCAAGGGGTGTGTTTACAGTCGTTTGATTTTGCAGCTCCAGATTGCGCCACATGCCATTGGGATACAGGCTGAAGCTCTTGCCGCTGCTGCGGCGTACGTCTTCCGCTTCGTAAAGGGGCGTGAGCCAGCCGTGGGGCGTGGGCACGGTATCTTCTGCCAGCAGGCGGCAATCCTGCGGCGCGCCGTCGGGCCAGCGGGAGAGCACATGCACGTTGGCGATGGCGCCATAGGGCGTAGCCACAGTATCAAGTTGCAGGGCGGTACTCATAACATAGACTCCTAACGTCCATTTGGCGCAGATTCGCCACAGAGCGTATGCGAAATACGGGCGCGGACGGTTCCGTCTTCCTGTCGGGTGAGGGCGCATGTCAGACGCTGCTGGTGCATATGCTCCTCAAGCCAGGGGGGCATGTGTCCGCAGATGATTTCCAGTTCCACAAAGGGCGTAGACGCAAAAAAGGGACGCAGGGCTTTTTTTGATGTGATTTCCGGGTGCGCGGCCTGCACTTCCATAAGATTAATGCTGTACACGCCGGGTGTATCGGTGGGCGTGGGCGCGGTGGGAACCTGCGCCTCCCCCTGGGCGGACGCCAGAATCTCGCTGGCCAGGGCATCCAGAATATCGGGCGAGAATGCGTCCAGCTCGCACAGGCAAAAGCCCATGCGGCTCAGTTCATTGTACGCAAGGCCTGAAATGCTGGCCCCGGCTATGGCAGCCTCTGCGGGCAGCAGAAGGGCCAGTTGACGCAGCCGGTCGCGCATCTGGGGCAGGGTGCCGCAGCCTTCAAGAGAAAAAGGCACGGGATCACAGGCATGCCAGCCCTTGCCCGTGCTCCAGTCGCGCTGCCAGACGGAAAGGTGGGTGCAGTTTTCCATGGCGGTGATTGAATTCTCTGTATTTTCGAGCACTGCAATGCAGTCGCATTTCATGGCGATCTCCGTATGCTGGGGCGTCCAGAGTGTTAGCGGCAACGAGTGATGTAATTATTTAAAATAACATCTATCTGCCGTAATTATGATAAATTTGTTTTGGCACAAGATGGATTTTGTTCTCTGCCAAGGAAGACAAGCCTGTTTTTGAGGGAGTGTACTCTTATAGTACTCGACCGAAAAAACTGGCGCAGTATGCGCTAGTCGTTGCCCGCTTGTCGGGCTTACGAATAGCGACAGCAATGGACGTGTAAGGTTCATTTTTAACCAACTGCTGCCGTTATCCGTAGCTTCCTGCGTCGCAACGGCTAACGCAACGCTGGCAGAGGACAAAAGACGCTTGTGCCGTTAAAGACCAAAGGGGCGCGTGCCATAGCTGTAACCCAGATGCTTGCCCCAGCCGTTCATGGATTTTTGCGGCAAAAGTGTAGCCGCAAGGCGCTCCAGTTCGAGTGCCTTGCGCGCATCCACCGCGCACGAGGTATTGCCCAGCCGCGCAGCCGCAGCCGTAAAAGTGGCAAGCCCGCAGTTGCCCGCCCGCTCGCCAATGCCCCACAACGTTGTATTGACGTAGCGCGCCCCGGCGTTCACAGCCATGAGCGAATTGGCAACAGCCATGCCAAAGTCGTTGTGCGCGTGGATTTCCACATCCACGCCTGCCTCGCGCAGCATGCGCACGGCTCGCCAGACCTTGTCTGGCGTGTAACAGCCCACAGTATCGCTGAGCCGTACCCGCACCACGCCGCACTGACGCGCGGCCCTCGCCGCATCGCGCAATTGGTCGGGCGAGGCATGGGAGGAATCTTCAAAGCCAACAGTCACTTCCGCACCACGGCTTGCGGCGAGCGCCGCGCACTTGGCAAGGGAGGCCATTACCTCTGCGCGGGTTGTTTTGAGCTTATCCTTGATCTGCCGGTCAGAAACCGGGCAGCACAGATGAATGATATGCGGAGAGCAGTCAAAGGAGTGGCGCACGTCGCTTTCGCGCAGGCGGTTCCAGGTGGAAACGCGGGCATTGGAACAGGCCTCGCGGATGGAGCGGATGGTGGCCTTTTCGTTTTCGCCCATGGCGGGAACGCCCGCCTCGATCTGGTCCACGCCAGCTTCGTCCATCATGGCGGCAAGGCGGATTTTCAGGGCAGGAGGGAATGCAAAGCCGGGAGCCTGCTCGCCGTCGCGCAGGGTGGTATCGACAATAATGATCTCAGGCATGGCCCACCTCCACAGAAACCGTTGCGCCCGAAAGACCGCAACAGTCCGTTCGGGCAGAAGACAAGGATTCGGGGGGATGGCATGCGTGACACAGGTCGAGAAACTGGGCATCGGTCAGGCTGCATTGCTGGCGCTCGGCAAGCTGCTGAACCAGTTCCAGCATATGTTCTTCCGCCGTGCGCGGCAAGTTCAAACCAAGCTGGCTGGCCTTGATGCGCAACGAAACACGCCCTGAGTGCTTGCCCACCACAATCTGGCGTTCAAGCCCCACAGTGGCTGGAGTATATGGCTCGTAAAGAAATGGCTTTTTGACAATGCCGTCCACATGAATGCCGGATTCCACAGCAAAGATATCCGCGCCCAGCACGGCTTTGTGGTGGGAAATGTCCTGTCCTGCCTCCTTGAGCAGGGCTGTTGCTTCAGGCAGTTTGTCCAGATGCGTCAGGCCTGTCTCCAGACCCTGAGCGTGCAGGCTCAGGGCCACTTCTTCCAGGGCAGGCCCGGCATCGGGGCCGTACAGGGCAGAGCCGCCAATGCAGCCCGCCACCCGAGGGGCACCCTTGAGCAGCCACAGCACGGCAAGAGCCGTGGCGCAGCCCGCATGATCGCCGGGGCAGAACTCCACCGTATCCTTGATGGCGGCAAAGCGCGGCCAGAGTTCCGTTTCAAAGGTATAAAGAGCGTCACAGCAACCGCTCAGGCGCGCCCATGGGCCGTAAGGAGTCGAGCGTTTGCCCGTGCGGCGGGCCTTGGTGCTGGCTGCTGCAAATTGAAGATCTGGGGGAATTTCGACCACAAAACCCATGTGGTGCATGAGGTCGATCCATTCCCCGGCCCAGAGCGCAAATGCGTCTGCGGTCTGCCTTTCCTCTTGCGAGTGCGCGGCTGGCAGCACCCGGTAGAGCAGGCAGAGCGTTCTGTCCACCAGTTGCGGCATGGAAATAACCTCTTGGCAAAGATGGCGTGTGCCCCGGCCTGACCGGTTTGCCTCCGGCCAGGCCGATGGATTGAGCCGGAATTATCCGCAGAGCGCCCTGGCGGCGTCATTCACGGCCTTGTCCACATTTTCATAGAGGGTGAACACGCGTATTCCCTTTGTCTCAAGCTTTTTCAGCGGGCTTTCGCCTATGCGCAGGGCCAGCACGCCCTTGCAGTCGTCCACGGCGGCCAGAATGCCCGCCATGCGCCCGGCCTTTTCGCCGCAATCGTCCATGCCGTTGCAGTATTTGGAAACACTGCGGGTTTCCACATAGCTGGCGGCGTCGCCGTCGCTTTCGTAGATGTAGAACTGCTCGGCCTGCCCAAAGTGCTGATCAACGGTCATGCCTGTCTTGGAAGCCACGGCGATGCGTATTTTGCGGGCCACTGTGGGCCTGGCTTCTTCCGCTGCGGGGGCCTTTTCGGCCACGGGCGGGCGGTACTCAATGGACTTGTCGTCGCCCAGCAGGCCCACGGCATCGGCGCGGCACTGCTTGCAGTGGTACATCTGCTTGAGCGTGGGCTCGCAGCTGCGGCGCATGTCCATGAGCTCCTTGTTGCTCACAAGGGGCATGTTTTCAAAAACGCTGCCCTTGACCGGGATGAGCTGCATGATGTTGGTCATCACAGCGCCCAGTTCGCGCGCGGTTTCCACAACCTGCGGGATGTGCCCGTCGTTGATGCCCTTGAGCAGCACCGTGTTGACCTTGCTCACTATGCCCGCCTGGGAGAGGGCGCGCAGGCCCGCCATCTGGTTTGCCAGCAGGAGGGCGGCTGCGGTTTCGCCCGTGTAGCGCTTGCCCCTGTACATGGCGAACTTGTAAATCTGCGCGCCAATGGCGGGATCAACGGCGTTGATGGTCACGGTGGCGTGGCTTACGCCCACGCGCTTCATGTCTTCCACGTATTCCGGCAGGGCCAGACCGTTGGTGGACATGCAGAAGGTGATATTGGGGTCTTCCCGGCGGATCATCTCCAGCGTGCGGAAGGTTTCCTCGGGATTGGCCAGCGTGTCGCCAGGGCCGGCGATGCCCACAACCGTAAGGTTGGGCATGTCGTGCTTGACCTTCATAAAGTGGTCAAAAGCCTGTGCGGGCGTGAGCACTGCGGTGGTGACGCCGGGGCGGCTTTCGTTAACGCAGTCGTACTTGCGCAGGCAGTAGTTGCAGCTCAGGTTGCACTTGGGCGCGATGGGCAGATGCAGGCGCGCCGAGGTGGCGCAGGCCCCACAGGAAAAACAGGGGTGCGACTTGGTGCGCTCCGCATTGACGGCGGCGGCGCTGCCAGCGGCATGGGCGGCTGTGGGGGCAGTTACAGGCACAAGCGGCTCCTTGGCCGGGGCCACAACTTCTATGCGGGAGGCATCAGCTTCCATGGCGGCTTCTTCCTTGAAGTATTTGTTGAGAAGCTCCTCGCGGAAGCTGCCCTCGGTGAACTGCAACATGGCGTTGGCCGTGGCTTCCATGAGGCTGAGCGAACCGTCATAGAAGAGCATGCGGGTGCGCTGGCCGCCAACCCTGTCGTGGATGGGAAAGCCGTAGCGCAGCAGCGGAACGTGGTGGCGTTCCTCAATGCGGCGGCCATCGGAATTGCCAAGTATGAGGTTGGCCTTGCGCGCCAGCATGGCGTTTTCAATGGCGGCAAAGTCCGCAAAATTCAGAATGTCGTAATCGCCGCTGAACTGGGTTTCCGTAGCCTGAGCCATGTCGGGCGCAAGCGTTTTTTCAAAGGCGGCGCAGCGGCTGCCGGTGGCGGCCACCACGGGCACGGCTCCATTTTCGCACGAGGCGCGCACAAGGGCCAGCACCATGTCCGGCTCGCCGAATACTGCAACGCGGCACTGGGCGTTATATTTGTGCGCATCGATCATGGCGTCAAGGTAGCGGGCGCGCTCTTCGCGCACAGTGGCGGGAATGGCCCCGCCAAGGGCTTCAAGCGTGGCTACAAAGGCGTCCGTATCGCGCAGGCCCACAGGCAGGTTCATGCGTAGGAGCGGCACGCCGTAAGTATCGCGCAGGTACGCGCCTGGGGAGTAGCCCTCGGGGCAGAAGGGCGCAAGTTCAAGCGTCATGCGCGCGCCAGCCATGAGGCCGATGCGGGCAAGCGTTGTGCCGTACTGGGGCAGCCTGTTATAGTCGTCTTCATGCCCGCCATCAAGATTCTGCGAAAGGTCGGGCAGGAGCACGTATTCAAGGCCGCTGGCGTCAAGCAGCTGCTTGAGCGCTCTGGTATCCGCCGCAGAGAGGTGCCCGGTGATGATGTTGACCACGTTGTTGGGCGTGGCGTTCATGGGCACGTGGCGCACAATGGCGTGCAAGGCGCGGAAAAATCCCTCGTACTGCGAGCCGCTGTAACCCGGCGAGGTCACAGGAATGATGGTGGCCGTCACTTCCGGGTGTTCGTCCTTGAACTGCTTGATGATGGCGGGCACGTCCTCGCCGATGGTTTCGGCAAGGCAGGTGGTGGAAACGCCGATCACCTCGGGATTGTAGAGCTTGATGAGGTTCTCAAGCCCCTTGAGCAGATTCTTGGTGCCGCCGAAGACCGTGCCTTCTTCCGTAAGTGAAGAGGAGGCTATATCCACCGGCTCATTGTAATGGGTTGCCATGTGCCGCCGAATGTAAGTGCTGCACCCCTGCGAACCGTGCAGAATGCTCATGCTCTTGCTGATGCCGTAAAAGGCGCTTACCGAACCCATGGGCATGCACATCTTGCAGGGATTTGTATTCAGGTTGACAAGATTGGCGCTCATTGTCTTCTCCTTATGTTCCAGGCGGCCTTTGGGCCGCGGCGGCGGGCAAACTGCGTGCAAGCCGATTACGCTGTGCTAGAAATGTGCTGCTCTTGCTGCCAGTGCTTCACGCACCAGACTGGCCTGCGCCTGCGTTGCTTCGGCAAATGAAGCAGAGCTGCGCGTGAACTGCCACACAGGGCTGTTGATGGAAAGGTTCACCTCGCGGGTGAAGTTTTCCACGCCTTCAAAACCGCCCAGAGCGTGCTTGCGCTCGTGGTTGTGATCGCAAAAGGCAATGCCGAGCTTGTAGGCCAGCGGGCGTTCCTTGACGCCGCCCACCAGAATATCCGCGCCTTTCTGCTTCATGAATGTTTCAAGCTCTGCCGGGTTGGCATCGTCCAGAATGACGGTGCCGGGGTTAACAAGGCTTGAAATGATTTCATAGTCTTCGGGCTTGCCGGTCTGGGTGCCGACAACCACAGTTTCAATGCCCATTTCGTTAAACTGACGGATGAGCGATATGGCCTTGAAGCCGCCGCCCACAAAGATGGCGGCCTTTTTGCCCACAAAGTGCGGCTTGTACTGTTCAAGAAATGCTTCAGCCTTTGCGCCGCGCTCAGAAATAAGAGCTTCAGCCTTGCGCTTGGCGTAGTCGTCATTGAGGCGATCGGCCACCTGCCGCAGGGCGGTGGAGGTGTCTTCCACCCCAAAGAAGCTGGCGCGCATCCAGGGGACGCCCATTTCGTCTTCCATGCGGTGGGCCAGATACATCATGGAGCCGGCGCACTGCACGATGTTGAGCTGGGCAGCCGGGGCCTTGATGAGGGTTTCATACGCGGCGTCGCCCGTGAGTGTGGCGACAATGGGAATGCCCATCTCGCGCAGGTAATTGCGGATGATCCACATTTCGCCCGCAAGGTTGTAGTCGCCAAGGATGTTGACGCCCTTGATCTTGGGCTGTTCCTTGTGCGGCTCCATGAGCTGCACAAGGGCGTTGCAGGCCATGCGGTAGCCCGTGGACTTGGTGCCCGAAAAGCCCGGGGCCTTGACCGCGATCACGCGGATGCCGTGCTTTTTTTCCGCATTGCGGCACACGGCTTCCACATCGTCGCCGATCACGCCCACAATGCAGGTGGCGTACACAAAGATGAGCTTGGGCGAGTAGTTGGCTACGGCCTCGTCAATGGCGCGGGTGAGCTTTTCCGCACCGCCAAAGACGATGTCCTTTTCCTGCAAGTCCGTGGAAAAACTGTTGCGGAACAGTTCCGACCCGCTGGTGAGGCTGCCGCGAATGTCCCAGGTGTAGCTGGCGCAGCCGATGGGGCCGTGTACGATATGAAAGGCATCGGTAATGGGGTTTAACACCACGCGCGCACCGCAGTACACGCAGGCCCGCTGGCTCACGGAACCGGCCACGCTGGCCGTATCGCAACGCAGGCCGTCGCCGCTACAGCCGCCCCCGCCCTTGTTTCCCTTTTCCTTGATGGACGTACGGCGTTCTTCAAGTATTTCCATAGCCATGGGAACCCCCTTGCAAGGGCGGGGGGATGCCCCCCCGGCCCTATTGCGGCTTTGAGCCGTCTTACATAATCAGATCCATGTCTTCGTCAGCGCAGTTGCGGTCAAACTCTTCCATAAGCGTATCAGCGATCCGGGTGGCGAGCTGGAAGGCTCCACGGTAACCGACCATGGGCAGCGATGCGTATCCGTAACGGTCAAGCACCGGGAAGCCGGCGCGTACCAGCGGAATGCCTTCGGCCTTGGCGATCTGCTTGCCGTGCGAGTTGCCGAGCAAGAGATCAACGGGTTCTTCCTTGATGAACTGGTGCAGGTCAAAGAGATCCTTGGCGGCAAAGGCCTGGCACTCTTCTTCCTTGCCGTATTCCTTGAACATGCCGTTGGCCAGCTTGACGAAGGTTTCGCCGGGCGTACCAGTGAGCACGTACTTGGGGATCATGCCCAGTTCAAGGCAGAAGCGGGTCATGCCAAGCACTGTGTCGGGGTCGCCGTACACGGCAACCTTTTTGCCGTAGAAGTACGGGTTGGCGTCCAGCATGAGGTCAAGCAGGCGACCGCGTTCTTCGTCAATAAGCGGGTCAACTTCGCCGCCGTTGAGGTTTGCCATGGCCATGATAAAGGCATCGGTATCGGCCAGGCCGATGGGCAGGGGCAGCAGGTCAAAGTCCACGGCGCACTTGCGCTTGAGCTGGGCGGCGGGTTCCTCGCTTGTAAGACGGCCAAGGGCCAGAACCTTGCGGCAGGAGCCGAGCGCGCGGATTTCTTCAACCGTGGTGCCGCCATCGGGATACATCTTGTATTCGCCGGTCATGGGCGCATCCATGACGTTGCTGCAATCGGGGAACATGATGGACTTGAGCTTCATCAGGTTCACAAGGTGCTTGTATTCACGGATGTCGCCGGGGTTTACAAAGCCGGGGAACACCGCCACTGTTTCAGTGGTCTTGCCCTTGGCGGCAAGGTATTTGATGAACCCGGCCATCATGTTGCCAAAGCCCGTCACGTGCGAGCCAACGTAGCTCGGCGTGTTGCAGTGCACCACGATCTTGTCGTCCGGAATTTCCATTTCGTCGATGTAGGTCTTGAGGTCATCGCCGATGGTTTCAGAAAGACAGGTGGTATGCACGGCAATGATATCAGGGTTGTAGACCTCAAACGTGGTCTTGACGCCCTGGCGGATGTTGGGGCCGCCGCCGAACACGCACGCGCCTTCGGTAAAGGAACTGGTGACGGCAATGGCTGGTTCCTTGAAGTGACGCGTAAGGTAGGTGCGGTGGTAGGAAGCGCAACCCTGCGATCCGTGGCTGTAAGGCATGCAGTTGCGCACGCCCAGAGCGGCAAACAGAGCTCCAACAGGCTGACAGGTCTTGCACGGGTTGATAAGAACGCCCGATCTGTTCACATGTGTCTTTGGGGTGAGGTCAAGCATACTATTCTCCCACAGTTCCTTGCAGGGTGGCGCGATTCTTCCAGGGCGGGGTTACCATGTGCCACGCGGGGGTGAAGTACCCCATGCAGAGGTCGTAACCGAACTGCGTTGCGCCCTTGAAACCCGCGTAAGGCCCGCTGTAATCGTAGCTGTGCAGCTGGCGCGAGAGGGTCCCGGCCTTTTGCAGCGCGTACTTGTCCTTGATGCCGGAGAAGAACATGTCGGGCTTGAGGATTTCCATAAATTTTTCAGCTTCGTACATGTTGAGGTCGTCAACCACGTAGGTGCCCTCGTCCATGTCGCGTATCATGCCGTGGTACTTTTCAAGCGGGATCTCGGCGGCCAGCTTGTCGTACTGTTCCTGCGTAAGGTAGGCGTGATACTTCTTTTCGTCCTTTTCCACGGTGATGTGTTCAATATTCTTGCTGTCCGCGTCATCCTTGATGTTGGGGATGATTTCCCGGCCTTCGTAGTCGTCGCGGTGGCCGAATTCGTACCCGGCAAGCACGGTCTTGATGCCCAGGTCCTGCAACAGGCCCTGGTAGTGGTGCGAGCGGCTGCCGCCCACAAAGAGGGCTGCTGTCTTGCCGTTGAGGCGGGCCTTGTAGGCCGCCATCTGATCCTGCACCTCGGCCAGTTCTTCGGCGATGACCTGTTCGGTGCGCTGCGCAAGCTCGGGGTCGCCAAAGTAGGCAGCCATGTCGCGCAGGCTCTGAACTGTTCCTTCCAGGCCGATAAAGTTGACCTTCAGCCAGTCCACGCCGTACTTGGTCTTCATCATTTCGGCGATGTAGTTGATGGAACGGTGGCACTGCACGAGGTTCAGGTTTGCCTTGTGCGAGCTGGCGATGCGTTCCACTTCACCGTCGCCGGTGAACACCGAAACCACTTCGTAGCCGATTTTTTTAAGGATGCGTTCCTGTTCCCAGCCGTCGCCGCCGATGTTGTATTCGCCAAGGATGTTGATCGAATACTTGGTGGCGGGTTCATAATTGCCAGTACCAATAACGCGCTTCATGAGGCCGTTGTTGGCAATGTGGTGGCCCGCCGACTGGCTTACGCCCTTATACCCTTCGCAGCTGTATGCCACGCAGCGGATACCGTATTCTTGTTCAGCTTCTGCGGCCACGGCCTGAATGTCGTCGCCGATCAGGCCCACAGGGCAGGTGGCGGCGATCATGATGGTCTTGGGATGCATGAGCTCCATGATTTCGTCGATGGCCTTCTTGAGCTTCTTGGTGCCGCCAAAGACGATGTCCGGCTCCTGCATGTCTGTGGTAAAACAGTACTGAATGTAGTTGGGGGCATCACCCTCGGCCTTGGCCTTGTTGCGGCGCGTGCCCCAGCTGTAGAAGCCGCAGCCCACGGGGCCGTGTGTAATCGTGACCATGTCCTTGATGGGGCCGAGCACAACGCCCTTGCAGCCAGCGTAACAGCAGCCCCGGTTGGTCATGATGCCGGGAATGGCACGCGTGTTGGCGATAATAATCTGGTCTTCCGCAGGATTGACCTTGAGCATGTGCTCCTTGCGGTTCTTGAAGACCTTGGCGTTGTAGCGCTCAAGCACTACTGCGTTGGCGTCAATACTCATACATACCTTCCTTATGCGTCAGCGCGCTCGCCCGTGCGAACCACATAGGATTCTTCCACCGGCATCACAAAAATCTTTCCATCGCCGGGGTGGCCGGTGCTGTTGGCCTCTATGATGGCCTTGACCACAGCTTCGACCTTTTCATCGGGAACGCAGATATTGAACAACCGCTTGGGGATCAGCCTGCCCACTTCGGTCAGGGATTCGCCCGCCGGAGTGCGCGGCAACTCGCCGCTTTCCATAACCATGCGCAGGGTGGCGGGATCAATGCCCTTTTTGCCGCGCCCCAGGCACTTGGTGCATGAGAATGAGGGGCATCCGGCCTTGGACAGGGCATTTTTTGTCGCTGCCACCATGTTGGCTCGAACCATTGCAACTATTTCCTGCATGGGAGCCTCCTACAGGCCGGACTTGCCGCTGCTGATGGTCCAGGCCTCGCTGACGCTTGAAACAAATATTCTGCCATCGCCAAAGTGACCGTCGCCCGTTTTTGCCACGCGCAGGATAACGCGGATGGCATCGTCCTTGTCTTCGTCGCTGACCACAAGCATGAGCATCTGCTTGGGAATTTCATCGTACTGAATGTCGCCCACCATGATGCCTTTCTGCTTGCCACGGCCCACCACATCAAGCTTGGTAACGGCTGGAAAGCCTGCTGCCAGCAGCTCGGAGAGAACCTCGGTGGTCTTTTCAGGCCGAATAATCGTGCGAATCATCTGCATTGTTGTTCTCCGTTTCGTGCTGTTGGTTTAGGCGTCCATCAAACCGTGTTCCATGAGCAGCTCTTCGAGCCGTTCCTGGGAAAGGGGCTTGGGAATGATGAACATGTCGTTACCGTCGATCTTCTGGGCCAGGGTGCGGTATTCGTCGGCCTGTCCGCAGGTGGGGTCAAATTCGATAACGGTCTGCTTGTTGATTTCGGCGCGCTGCACCATGTTGTCGCGCGGCACAAAGTGGATCATCTGGGTGCCGATTTCCTTGGCAACGGCAGAGACAAGCTCGGCTTCGCCATCAACCTTGCGGCTGTTGCAGATGATGCCGCCAAGGCGCACGCCGCCGGTGTTGGCGTACTTTTTGACACCCTTGCAGATGTTGTTGGCGGCGTAGAGGGCCATCATTTCGCCCGAGGCCACGATGTAGATTTCCTGGGCCTTGCCTTCACGAATGGGCATGGCGAAACCGCCGCACACAACGTCGCCCAGAACGTCATAGAACACGTAGTCGAGGTCTTCGGTGTAGGCGCCAAGGCGTTCCAGCAGACCGATGGAGGTGATGATGCCGCGCCCGGCACAGCCAACGCCCGGTTCGGGGCCGCCGGATTCCACGCAGCGGATGCCCTTGAAGCCGTTTTTGAGCACCAGATCCAGCTCGATGTCTTCACCCTCTTCACGCAGGGTATCGAGCACGCTCTGCTGGGCAAGGCCGCCCAGAATAAGGCGCGTGGAGTCGGCCTTGGGGTCGCAGCCCACGATCATGATGTTCTTGCCCATTTCGCCAAGGCCGGCGTTAAGGTTCTGTGTGGTGGTGGACTTGCCGATACCGCCCTTGCCGTAAATAGCTACCTGACGCATGAGATTCCCTCTGGGTTTGATGTTCCCGCGCTCGTTGCGCTTGTCCCTCTTTGTGCAGAAACCGTGCCGTTAGATTAACTATTTAATATTATTCATTAATTTTATAATCTGTCCGCACAATCAATACAAAATTGTTAAGATGGCCCACGGTGCAGAAAAAACTGTCCTGTCGGTAACTTGCTTTAATGATAGAGTTTTATTTGACAAAAATTTTCTGGCGTAAACCGCCGATACAAATTTGTTTGAAATTGGGAGCGTGTCGCAAAGAAATCACCATGCGTGAATGTGCGGGGGCATAACTGGCTGTATTTGGGGCATACGGTGATGGACGCGGCAGAGGAAAACAGGCATGGCGGCGCTGATTGCCCATGAATGCAGAAACCCCGGTCCATCAGGCAAATGGGGCGGGAACGGGGATTGAATAGCAAAAAGGCGGTAACTTGAGAGTCGTGCGCGGGGAGGAAGGAAGCGGTTCCGGCAAGAACGTATCTGCTCGGACGGATTAGCCAGTGGGGGGAGACAAAAGGGCTTATGCTTTGAACATGGTCAACCCCTGCATGCCGCAAAGGTGTATATGTCCGAAGCCTGGAGGTGTTGATTCAAAATTGTATCAAAATAGGAATGGAGGTGTAAAAGAAGTAAAGCGTGAACACGCAACTCGTACAAGAAGTACGGCGGGCATGATCGGGCGCACGGCGTATGCGCGGTATATGCGGCAGAAATGCAGTTCGGGGTTCGGCGGTGGGGATGGTAGTTTTACGCGCAGCCAGAAGTTTTTGAAGTATCTGGCGGATCCGTGCGGTGATTAAGAGGTGCGCCAGATCAACATTTCAAGGGAATATTCCGTGCGCTCCACATATTCCCCGTTCTGGTTGCGAAATCCCTCAAGATGCGCGGCAAGATGCCGCATGTCCGGCTCAGCGCCACGGGCGCGCAGGTTGGCGGCGCAGGCTCCCATCAGCTTATCGTGGGTGTGCGGCACAACCCACTGGCCGTCAACGGGCAGCGCGGCATACTGAATGCGCTGACTCTCAAGCCATGCGCGCATATCTGGGGCATCGGCAAACTGCGGCGGCGTGATGCCGTAGTGCGTGTACAGCCCTGCCATGACATCCGAAGTTTTGCGCTCGGTAAACCCCATAAAGACCACCTGCTCCAGAGCGTAGTGCTGCAGCTTTTCGCGGGCGGCGTCATCGCTCAGGGCCGGAGTCATGGAAGCAAATACAATCTGAAAGCGCTCCTCAAGGGCAAAGTGTTCCCAGTCTGAAAGCACGGGCCGTATGTTGGCAAGGCCCTGCGCGGCGGCATCCTGCATGAGGATGCGGAGCATTTCGTCAGATATATCCACTGCCGTGACCGATGCGGCCTCCTGCGCAAGGCGGATGGTGTACATGCCGCTGCCGCAGCCCACATCAAGAATGCTCTTGCCATGAAAATCCACGCCGTTGTCACGCGCCAGCTGGAGCATGCGGGCCTCGTAGGTGTCGGCCCCGGCTTCAAAACGGGGAAAGGACTCGGCCCTGCTGTTCCAGAATTCTCTGGTGCTATTTTTGGCTGTCATGGCGTATCCTTTGGGCTGGCGGCAAACCATCTGGACAACGGGTGCAATGCACAGAAAATATTCGTCTGACGGTGCGGCAAAGCCGCTGCCTGCTCTTGATTTTCGGTAGTGTTGGCAAAGCCGACATGCACGTGGCAGGCGGCTAACCGCCTGCCACGTGTTATAATCATGAAGCGCTGCGTGGACCAGAAACCTAGCGGGCTTCGAGGCGCTGCCGCAGAATGGTGACAGGGTGCAGGCTGAATTTGCCGGAACCGTGCGTGATCTGCACGCGGCAGGTGCCGCACTCGGAAACCGCCGCCTGCGCGCCGCTTTCGCGTACCTTGGCGAACAGTTCCGAGCCCACGGTCTGGGCAATGTCGTATTTTTCCTTTTTAAAGCCGTAACTGCCGGAAATGCCGCAGCAGCCTGCATCAGCATTTTCCACGGTCACGCCGTCAAGGCGGCGCAGCAGTTCCAGCCCTGGCAGGCCGTTGCCCTGCGCCCGCAGATGGCAAGGCGCGTGATAGATCAGTTTGAGGTCGGGCAGGGTCTGCTTGCTGTCGGCCTTCAGCGAAAGGTCGCCGCTGTCCACAGCATCCAGCAGAAATTCCTGCGCGTCCGCAAGACTGCATGCACCGTACTTTTCCGCCACATCGGGGAAGTATTCCGGCAGATCCACCCGGAACATGAGGGCGCAGCTGGGGCAGCCCGTCACCACGGGTAGCCCTGCATCGCGCCACTGGCCCAAGGCCTTCAGGTTATGTTCCGCATTGGAGCGGGCATGCTGCCAGAAGCCGTTGGCAACCATGGGCAGGCCGCAACACACAAGTTCCTCGGGCACAATAACCTTGTAGCCCGCGCGGTTCATGGCCCACACCATATCAAGGCCGGTGCGCGGGTCATACACGTCCACGTAGCAGCCGGGGTAGAAAACCACGCTGCGCTTGTGGTCGGGCTGGTGCACATGGCGCATGAGCTGGCGGAAGGTCTGGGGCGCAAAGGCGGGCAGGGGCGCGCGTTTGTCGATGCCCAGCGCATCCAGCACCGTGCGGGTAACTGGATTGAGCATGCCGAAGTTCTTGAGCGCCGCCGGAATGAGCCGCAACCACTTGGCCATGAGCTCGCCGTGACCAAGCACCCAGTCGCGCAGGCCGGGGGAGTGCTTCTTGAACTGGTCGGCCCTTGCCATCATGTTGAGGCTGGAAACCGGCACGCCGTGCGGACACGAGATGTCGCAGTTTTTGCAGTTGGCGCAGTAGTGCAGCGAGGGGTCTTCCGTCAGGCCCAGCAGGCGAAAGCGCTCATAGGCAGGGCCTATCATGCGCGGCCCCAGAAACTTGGGGGTCGCATCCGCTACGGGGCAGTGCACCACGCAGGTGGTGCAGGCTATGCATTTGTCTGGATTGATGCGCACGCTCATTGGTTTTCCCCGGCAGCGGCGGCTGCGGCGGCCATAAGGCCCGCCTGCCAGCCCGTGGCGATGGCAACGCCGTGACCGCTTTTTTCTGTTGCGTAATCATATCCGCCAAGGCTGCGCCCGGCGAAAAAGACGTTTTGCCAGCGCACCACGGCGGCATCGTCCACAGGCCGCATGGTGCGGTCAACGCGTACACCCATGCGCGAGAACAGATGGTTGCCGAAAATTTTCGGCTCTGACCACTGCGAAACATCCTGCGGCACGTTAATGTCGATGCCGAACACGGAATCCCAGCACTGGCCGGGTTCAAGCGTCATGCCGCCGCCAAGGATGCCGCCGGTGGCGGTTACAAAGGCGCGGGCGGCGTGGTGGCGTTCCTGCCCGGAGGCCTCGGCCACCAGGGCGGTGCAGGTTCTACCAGTCGTTTCGGCGCGCAGAACCGTGGTGTTTTCCACCAGTTCAAAGTTGTGCTTGTTCAGGGCCTGCAACAGGGCGTCGCGCAGGCGCAGGCCGCCGACCCCCGGAGGGATGGACAGCATTTCCACCACAGGGCAGCCAGCGGCGGCGTTGACAGCCTGCCAGACTTCCGGATTGGCCTTGCTGCCGCAGAGCGGCGGAATAAGGATAAGGTCGTACTTTCCGGCATGCGGGGCAAGGGCATCCAGCAGCCAGCGGCGGCTATGCGGCTTGTCCGCCATGCGGGCCAGATCAAGCGCCGATATGGCGCGGTGGGTGTCGCCAAAGGGCGAGGGCAAAAGCCCCTGGGTGAATTCCTTGTCGGCCCAGCTTTTGTAGCGTCGCAACTGGCTGACCACCAGGGAGGGGCGGCAGTCTCGCAAGCCCTGTACGCTCAGCACCAGCACCTTTTTGGCGCTGGCGAGCGCCTCTGTGTGCAGGCTGGCTGGCAGCAGATAGGTGGGTTTGAGCGTTCCCATGATGGTGGGCAACTGGGTGTTGCGCGGCGTGCCGTCCTGCGAGAGGGCGGGGCGCATGGGCCAGTGCTGGCCTTCCATCACATCTGCAAAGAACTGAAAGGCCGAGCGGACGCTTTCTGCCCCAAGCAGGCTGTAGGGATGGTCTTCAGGCAGCATGGCCAGTCCCTGCCACGGATCGGCGGCAAACCTGCCGTCAGCGTAGCCAAGAAAATCCACCGAGCCGCCGCTGATAGCCAGCGAACCCATGCCCGTTGTGAGCAGCCGTACGCTGCGGCCCTGATCCGCTGCGGCAAGGGCGGACACAAGGCCTGCCATGCCGGAGCCGACCACCAGTACGTCAACAATCCTGCTCATGGGCGGCTCCATCAAGATTGAGTGTTCCCGCGTATACAGCGCGGCCAAGCTCCATTTCACGCGCTTGCATGCCCCACAGGGCAGGGCGCAGACCGCCCCAGCGTTCCTGAAGGAAGCGCCGCACGTTGTCGGTGGCTGAAAATTCAAGGGGAATGTCGTGTTCGGAAAGCGCGGCAACCGCCCGCAACGAGCAGAACGTACCCTGGCAGGTACCCATGCCCAGGCGTGTGCGCAGGCGGATATCCGTCAGCGAATGGGTGGAGGCATCGCGCGCCACGCATTCAATCTCGGCCATGCTGACCATTTCGCATTCGCAGAGCAGGGGGTTGGAATCGGCCCTTTCCGCGCGTTCGATCACAGGGGTCAGGTCATCGCCCATGCGGTCGGCCATAAGCTGGATGCCCTGAACCGGAAAGTACTTGGCGGCGCGGGAAAGCGTGGCTTCGTCCGGATCCGGCACAATGGCTTCTTCAGCCGTGCGGCAGGGGGCGGTAACGCCAAGTTTGGCGCAAACTCTGTCTGCGGCGCGTTCGCCCATGAGGCGGTAGGTGGTCAGCTTGCCGCCAAAAATGGAAATCATGCCATCAAGGCCCTGTTCCGCATGATCCACAACATGGAAGTTGCGGCTGGCCTTGCGCCCGGCGGCCCCGCCCGGCGTGTAGAGGGGGCGTGTGCCCGCAAAGGCGCGCAAAATGCGGTAGCTGCGCACATCCGGGAACAGCGGCTCACCGATTTTGAGCAGGCGCAGCACTTCCTCGCTGGTGGGGGTAGTGTCGTCCGGCCTGTCGGTGGGTATGGACGTGGTGCCAAGAATGGTGATGGAGCCGTGCGGTACATAAATATCGCCATCAGAGCCAGGGTGCAGGCGGTTGACCACGCGCGAAGTGAAGCGGTGGTTAAAGACCACAAGCGTGCCACGGTCGGGCGAAACCGCTACATCCTGACCAGCCAGCGCCGCAATGCGCCCAGACCATGAGCCAGCTGCATTGACAACAACAGAGCAGGCAATCTCAATGGTTTCGCCAGTATTCTTGTTGATGGCCGTAACGCCGCAGATCTTGCCGTTCTTTTGGCAGATGCCGGTCACTTCATGATAGGTGAGCATCTGCCCGCCGTGGCGCCTGGCCGACATGGCGTTGTGCAGCACCAGCCGGAAGCCGTCCACGCAGGAGTCAGGCACGCGGAAAACGCGTTTGACCTCGGGGGACATGTTGGGTTCAAGGCGCAGGGCTTCCTTGACGTCAATTTCACAAGCCTCAATGCCCGCGCGGCCGCAGGCCTCAACCCAACGATCCACATAGGCGGGGTCGTCCTCGGGCGTGAGCGCAAAAAAACCTTCGGTTTGTTCCACGCACTGCCTGCCAATGCGCCGCACGATCATGTTTTCTTCAATACATTCACGCGCGGATTCATTATCCCCCACGGCATAACGGCCGCCGCTGTGCAGCAGGCCGTGAAAGCGCGAGCTTGTGCCGTGGGCCAGGCCGCCCTGTTCGAGCAATATGGCAGGAACGCCGCGCATGCAAAGATCGCGCAGGGTTCCTATGCCTGTTGCGCCGCCGCCGATGACGACAACAGTAGTTTCAAGCATGGTTTCTCCAGTGGAGCAAATTGTCGGAATCGTCCTGAAGCATGCAGACGCTG
>NZ_DASQOG010000145.1:0-30403 GCF_035644575.1 Desulfovibrio sp. | reverse complement strand
TCCCTGATCTTGTCGATCTTTTTGGCAAGATGGGGGTATTTTTCCTTGAGCTTGGCAAGAAAGTCTTCTGCGCGGGCGGCCAGTTCCATATCCGAAATTTCGGTGGCGGCAACATCGCCCGAGGCAGCCTTGGAGGCCTGCGAAAACTCGCGGTTAAAGTCCTTGTCTTCCATGGGGAAGCCCGGCAGACGCCCCACTTCCTGCAAGGCGTAACGGTAGGAGGCCGCCGTGCATTCCAGGTTGATCTGCTCGAGGAACAGCGCAAAGTCGGGGATGCGGTCCATGGGGATGACTACGTCCTCGTTCATTTTAAAGCCAGAGGTGCGCTTGGCGATGGCCGAGAGCCTGTGGCGGTCTTCCCAGAAGCGTTCGCCTTCCTTGTCGTCGGCAGCAACGATGATATCCACGTTGTCCTGCTGTTCCACAACGCCCACGATGTCGCCCACGCATTTGTCGAGCAGGTAGGGATCGTCGCCATCCACCTGAAGGATGATGACCGAAATGGGCGAGCCCTCGTATTTTTCGGACTTGCGCTTGTATTCGATGGCCTGCACGTACTTGGCGTTGAATTCTTCCATAGCCGACAGGTGGGCGTAGTCGCCTTCCTGCCTGATGCGGTTGCGCAGGGCCACCAGCTCGCGCACTACGATGGCAGCGGGGTGCATGGAGCGGCCAAAGAATTCAAGCACCATGACGCGGCTGTACTTGGGCTTGGGGTGAACGATAAAGCAGGCTTCGGTAATGATGCCGTCCACGCCTTCTTTCTGCATGCCCGGCAGGCCGCCCAAAACCTTGTTGGTCACGTCCTTGCCAAGGCCCGGCAGGCGGATTTCGTCGCCGCGCAGGTGCACCACGTTGCGCACGCCGCCGCTCACGTCCTTGACCACAAAGACGGCGGTTTCATCAGGCAGGATCTTGTGGCGAGGGTGGTTTTCGCGCTCAACGGTGATGATTTCACCCGTGGGCGTGACCATGCGCCACCACAGCAGGTTGTCCAGCGTGGTGCCGTATTCAAAGGCGCTGGGGCCGCCCGCGTTTTCAGAAACGTTGCCGCCGATGGTCGAGGCCTGCTTGGAAGCCGGGTCAACAGAAAACAGCGCGCCCTCGGCGTCCACGGCATTGATAACGGCTTGGGTGATGGCCCCGGCCTGACAGGTGACTGTCATGGTTTCAAGGTCAACAGGCCCGATGCGCGTCAGCCGCGTAAGGCTGACAATAACCGTGCGCTTGCGCGCGGGCACTGCGCCGCCGGTCATGCCGGAGCCGCCGCCGCGCGGAATGAGCGCAAACTTCATGTCGTTGGCAAGCTTCACAAGCTCGGCCACCTGCTCGGTATTGTCCGGCTCAACCACCAACAGGGGCAGTTCCATGCGCAGGTCGGTGGCGTCTGTTGCCGATTCCACCATGGCGGCGGGATTGGTCAGAATGCATTCATCGGGCAAAACGCCGTGCAGGGCGTCCACCAGTTTGGCGCGGAAGGCGGTTTCGGCCTCGTGGGCCGACCAGAACATGGTGAGGCCTTCGCTGATGGCCGTGGCGTAATAGTGCGCCAGGGAGACCGATTCCTTGTCATAGCTTTCGCGCACGCTGGTGCGCACGGTTTCCGCATTGATAAAGGGGTTGTAGGCCACCAGAAAAAGTTCTTCGGCTATGGCGATGGCCAGGTTGCGCACAGATTCGGGCCATTCTGCAAAGTCATCAATGTTGATGCGCAGAATCCTGTTCACCACATAGTCGGGAGAAATGGAGATATGCGGACCCTTGTGGGGCATGACGTTCTACCTCGTAAAGCTCGATGAAGCTCTTGCGGCGTTGCCGCCGGTCAAATCCGTGAAGACAGGCGGGGCATGCTCAATCCACCCCCTGTTTTCCCGCGCATTGGCGAGCCGCCCAATAGCCGACCATGCCGAACCGAGGCCCACAGTGATGCGGGGTCGGGCGGCATGGAAGTTTGGAAAAAACTCGCGCTCTCGGCAGGCCGCAGGCCGCCGACACTGCTCAAACCCATCGGGCAAGCCGAAGGTCTGCAACGCGGGGGAAGCCTTTTCTCTACGTTCTATATTGATTGATGGCAAGTGCGCAGGGCATTGGCCCAAGCCCGCCATACACCATCCTGTCTGCCATAACAGGATTAGTAGTCTTTGACATTTGGCAAGCTGTAGATATTCTTCTGCCAGACGGGGTGCCCTGAGCCTCCGGGTATTCATCTATGGAGCTATTCACATGCTTATCTTAAGTTTCCAGCCAATTACGGATGTTTTTGACTGGCTTCACTCCGCCTGGGAGCGTGCCGCTACCCAGCGCCGCGTGGCCCTGTGCATCCTCTGGGTATATCTGATCTCCCTGCTTGGGGTGGAACTCAAGCGCATGGGCATTCTGCCCCCGTGGCTTGCCGCGATTACGCCGCACAGCCATTTTTACGCCATCCATCTGGCCTTTACCCTGATTCTGGGGCTTGAGGTCATGAGTCTGATTCTGGCGATCCCCAGTTCCCTTTCGCAATCCATGGGCAAGCAGTTTGAGATACTTACCCTCATTTTGCTGCGCAACGCCTTTAAGGAACTGGCGCATTTGCCGGAGCCAGTCAGCGTGGTTGATGACCTGCTGCCGGTTATCAGCATCGCGGTTTCCGGTGCCGGTGCCTTGGCCGTGTATATGTGTCTTGGGCTTTACAAGCGCATTGCACGGCAGCATCTGCATTTTATCGCCACGGCTGATCTGCGCATGCGCTACGTCATGAGCAAGAAAATGCTGGCGCTGGCTTTATTTGTCATCTTCTTGTTCATAGGCTCCCGCGATTTCATGCATTTTGTGAAAACCGGTGAAGACCTCAAATTTTTTGAAACTCTCTACACCGTGCTGATTTTTGCAGATATCGCCATGGTGCTCATCGCACAGCGGTATATGCCCGCCTTTCACGCCGTGTTCCGCAATTCGGGTTTTGTCATAGGCACATTGCTCATGCGGCTGGCCCTTTCCGCAAGCCCCTTGTGGAGCCCCGCCATCGGTCTTTTCGCCGCGCTCTTTGTGCTGGCAGTGACTTGGGGCACCAATTACTTCACGCCGCTGCGGCATCAGGGCTACTGCGTGCGTGAGGTGGAATCCACTGATTAGAGCCCGTTTACAGGGAAAGCCTGCACGGGGAAGCTGTTTCGCCGTGCAGTCTTTTTTTATGGCGCAGAATTGCTCTGGTCGCCTTGCAGCACTGGACAGCGCAGGCAATCATAACTGGCAACGTCCGCGCTCCAGTTGGTCAACTTAACGCCAAAGCTGCACCATATAGGTAAATAGGACCCCCGATCATCGAAAGATGGTCGGGGGTTTTTGCGTGACCGGCTCTACACCAAAGGCGGGGCATAGCGTCTCCGGCCTGAACAACCATTCCTATATTTCCCGTCTTTCAGCCCAACAAAATATGTAAAAATCAGGAGAACGATGATAGGCCAGTGAACCCGCACCAAGCCAAAAAAATTTTGCTTTAATTTCCTCGATTGTTGGGAATACCATGTAAAACCCTGACCCCTTAAACTATAAAACATGAGGCCCAAAAATCCCGGTAACGCTCAAAAGGAGCCAGAGAAAAAAGAATGCGGGAATCAGCGCTGCAAGCAAAAAAAACACGCAAATGGGCACCTTGAACAATAAGGAAGTGCGGCCCTGCAACCTGAAAATGCACACATGCACCAGCAACAAACAGACAAACGAGAACGCAGCCCCCTGAACAGAAATAATTGCCGTACTGGCCGTCCAGGCAGTTATCTTTTCAAAACCCGCGAAAGTAGTGATCCACTGGGCACCATCCGGCCACATTTTGTCTGCACCGCTCAGAAGGAAGACGGTGACATAAAGCCAAATATTTTTTTGCAGCTTAAACAATGGCAAAAAAATTATGACTCCAACAGCGCCAATTACCTGAAAAAAGTAGCCATCTTCCCTGTAAAGCGAAAGCCATCCCAGATAGGTAAAGAGCAATGTGATGAAAACAGGCCAGTATTCTTTCCAGCCAGCCAGCATACCAGTTTTTATTTCCGCGCTTGTTGGGAACGCCATGTAAACCCTCAATAGCTGTTTATGTGCTTTGCTCGGCCGGACTCAAATTGGGGCAGAAAAAATAAAAATAATTTTTCAAGATTTGCAAGAAATTTCAGCTTTTCTGCCCTGCCATAGACTCTGCACGAAATCATAACCATATGAAAATTTTATTTTTTCACATGATCAAATACACTTGTTTGCCAAACTAACAAGGACAAATAACTACTGAAACGTTTCAATCTTACAAAAACGCCCGCCTCTGCTATATCTCCTCCAAACCCTTTAAGGAGGACCAGAGAAAAAACGCTTGTGTTGCCCTAAAAGGCAGAAACCACTGCCAGCAGCAACAGACTAAATCCCTTAGCTAAGGGTATGTTACGGTTTTGTGCACGGCAATAAGAATATTCGTTTCTACATAATCCGTAGGCCATAGCAAAGCCCACGGTCGTCTCATGATGGTATGACCCCCATCAGGCAGACAAAGCAAAAAAGCTCCACAAGGCTTCAACTTTGAAACCATGATGGGGGGCTTTTATGGCCGAAGATAAGAAGACTACACAGTCACCGGCATTTACCATGTTTCGGAATTTGCTTGAACGTAACTTCAAAACTGAACGATCCCGGAAAAGGTTCGGCCAGTTTTCCCCGGTAGAATACCGGGAAAAACTGGCCGCTTAATCATCGCCACTGGGGCGTTTTAACTATCTATTGGCAGGGGAGAACAGCCTGGGTTTAGTAGGCGTGCTCGTCCTTGAGGTCATCGTGCGTCACAGGGGCGGAGAAGGTCTTGTACAACCAGAACTGGTACGCAAGCACGATGGGCACCATGACCAGAGCCACGCCCAGCATGATCTTGAGCGTCAGCTGGCTCGAAGCGCCGTTAAAGGCCGTGACCGTGGCGGCAGGATCAATGGAAGATATGATCATGCCGGGGAACATGCCCGCAACGCCAAAGAAGGTAACGCCAAGAATGAACACGGCGCTGCATGCCCAGGCCAGCCACAGCTTGCCCGCACCCAGCATGACGCGCGCGCCCACAAGGCCCGCCAGCGCCAGCAAGGGCAGAACAAACAGAACAGGCATGGCCAGATAGTTTGCATACAGCTTGGTGTACATGGCGGTGAGAACCAGAAAGACCACCAGCAGCAACAGCATGACAGGCCACAGGAAGGTGGCTGAGGCCACAGCGCGGGTTTGCAGGCTGCCTGTGCTCTTGATGGCCAGCCACAGGGAGCCGTGCAGCAGGAACATGCACAAAAAGAACACGCCGCCCGCAAGGCCGTAAATGCTCAACAGACCAAGCAGGTTGCCGTGGTACACGCCCTTGGCGTCAATGGGAATGCCCATGAACAGGTTGGCGAAAGCCACGCCGAGAAGCACGCAGGGGATAAGGTTGGCAAGAAAGTGCACACCGTCCCACAGGGCGCGCCAGCTGTCGTGTTCCACCTTGTTGCGGAACTCGAAGGAAACAGCCCTGAAAATAAGGGCGAACAGCAGCAGAAGCAGCGGGGCGTACAACGCGCTGAACATGACCGCATAGGCCTTGGGAAAGGCCGCAAAGGTCACGCCGCCAGCGGAAATAAGCCATACTTCGTTGCCGTCCCAGAAGGGCCCGGCAGCGTTGTACATGATGCGGCGCTCAGACTCGTTTTTGCCCAAAAAGGGCAGCAACGCGCCAAGGCCCAGATCAAAACCGTCCAGAATAAAGTACACGGCCCACAACAACGCCCACAGCACAAACCAGATGGTTTCCAACATGGCTATACCTCCTGGGCGTCAGGGCCCTTGATGGCGTATTTACGCAGCAAGTAAATGTCCAGAAGGCCCAGCAGGGAATACACCACAATGAACGCACCCAGCGAAATGGCGACATTCTCTGCCGGAACTGGCGAAACCGCGTCGGAAGTGCGCATGAGACCATAAACAATCCAGGGCTGGCGGCCAATTTCGGCCACTGCCCAACCCAGCATGATGGCAACGTAGGGCAGGGGGATGTTCCACACCAGAGCCTTGAGCAGCAGGGGGCAGGGTTCGTCCTTCTTGCGTTGCAAAAAAGCGCCCACGGCCAGCAGCACGAACAGGCCCGCCATGGCGATCATGCCACGGAAGCTCAGGAAGGTAGGCATGACCGGGGGGCGGTCTTCCTTGGCAAAATCCTTGAGGCCCTTCACTTCGGCCTTGGTGTCGCCGTAGGCAATCCAGCTCAGCAGACCGGGAATGCCAATGGCCTGGACCTTGTTGCCTTCATTGGCTTCGTCAGGCCATGCCAGCAGGTAGAAAGGCACGTTGCGCCCGGTTTCCCAGTGGGATTCCAGCGCGGCCAGCTTGGCAGGCTGCACCTGGGCCACAGTCTTGCCCTGCTGGTCGCCCGAAAGGCCCAGCAGCAAGACAAGAATCAGGGTGAAAGGCGCGGCCATCTTGAAGGAGGCCCTGAAAAAATCCACCTGGCTCTTGCGCAGCAAATGCCAGGCCGAAACGCCCAGCACAAAAAAGCCGCCCAGCGCCCACGATGCCAGCACCGTATGCGCGTACATGCCCCAGGCGTAGCCATTGGTCACCACCTGCCAGAAGTTGGCAAGCTCAGCGCGCCCGACGGTCTCATTGATGGTATAGCCCACCGGGTGCTGCATAAAGCCGTTGGCAAGAATGATCCACAGGGCGGAAAGGTTGCCCGCAAATGCCACAATGTAAATTGAGGCAAGATGCATTTTTTTGCCAACGCGTTTCCAGCCAAAGTGCCACACTGCAAGGAACGTGGATTCCAGAAAAAAGGCCACCGTGGCTTCAATAGCCAGCAGGGAGCCGAAAATATCGCCCACGTATTCCGAGTAGCGGGACCAGTTGGTGCCGAACTGGAACTCAAGCGTGATGCCCGTCACCACGCCCAGTGTAAAGTTGATGAGAAAAAGTTTTCCCCAAAATTTGGCTTGTTTTTTCCAGAATTCGTCTCCGGTACGCACATAGCGGGTTTCCATCCAGGCGAGAATGACGGAAAGACCGAGCGTAAGCGGTACGAATATGAAATGGAAAAAAACGGCCACAGCGAATTGCAAACGCGAAAGCATTACAACGTCCATGTAGGCCCTCCTTGAATATCCTTCTGGCGAGATAGCTTTTTTCCCATCAAATGGCAAGTAGTTACGAATATCATTTTGCCCGTAAGAGTATAAATCTTGCGGGCTTGATGTTTTATCCCCCTTTCATATGAAATATTGGGTTGGAATGTCCGTGCGTGCCTGTCTGCCTGTTTTACAGGGTGCCGGACGCGCGTCTTTCCCTGCGTTGCCACTGCCGCGCGGAAAAATGCCGTAAAATTTGGCAAATCCCCCTTGAAAATTCAGCGGGGGATATTATTTTCAACTATATCTTTTTTCAGGAGGTTTGTCATGGCAGAGGCTGGTAAGAATTCCCGCCAATTCCGCGCTGAGGTGCGCAAAGTCCTGCATATCCTCACCAATTCGCTCTATACAAATCGCGAAATTTTTTTGAGGGAACTTGTTTCCAACGCCTCGGACGCGTTGGATAAATTGCGTTATCGCATGAACAGGGGCGAAAGCCCGCGTCTTGCTGATATTCCCCTTGAAATCCGCATCAGCCTGGACAAGGACGCCAAGGTCCTGACCATTGCCGATACCGGCGTTGGCATGACCGCAGATGAACTGGCTGAAAACCTTGGCACCATTGCCAGATCCGGCTCCGAGCAGTTTTTGGCCGATATTGCGGCTGAAAATGCCGCCAGCGGCAGCGACGCGACAAAGCCCGAAGACGGGGAGGAGGGCGAAACCTCCGGTACGGCGGATGCGGCAAATATTATCGGCCGTTTTGGCGTGGGCTTTTATTCCGTCTTTATGGTGGCCAGCAAGGTGGAAGTTACCTCGCGTCCGGCTTTTGGCGATGATGCCGAAGCCAGCGTGTGGGTCAGCGATGGCCTTGGCACCTTTACCGTTGAACCCGCAACCGGGGATGAACCCGCGCGCGGTACGGTCATCAAGGCATGGCTCAAGGACGATGCCGCCGAATTTGCGGAGAAGTTCCGCGTTGAGTCGGTTATCCGCAAGCACTCGGCCTTTGTTCCCTTCCCTGTCCTCGTGGATGGCGAGCGGGTCAACACCCAGCCCGCGCTGTGGCGCGAGCCCAAGTTTTCGGTCACCAGGGAACAGTACGATTCCTTTTACAAAGCCCTGACATATGACGCCAAGGAGCCGCTGGACACACTGCATCTTTCTGTGGATGCGCCTGTGCAGTTTAACGCCCTCCTGTTCACGCCCGATTCGGCGCAGGATTTTTTTGGTGCCGACCGTGAATTCTGGGGGCTTGATCTTTATGCCCGCCGCGTGCTCATCCAGCACCGCAACAAAGAGCTGGTGCCTGAATATCTGGCCTTCCTCAAAGGCGTGGTCGATACGGAAGATCTGCCCCTGAACATCTCGCGCGAGACGCTTCAGGAAAACGTGGTGCTGCGCAAGATCAACCAGGTGCTGGTCAAACAGACCCTGGGCCATCTTGAAAAGCTGGCAAAGGACGATGCGGAAAAATACAGCCGCTTCTGGAAGCTGCACGGCAAGGTTTTCAAGCTGGGGTACCACGACTACGCCAACCGCGAGCGCATCAGCGCCTTGCTGCGGTTCAATTCCTCGTCCCTCGCTGATGCGGAGGCGCTCACCAGCCTTGATGAATACATGGCCCGCGCTCCCGAAGGGCAAAAGACCATCTGGTATGTGGCTGCGCCCAACCGAGAGGCCGCCCGCCTCAATCCGCACATGGAGCGCTTCCGCCGCAAGGGCGTTGAAGTGCTGTGGCTGTACGAGCCTGTGGACGAATTTGTCATGGACGGCCTTGCCAAGTACAAGGACTGGGAATTCAAGTCTGTGGAAACAGCGGCGGATGATGCCCTGAAAGACTTTGCCGACAAGGAGCAGCCGGAACACGAAGCCGCCGCGCCGCTTTCTGACGATGATTCGGCAAGCTTTGACGCCCTGCTTGGCAAGATGAAGGAAATACTGGGCGACAAAGTAACGGACGTGCGTGTTTCTCACCGTCTGGCAGACAGCCCCGCAGTGCTGGTTTCGCCCGATGGCGGCTTGTCGTCCTCCATGGAAAAACTGCTCAAGGTCATGCAGAAGGATGACTCCATCCCTGTGAAGGTGCTGGAGGTCAACCGCGATCATCCCCTGCTGCGCAGCATGTTGCGCATGTTCAAGGCTGACGCGGACGACAGGATCCTGGCTGACATGACGGGCTGCCTGTTTGACTCCAGCCTGCTGCTGGACGGCTACCTCAAGGATCCTCAGGCATTGGCGGCCCGCACGGGCAAGCTGCTTGAAGAAGCCGCCGCATGGTACACGGAAGTCCGTAAGATATAACTCTGGCCGGGATGCCGCAAAAGCATCCGAGCTGGCGAAATAGAGAAACGGCCCTTGTGGATTGTCACAGGGGCCGTTTCTGTTGCAAATGCTGGCTGAATGTGGGGTTTTAGTACACCACGCTGTACGACATGACCTCTGGCCGATGGAAGAAAAATTCCACACGCCGGTTCATGGCGCGGCTCTGTTCGTCAATGCCCGGCTTGAGGGGGCGCGTATCGCCGTAGCTCACAGCGCGCATGCGTGTGGGTTTGATGCCCTTTTCGGCAAGAAAATGCACCATGGCCGAAGCACGCGCGCCGGAAAGCTCCCACGCGGAGGCAAATGGCGGTCTGGCCTCGGTGGAGTCAGCGTGCCCGCGCACCACAAGGTAAAGATTGTATTCGTTCATGAGTTTCAGCACCGCTTCCAGCACCTTGGTGCCTTCGGGCAGCAGGTCAACGCTGCCGGGGCGGAACATGACGTCCGAATTGACGCGCAACTGCACGCCCACGTCATCCGCGCTGATGCCCGATGAATTTTGCGGCACGGCATCTGCCATGAGCATCTGCTTGATTTTTTGCGCGATGGCGTAGTGCGACTTTTCAACCTCGTTGATCTTGAGGTCGCGCGCATCAATTTTATCCGTATTCTGAATGAACGGATTGTTTGATATGGGGGATGTTGAACTGGAGTCAAAATTGCGCTCGCCGCTGAAGTACGCGGCAAGACCCGCCTTGGTGTCGGGCGGCACCATGCTGAGGATCCACAGCAGAAGGAAGAAGGCCATCATGGCCGTAACAAAGTCGGCATACGCCACTTTCCATGCGCCGCCGCCCATAGGCTTTCTCCTTCGTAGTATTCTGCGCCGGGCCTCGCGCTTTTGCCGACGGCATAAAAATCAGCCATCCGCGCCCTTGATGCACAAACCATAGCAGGTTTTTACAGAAGGGCAAAATATCTGCGCCCGCACTCCCCGATTTGGGGGGCAGCCAGCCCGTTTGCCATGGCTTAGCCGCTCTTGAGCCGTTCTTCCATTTCGGCAAACGAGGGACGGAAGGGGTAGGGAATGGCTCTGCGCCCGTATTCCACGGCGATCAGCGGAGTTGATCCGCGAATGGCGGCAGCCACGGCTTCCTTGATGGCGTTAAAATAAAAATGTTCTTCGGCCACGTAGTTTTCAAGCTTTGCGCCCATGGGGCCAAAGAGGCCATAGCAGGCAAGAATACCAAAAAACGTGCCGACAAGCGCTGCCGCGATGTAGTGGCCAAGAACTTCCGGCGGTTCGTTAATCTTGCCCATGGCCAAAACCACGCCCAGAACGCAGGCCACAATACCCATGCCCGGCAGTGATTCGGCCATGTGCGCCACGGCGTGGGCAGGCAAGATGCCTTCTTCGCGCATGGTTTCGATATCCACGTCCATGAGGCTGTCGATATCTGCGGGGTCGCCGGTGGTCAGGTACACGCGCAACGTGTCGCCTACAAAGTTCACCAGCACGGTATCTTTGGAAATATTGGGATATTTGCTGAAAATCGGGCTGGATTCTGGTTTTTCAACATCGCTTTCAATACTGATCACGCCCTCGCGGTGCATTTTGGAAAAGAGCGCGTACAGCAGGGCAAGAGTCTCAAGGTAGTGGTTTTTGCTGGAACCAGGGTCGGCAAACAGGTGTTTGAGGCTTTTGACAACCAAACCAAAGGTGTATTTGGTCTGCGAACCAAAAAACGCCCCAAGGCCGCAACCCAGAATAATGATGAACTCGGCGGGCTGAAAAAGAACGCCCCATTCGCCATGGGCCATGGTGTAGCCCGTGCCGACTGAAGCCGCAACAATGACCAGTCCTATAAGTAAGTACATACTTCCGCCTGTTCGCTCTATGCCTTACCGGGCAAGGAAACCCCGTAAAGCTCGTGTGTTGCCTGGTTGGCGGAATTTTGACCACTCCGCTCACCAATCGCGCCTGTACAGCGCGTTCAGGCCTTCTTTAATGCTTAACGCCCGTGATGCTAATAGCTTTAGCCCATGACGCCGAAAAGGCAAGCCCCGGGCAAAATACCTTTACCCGACAACCGGAGCTGTTTGCCTTGCCATTTGGCCCTGATAAGTGTTTTTGTCAGGGCCGCAGCCAGGTCTGTTAACGGCCCAGGATGCCGCGAACCAGCCCTTCCGCGCCCTTTGCCGCGTCCTTGGTGGTGCTTCCGGCTTCCTTGCCCGTTTTCAGCAATGCGCCCGGCAGATTTTTTGCCATATCAAGGGCAAAACGCGGGTCAACACCATACGAAATGTCACTCAAAGGCCCTTTGGCCGTCACAGGAATTGTCAGCCCCATGGTTTTGATGTCCAGGGCCGCGTCCATGTACTGTTTGGGCAGGCTGATGCGCGCCTTGCCCGCAGCGTTGAGGGTGGCGGAGGTAACCGTGATGGGACTTGCGTTGATTTCGCCATCGCGGGCGGTAAAGGGCGCACGGGCCAGATCAAAACGGTCGGGCAACGGTCCCCCCTTGCCGGTGAGCGAGGGGATGCTCTTGGAAAGTTCCGCCATGGCCGGAACATGCAGGCGGCGTATTTCAAGCAGCCCGCGTCCGCCAAGACTTTGGCGAATATCATTGGCGTCCGCGCACTTCATGGTCACATCCGCATCCAGCGAGGCCTGCCCGTCGGCCAGCCGACCCTTTCCAAGGGCAACCAGCAACGGGCCAACCTCCACATCGGCGGCCTGCGCCTTGAGAGCGCAAGTTTCAGTCGCCATATCCATGCTGCCGGTGGACTTGATGAGCCCGCCGCTGCCAAGGCTGGCGGTCAAGGAGGTCAGGGCGTAGCGTCCTTTTTCTCCCTTGATGGCCAGCGCAATGTCTTTTACCTGCAATCCGCCCTTGATGATGCCAGCCATTTTGGCGCGGATGTCCAGCCCCGGCATGCGCCGTGCCGCTTCCGCATCCGGCTTGGCGCGCTTGCCGCTGGCTGCTGCGCCGTCGTGCCCCGCGGGTTTGGTTTCCGTTGCATTTTTGCCGGATTCTGCCTGGGGCAGATAGGGATCAAGATTGAGCATGCCGGTCTGCACGTCAGCAGTCACGAGCATGGGGGCGTTTTCGGGCAGGTCAAGGCGCAGACCGCCGCGCAGGGAAAGATCGTCGAGTTGCAGAAGCATCTGGCTGAGGTTCAGGGCATTGGCGGTATAGCGTACCATTGTTCTGAAGCGCAGATCGTCCTTGGCTGGGGGCGTCGCCAGTTTGTGGCCTGCCAGCGCGGCAAGCTTGTGGGGCGAGCCTTCCATTTCAAGAGCACCGTTGAATGCCAGGGGGGTCAACCCACCTTCGCCGGATGCGCTCACCCGCGCCTGGGGCGTAGTGAGCAAGGCCTTGCTCAACTGGAGGTGCAGATCGCTCAGCCGCAACGACCCTTCACAGGTAAGCTGCAAAGGCCCGGCTTCCTTGGGCAGCGCTCCGGTGAGCGGGGTGACTGTCAGCGCGGTCTGCCGGAAAAGCAGCTGGGGCGGCGCGTAGCGCAGGCGGGAAGAAAATGCCAGCGTACCCGAAATGCTGTTTGCACCAGGCTTGGCAGAGGGGGCCGCAGGCTCGGCGGCGCTGTCGCCAAAAATAAAGGCAAAATCGCACTGCACCACGGCTTCTTGTCCGGTGCGCAGATTCTCTACAGACAAGTTTACATCATCAACGCGAAGTGTTTTTCCATTTGCGCTTGTGTAGGTCACAACACCCTGACGCAGTACAAGACGTTTCAGCTCAATGGGAAGGGCTGGCGGAGTCGCAGCGGCGGGTTTGGTTTCAACGGCGGGTTTTTCTGCGTCCGGCTTGGCGGCGGCAACGGCCTTGCCTTCGCGGATTTCAATCATGGGGCTGTTCAACCGTACTTCACGCACGATAACATTGCCCGTAAGCAGGGGGCTCAGCTCCAGTTGGGCCATGCCGCTTTTGACGGAGATGACCACGCCCTGCCCATCGCTGGCGCTGCCCCAATGAGCCTGTCCAAAATTGACGCCGGGGGGGAAAAAGGAAATTCCTGGCGGGCTGTCAAACGTTAACGGCTGCCCGGTGGCTTTGGCCGTGGCATCGGCTATCTGCCGCACCACAAAGCCAGCGTCTACCCTGCTGAGCAGAACAGCCGCCGCCACGGCCAGAACCGTGGCGCCACCCAGAATCCATAAAAATACACGCTTCATTGAAACTCCGCAGGTATTTGCGGCCCTGGCGGCCGCGTAAACCGCCGTCCCCTTCAGGGTTGCGGCGGGTATTTGTATGACCACCATTTCTTTTATACGAAAAGCTGGCAAGCAGTGCAAGGCGAAGAATGCGCAGCGCAGCAGGTCAGTTCTGTACCTTGGCGGACTGCACGAGCGCATCGGTTGCGGTCGTTTCCCTCAATCCATATATTGTCGGAAAGATATCATAAAAGACACAGCACTGAACGGACATTGCCGCAGGTGCAGGGAGGATTACCGCGCATGGCGGCCAGATCGGTTCACACGGCACAAGCGGGGCCGGGGCGCTCTTTGCCTCCGGCTCTCATGATTCAGGGAACATGCTCAAACGCGGGCAAAAGTCTGATAACGGCGGCCGTATGTCGTCTGCTGGCGCGCAGGGGGCTGCGGGTTGCGCCCTTCAAGGCGCAGAACATGGCGCTCAATTCATTTGTAACCAGCAACGGCAAGGAAATGGGCCGCGCTCAGGTCTTGCAGGCCGCCGCCTGCGGTCTCGCGCCAGACGTGCGCATGAACCCGGTGCTGCTTAAGCCCACGTCCAACGTGGGTTCCCAGGTTATTGTACTGGGCGAAGCCGTGGGGCACATGCGCGTGGGCGAGTATCTCGCCTATAAGCCGGAAGCCTGGAAGGCCGTGCGCCGCGCCTACCGCAGTCTGGCCGCAGATATGGATGTCATGGTGCTTGAAGGGGCGGGCAGTCCGGCTGAGATCAACCTCAAGGCGCACGACATCGTTAACATGCGCATGGCCCGTTATGCCGGGGCGCATGTGGCCCTGGTGGCGGATATTGACCGTGGCGGGGCCTTCGCGGCCCTGGCGGGCACCATGGCCCTGCTCACCCGCGCGGAGAGGGGGCGGGTAGGGGGCTTTATTCTCAATAAGTTTCGGGGCGATGCCAGCCTGCTGGATCCCGCCCTGACCATGCTCCAGAAGCGCACGGGCAAGCCCTTTTGGGGGGTGGTGCCCATGCTGGAAAACCTGCGCCTGCCCGAAGAGGACTCCGTAAGCTTCAAGGAAGGCCTGACCCCAGGCCTGCGCATGGGGCAAACTTCTGGTGGCTCCGGCTTGCTGGATATTGTGGTGCCCGATCTGCCGCATTTGAGTAATGCCACGGATCTTGACGCCCTGCGGGACGAGCCGGGGGTACAGTTGCGTATTGTGCGCCACGCGGATCAGTGGGGAGCACCTCATGTGGTCATTCTGCCGGGCAGCCGCAATACCGTGGGGGATCTGCGCTTTTTGCGGCGCGCCGGGCTGGCCGGGCTGGTTCAGGATTTTGCCAGTCAGTGCCTGACGCGCGGCACTGGGGCGCTGGTGGGCATCTGCGGGGGATTGCAGATGCTTGGAGCCGAAATAGCTGACCCTCTGCTGATTGAAGAAGGCGGATGCGAGCCGGGGCTTGGCCTGCTGCCCCTCAGCACAAGGCTGCTGGCAGCCAAGCGCCTGTGCCGCGCCGCCGGATGGGCGGAGGCCTGTGTGACCGGGGCAGAACGCCAGGCCGTGACAGGCTATGAAATCCATCACGGCGAGACTTCCTCCGTGCGCGGAGAATTGTCGGATATGGCGGGTGAACCAGCGCTGGGAGATGCCGCGTCTTCCGCCATGCGGGTTGTGATGAACGACTCAGAGGGCCGCCCCTTGGGTTGGGGGCGGTGTGATGCGCGGGGTTGCGCCCGCGTGTGGGGCAGTTATCTGCACGGCCTTTTTGACGAGGATGCCTTTCGCCATGCCTTTCTGCGCCAGCTGCGGCATGAGGCAGGTTTGCCGCCAATGCAGGAAACAGCCTACAGCCTCGGCCTCGAGCTGGACAGGCTGGCCGATGCTGTGGAAGCAGCGTTGGACATGCCAGCCATACTCGACCTGCTGCAGCTGGTTTGAGCAGAAAAAATCATACTGTCGGTTTTTGGGCCAGGGCGTTGCGGCGTATTCCCCGCCATTGGCTCAGCAGTACGCCAAGCACGATAAGCAAGGCTCCGCCATACTGCGCGGGGGGGAGCTTTTCGCCCAGCAGGGCAACGCCGAAGAGCAGGGCAAAAACAGGTATGAGATTGGTGTAGGCGGCGGCGCGACCAGCGGAAAGGCGCTTAACGCCAAAATTATACAGACCGTATCCTGCAAAGGTCACAATGCCGCCCAGATAGAACACGCAGGCCCACGGAACCCATGTGGGAAAATCCCTGCCAAGGCTGATGAGCGTGTCTGATTCCGGCACCACGAGAACCAACAGACAAAAAAAGATCATGCCCACAAAGGCCTGAACCGCCGTGATGCACAGGGCGCTGTATACGGTTGAAAGGTGGCGGGCCAGCACTGTATATCCGGCGGCGCAGCACATGGCGATACCCTCAAGAATGTTGCCCAGCAGGGGATTGGCGGCTTTTTCGTCCGGCACGGCGGCAAGGGTGAGCCACGTGACGCCGCAAACAGCCAGTAGAAAGCCCAGCCACATGCGCAGGCCCGCGTGCTCGCGCAGGGCTACAAAGGCGACTGCCGCCACCAGCAGAGGCAACAGGGATGTTATCATGCCTGCCTGCGAGGCAGTGGTCAGGCGCAGCGCGTTGGTTTCAAACAGAAAAAAGAGGCAGGGCTCGCACAGGGCCATGAGCGCCAGTGTTCCCAGGTTGCCGTGTTCTTTGAGTTCGCGCCAGAGGCGCGGCCACAGAGGCAAAAAAACAATGCATGCCACGAGCATGCGTCCGGCCATGGTTTGCAGGGGGGTCAGGGCGGTCAGGGCGATGCGCAGCACTACAAAGGTGGAGCCCCAAAAGGCCATGGCTGTCAGCAAAGCCGCATGAGGCAATAAATTCCGGGCGGTGGGGGACATGAGGGTTTTCAGTTTCTCCAGAATGGTCGCGGGTGATTTTTGCCGCAGCCTATGGTAAGAATGCCAATACTTCAAGGTATGAGGCCATCCGCCAGCCGTGCGGGGGTGCCTGCCTACCCGGGTTCAAGCTTGACGAAAGGCACTGTCCGCTGCCTGCGGGAGCAAGAAGCATGAGCATCAGAACCATCATCAAAACTTCCAACCTCGCGCAGTTGCTGCTTCTTCTGCTGCTTGGGCTTTGCCTGGTATCTCTGGGGCGTGGCCTGAATGAAGGCCGTAGGGTACTCGAAAACTACTACAGGCTTGATTCCCTCCTGGTGGATGTGGAAACCAATACCCGTCAGAGTTACGAGGAAGCCCACGCCTTTATTTTTACGGGCAATCCCGAACGCTATGCCAGGTGGCAGATGCTGAATCAGGACCGCGTCCACGAGATGCAGGACGCCGCCGGGCACGAGGGGACCTTTGAACATATTGCCCGTAATCTCAATGTGACGGGAGGTCTGCAAGGGCAGGTTCAGGCGCTTCTTGCCCAGCGCAGGCACCTCGACAGTCTGCTTGATACCGCCATGAGCATGGCTGTGGGCAATAGCGGGCCGCCTCTGTGGGACAGGGACGGGCTTGACCTGAAAGGCGCGCAGAACTGGGTAGACAGGGTCAATCTGGACAGTGAAGCGCAGCAGGTTCTTTTCAGCGCGCAGGCCCTGCGCGAAGTGCAGTACCGCAGCTTTCTGGAACAGGTGAGCAAACAGGAGTCTCCGCTTGTCCAGATGGTCTGGGCCATGTTTTTTGCCTTGCTGGCCTTGGCGGCCAGCGCGGTTGCCAACATTTATATCTTTCAGAAAAGGGTCGCCAAGCCGCTGGGCGAGGTCAGTCAGTACGCGGAAGGCGTGGCGGCGGGCGAGGATCCCGAACCCTTGAAGCTCAAGTACCGGGATGAGCTGGCTGTCATGTTCGCCTCCCTGCAACGCATGAAGGGGACGCTGTTTTCCCGTATTCGAGAACTCAAAGAGGCCGAAAGGCGTGCGCGCAAAAGCAAACAGCAGGCCGTTCTTGCCCGTGCGCAGGCTTTGTCGTCACTGGAACTCGCCCAAAGAGCCTCACACGTGCAGGAAGATTTTTTGCGCCGTATGAGCCATGAAATCCGCACGCCCCTCAATGCCATCATCGGCATGAGTTATCTGAGTCTGCAAGCGGGCCTCAGTGGCGTGCAGCGCGACTATCTTTCCCAGATCAACAAATCAGGCAGCCTGCTGCTGGATATGGTCAACAGGATTCTTGATTTTTCAAGCATCAACGAAGGCTTGCTGCGCCGCGAAAACCGGGCCTTTCAGGTGCCCCGCCTGCTGGAGCTGTTGCGGCAGAGCGTGGCGGGCAGCGCCCTTGAAAAACAGTTGGAGCTGATTTTTACACTTGATCCGGCTGTGCCGGAGGTTGTGGAAGGTGATGAACGGCATCTGGAAGAAGTATTGCGCATCCTGCTGGACAATGCGGTCAAGTACACCCGCACAGGCTCGGTGGAATGTAGTGTGCAGCTTGCCCACGGCAACCTGGAAGATGGCGGATGCCGTCTGCTCTTTGTGGTGGCCGACAGCGGCCCCGGCATGGATGCTGTTCTTAAGGACAAGCTTTTTGAACCCTTTGCCCTGGGCGATGAGTCGCTGACGCGGTCAAACAGCGGTCTCGGCCTTGGGCTTGCGCTGGCCCGGCAACTGGTCAACCTCATGGGCGGCGAGCTTTCTGTGGCAAGCGCGCCCGGCAAGGGAAGCCGTTTTTTCTTTGAATTGTCCTTCGGTTGGGTGCAACAGGCCGAAGCCATTACGGAGACCACCTCTGCGCAGGAAGAAGCCGCCGCTGTTATGGACAGTGCCCTTGGCGTCGCGCCGACGCCGCACCGCACTGTACTTGTGGTGGAAGATAACGATATCAACGCCCAGATCGCCAGCGAGCTGCTGACCCAGGCCGGGCTTGACGTGCGTGTGGCCTCCAACGGTCTTGCGGCGGTTGAAGAAGTACGCGGCGGCGGCGTTGACCTTGTGCTCATGGATGTGCAGATGCCAGTAATGGACGGGCTTCAAGCCACCATGCGCATCCGCGCGCTGGGTTTTTCACCTGCGGATCTGCCCATTCTTGCCATGACTGCCCATGCCGATGCCTCTTCCCGTCTGGAAGGCAAGAATGTGGGTATGAACGACTATCTCACCAAGCCGGTTGATCCTGCCGCCCTGTATGCCGCCCTTGAAACGTGGCTTCCGGGCGGATTGCAGTTCAATCCGCTTACCGCCGATGCTGGCCCGGATGATTATTCTGGCGCCGCAGACGCGGAAAGCCATGAAGAGGGCGAGGAACGGCATTCGCTGGACGTTATGCGCGATCCGGCCCAAGCCTCTTCAGTGCCGGAGGGGCAGGCGGTCAATGTGGAGGCTGGCCTCGCAACCGTGGGCGGCAACCGCGAATTGTACAGGGAACTGCTGTTGCGTTTTGTGGATCACTACGGCGAGAGCGCCAGAGAGCTGCGTGGCCTGCTTGCCTGCGGCGATCTGCGTGGCGCGGCCCGTCTGGCGCATACGGTAAAGGGCGTTGCCGCCAACCTTGGCGTGGAGCGGGTATGCCGCCTCACGCGGCACATGGAAAACTCCTTGCCCCTTATTCCGCCAAGCGAAGAACTGATGGACGAGTTTGAAGCGTGCATGAACGAGGTGCTGCTGCGCGTGCGCTGTCTTGAAGGCGATGGCAGCATGGTCACAGCAGGTTCCATGCATCTGGAAGGCGAGCATCGGGACAATCTGCTGGCTTTGCTTGCCGAACTGCCCGAATTGATGGAAACGGATTGGGGCAATGCGGAAAGCGCTCTTCAACGGTTTATGCCTCTCGTGAACGGCACCCCCTATGCAGAAGACCTGACCGCCATTCTTGCCTCGGTAAAAGACTTTGACAATGCAGCCCTACAGGGCCAGGCGGCAGCACTGCAACGGCGTCTGCGCGGAGAAAGCCTGTGAAGACCGTTTTTTGCCTTGATGACAAGATCAAGTATCTGACCCTGCTCAAGGTGGCGGTGCGGTCGCTGCGCGCAGTGCAGGGCAAGGACGCCCCCTGCCTCTGCATCTACGCCGGAAATGATGCGGCCTTGCTGGCAGAACTCGCTGCGGAAAATATTCCTGTCGCGCGCTATACGCCGCGCCTTGACCCAAGCGGCTTTACGCCTCTGGGGCAGGCCTGCGCCGGATGCTTTCTCAAACTTGAGCTGGCTCTTGTGCCCGAGCTTGCCCAGGACGACCGTGTGCTTTACTGCGATACGGATGTGCTTTTTTATCGCCCTCTGGACGAACTTTTTGCGCAACATCCGGCCTACGTGGGTATGGCAAGGGAATACACCGCTCCATTTTATCATCAGCACCAGCAGCTTTTTTATGAATACAGGGGCGAACGGTACACTGTTCCCATGCCTTTTCCCATCTGGACATATTCCAGCGGTGTGGCGCTGTTCAATCTTGAGCGGCTGCGCAAGCGCGACCTGATAGGGCACTTCATGGCTTTTTGTCGGGAAAATGAATCGCGTATCGGCAACCTTGATCAGTCGCTGGTGAATTATTTTTTTGGCAAGCGCATTACGCGGCTGGATGATTGCTGGAACAGCCCCCCATATAGGGAAGAGTGCAGGGATGAAGCGCGGATTGTGCATTTTCACGGCCCCAAGCCCTGGGAATATAAACGAACCAGCCTGACTGACCTGTGCATCAATCACTATGCCTACATGCGGGGACTCTGGATGGAATACCTGAATCCCCAGGAGCGCGCGCTGGTGGAAAGCTGGACGTAACTCCGCCCGAAAGGATTGTTTTTGTCACCCACTCTGAAGTATTCTCCGCTCTGTCCGATAAGGTTGAAACCGGGGCCTGAACGCTTTCGTTAGCGGGGTCGATCCCGGAGCAGATTGCAGCGGATTGCATATGACGGATTGCCGCAAAAGCGGCGATTCATGGGCGGAAAACGCCCGCTTATACCATGGAGGCCATCCCATGACGGATACAATGGACGCGGCGCAAGCGACTCGGCAGGACGTGCTGCAAGGTTCCGGGCAGGAACATGAGGGCGATCTGCTCCAGCTCGTGACATTCCGCATTGGCGAAGAAGAGTTCGGGGTAGACATCCTTTCCGTTCAGGAAATCATCCGTCTCATGCAGATCACCATGGTACCCCATGCTGCAGCCTTTATTGAAGGCGTCATAAATCTGCGCGGCAAGGTTATTCCGGTCGTCAACATGCGTACGCGCTTCAGCATGCCCGCCCTGGAGCACGATGGCAACACGCGCATTGTCGTGATGGAATTTAACCAGAAGATAGTGGGTTTTCTGGTGGACGGCGTGTCCGAAGTGCTGCGCATTCCGGCCTCCACTGTGGAGCCTGCGCCACCAGTTGTTTGCGGCATCGGCTCCGAGTATATCCGGGGTGTGGGCAAGCTTGAAGATCGCCTGCTCATTCTGCTTGACCTCGACACGTTATTGAGCGACATGAACGCCGATGCGGGTTAGCATGGCGGCCAGGCGCGCACTACTGATTCCGTGCGGACGGCGGACTTTTTAAAGCCCGGAGTCCTGCGGCGTTTTGAGTGAACGACGCGCAGCCTGAAGCCTTCGCCAGCCGGAGCGGTACAGCCGCTACGGTTATGCCGCCGCAGCAGGAGGCCTTATGTCCATGCGTCTTTCCCGCTCCATTGTGGGTGAAGCTGAAGCCCGCGCCGTAAGCCGCGTTATTACTGAAGACGGCTACCTCGGCATGGGCAACGAGGTGCGTCTTTTTGAAGAAGAAGTCGCCCGTTACCTCGGCGTCAAGCCCAGTCAGGTTATTTCCGTAAATACAGGTACTGCGGCCCTGCATCTGGCTGTGGATGCCGTTGCCGCCCAGTGCCGCGTAGACGGCAAGCCGGAAGTTCTGGTCCCTTCCCTTACCTTTGTGGCGTCTTTTCAGGCCATTACCGCCGCAGGCTGCCAGCCTGTGGCCTGCGATGTGCTGCCCGAAACAGGCACCATTGACCTTGCCGATGCCGAACGCCGCCTGACCCCCCGCACCATTGCCATCATGCCCGTGCACTATGCCAGCAATCCCTGGCATATTGACGCCATATACGATTTTGCCCGTGCAAAGGGCTTGCGCGTGGTGGAAGACGCCGCCCACGCCTTTGGCTGTAAAAGCAGGGGGCGCATGATCGGCAGTTTTGGCGACATGGTCTGCTTCAGCTTTGACGGCATCAAAAATATTACCTGCGGTGAAGGCGGCTGCCTGGTGGCCTTTGATGAGGCCGCCGGAAATCTGGCTTCTGACGCCCGTCTGCTTTCAGTAGCCAACGATGCAAAACAGCGTTTTGCCGGGGCGCGCTCGTGGGATCCCGATGTGACCCGTCAGGGCTGGCGCTATCACATGAGCAATATCATGGCCGCCATTGGGCGGGTGCAGCTTGGGCGGCTTGAATCGGAATTTATTCCCGCACGCCGCATGCTTACAGCCATTTATGAACAGCGCCTCGCCAATGTGGAGGGCCTTGCCCTGCTGGCCACTGACCCGCAGGACTTTGTGGTGCGCCATATCATGCCCGTGCGTGTTCTGGGTGGCCGCAAAGATGCCGTTAAGGAATTTATGGCGGCACGCGATATCCCCACCGGCGTGCATTACAAACCAAACCACCTGCTGAGCTGCTTTGGCGGGGGCGCGGAGTCGCTGCCCGTGACGGAACAGCTCTATGGCGAACTTGTGACCCTGCCCCTGCACCCCGGCCTCAGCGCCGAAGATGTGGAGAGCGTGTGCGACGCGCTTGTTGCCGCACTCAAGTAGCGCCCGCCAGTGCGCAGGAGATTTGCCGTGGTTAGCGGCTGGCAGACTGTGCCGGGCTTCAGATGGCTGGCGGATCTGGCGCGCGGGCTTTTGGCCCGGCGTTGGGTTCGTTTTGGCATTGTGGGCGGCGCGGCTTCCGTAAGCTACTTTCTGTTGGGGTTGTTGTTCGTCAATGTGGCAGGTTTACCCACGCTGGCGGGCAACGCCCTGGCCTATGCGCTCAGTTTTATTGTTTCCTATCTTGGGCAATGCCTGTGGACGTTCCGCGCCGCGGATTCCGTCGCAGGCATTGCCAGCCACCGCACCATGCTGCCGCGCTTTGCGGCTACCCAGGCTGTGGGCCTGTGCTGCAATTCGGCCATTGTCTGGCTGCTGGTGCGGCTTGGTGTTCCTTATGCCTGGGCCATGCCCGTTGCCGTGCTGACCGTGCCTGTCATGGTTTATGCGCTGTGCAAGGTCTGGGTATTCAAAACGCAGGCTTCATTCGCTCCCGCCGGGGCAGGGCAAAGCCCGGCGCAACAGACATCCACACCCCACACCGCGCGCAATGAGGATAAAGCATGAACGCCCCCGCAGTCTCGGTCATCATGAATTGCCTGAACAGTTCCCGCGATCTGCGCGAAGCCATGGACAGCCTCATGGCCCAGACATTCACGGATTTTGAGGTTGTTTTCTGGGACAACTGCTCAACGGACGAAAGCCCCGCCATTGCCAAAAGCTATGGCGAAAAGGTGCGCTACTTCCGGGGAGAGAGCATTGTGCCTCTGGGCGAGGGGCGCAATCTGGCCCTGGCGCAGGCCCGTGGGCGGTATCTGGCCTTTCTTGACTGCGATGACGTGTGGCGGCCTACCAAGCTGGAGCGCCAGGTGGCCCTGTTTGAAGGCAACCCGCGCGTGGGCCTGGTGTGCACGGACACGGAGATTTTTGACGGCAAACGCGTGTTCAAGAGGCTTTTTGCCGAAACGTCCCCTGCGCGGGGCATGGCCTTTGCCGCATTGATGGAACGTCAGTGGATTTCCATGTCGTCTGCCATGGTCAGCCGCGAGGCGCTGGCAAGTCTTTCGGCTGACAAAACGCCGTCGGGCGAAGGCAGCAACGGCGGGTGGTTTGACCAGAGCCTCAACGTGTGCGAGGAGGCCGATGTTTTTTACCGCATCGCTCACGATTGGGAGCTGGACTATGTGGATGAGCCTCTGACCCTTTGGCGGGTGCATGGGGGCAACACGACCTTTCGCAAATTTGGCCAGTTTGCTGATGAAACTCTGCGTATTCTTGAGAAACACCAGGCTTTGTATCCTGGCTATGATCAGGAATATTCGGGTCTTGTCGCAATGATGACCCGCAGGGCAAGCTTTCAGAAAGCTGTGGCCCTGTGGCGCGAAGGACACAACGCCGCCGCCCGGGAGGCCATAAAACCCTGGCGGAACAGCGGGCGCAAATTCAGGATTTTCTGGTGGGCAAGTTATCTGCCAGGAATTTTTTTTGACGTGGCCGCCCGCCTGTATTTCGCGCTGCCAGCCAATTTGCGACAATAGCAGTAAGTTTTGTCTCGACTTGGATAGGGAAACATATTGTATTTTTTGCTGAAAGATTATATTCGCACTCAAAGGTCTTAGTGGGGGGAAAGAGGTAGCATTTCTGGGTCGCACGGAAGGGACTCACTTTGCTCAAGCCCCCCTTGCAACACATAACAGTTGAGGGTCTGTTATATGGCTTGGACACAAGTGTATGATCCGGTTGGCGGAGCTGTAGTTTCCGCCCTGCTGGCAGGTATCCCCCTGATCAGCCTTTTTTACATGTTGGCCGTGCGCCGTGCTAAGGGGCATTACGCTGCGGCTCTTGCTGTGGCTCTTTCTTTCGTTCTGGCAGTTGCCGTGTGGGGCATGCCGTTCGGAACAGCGCTGGGCGCATTGAGCTACGGCGCGGCCTTTGGCCTCTTCCCCATCATCTGGATCGTTATTACGGCGGTCTGGGTGTACAACATGACTGTGGAATCGGGCGAATTTGAATACATCAAAGAATCGCTCGCGCGTCTGACAGACGACCGCCGTTTGCAGGCCATCTTTATCGCCTTTGCCTTTGGTTCCTTCATTGAAGGCACCGCCGGCTTCGGCACCCCTGTGGCGATCACCGCTGCCATGCTGGTGGGCCTGGGCTTCCGCCCCCTGTACGCCGCTGGTATCTGTCTGATTGCCAACACCGCGCCCGTGGCCTTTGGCGCCATTGGTATCCCGATCATTGTTGGCGCCCAGGTTTCCGGCATTCCTGAAATGCACGTGAGCCAGATTGTGGGCCGCCAGCTGCCGTTCCTGTCCATCTTGGTGCCCCTGTGGCTCTGCGTGGTCATGTGCGGCTTCAAGCGCGCCATGGAAGTGCTGCCCGCCATCATCGTGGCTGGCGTGAGCTTCGCTGGTTCGCAGTTCCTGTTCTCCAACTACCACGGCGCTACGCTGCCCGATATCATGTCGGCTCTTATCACCATCATTGCCATGGTGTTGTTGCTGCGCGTGTGGAAGCCCAAGACCGTGTGGCGTTTTGAGGGCGAAAAGGAAACCGTGCTGACCGGCGCTGCCCCTTCAACGGGCGTGGTGCTGCGTGCGTGGTTGCCTTACATCGTTCTGGCCGTCATGGTGTTCTTGTGGGGCCTGCCCCAGTTCAAGAACATGCTGAACGCCGTGCCCGGTTCGGTGCTCAAGTTCTCCTGGCCCGCTCTTGACGGCATGGTGCACAAGGCTGCTCCCATCCTGGCCGCCGGCAAGGATCCCAACTATCCCGCAGTGTTCGTGTTCAACTGGCTTTCCGCCGGTGGTACGGCCATCCTGCTGGCTGGTTTCTTCTCCGTGCCTTTCATGCCTGGTTATTCGTTCGGCAAGGCTATTAACTGCCTGTTCCGCACCATTCACCAGCTGCGCTTCCCCATTGCAACCATCGCCATGATCCTGGGCCTGGCTTACCTCATGAACTTCTCCGGCATGAGCTCCACCCTGGGTATTGCCTTTACCCTGACTGGCCCGTTGTTCCCGCTCTTCTCGCCCCTTCTGGGCTGGTTGGGCGTGTTCCTGACCGGTTCGGACACCTCTTCAAACGCCCTGTTCTGCGGTATGCAGCGCTCCACGGCTGAAGTGGTGGGCATGGATCCGGCCCTGGCCGTTTCCGCCAACTCTTCCGGTGGTGTTACCGGTAAGATGATTTCGCCCCAGTCCATCAGTGTGGCAACCGCTGCCACCAATCTGGTTGGTCATGAAGGCGACCTCTTCCGGTTTACGCTTGGGCACAGCTTGGCCATGACGGGCTTTATCTGCGTGCTCACCTACCTGCAGTCCAACGTGCTGCATTGGATGCTGCCGTAAACTTGGTTTTCCTTCCGTAATATGGCGCCGCCCCGCAAGGGGCGGCGTTTTTACGTTTATGGAACAGGGGAATCCGCTGCATGGACAGAGCGCAGCCGCATTCCCAACAGAGAACCAGCAAACCCTTATGGGCCGCGCGTTCCAAGCCGTCTTGCCAGCCGCCCTTGTCTGCTTTATGGTGCGCTGCAATGCTTGGAGGACTACATGGATTCGCAGCAGATAACGTTTTCTTCAATCGTCAAATCGCTGGGCCTTGTGTTTGGCGATATCGGCACAAGCCCTATATACACGCTGGCAGTCATATTCCTGCTGACCGAGCGCACAGAAGACCATTTTATCGGCATTCTTTCGTTGATAATCTGGACGTTGCTGCTGCTCGTAACAGTGGGCTACGCGTGGCTGGCCATGAGCCTGAGCAAGGGCGGCGAGGGCGGCACCATTGTGCTGCTTTCCATCCTGCGTCCGTTACTCAAGTCGACCAAAAAATTGGGCGTGGCTTCTGTGCTGGCTTTTGTGGGCGTTTCTCTGCTCATTGGCGATGGGGTCATTACCCCTGCCATTTCAATTCTCTCCGCTGTGGAAGGCCTGACACTTGTGCCGGGACTTGAGCAGACGCCCAAAGCTGCGATTGTGGGGCTGGCGCTGGCGATAACTGTTGTGCTTTTTGCTGTGCAGAAGAGGGGCAGCGGTGCTGTTTCCGTAGTTTTTGGCCCCATTATGGCCATATGGTTCGCGGTGCTGGCTTTTTCCGGATGCGCCTCCATTATGCAGACGCCACAGGTTCTCAAGGCTTTGAACCCCTGGTATGCCATTGATTTCATGATTCACAACGGCCTGGTGAGCTTTTTTGTTCTTTCTGAGGTCATTTTGTGCGCCACGGGCGGCGAGGCCCTGTACGCCGACATGGGGCATATGGGGCGCAAACCCATCATAGCCGCGTGGGGCATTGTGCTGTTGGCGCTGGTGGCAAGCTACATGGGGCAGACCTCGTTTCTTATCCGCAATCCAGGGGCCGAGAACGTGTTGTTCGAAATGATCAACAGTCAGGCTCATTATTTGTATGTTCCTTTTCTGGTGCTCAGCCTTATGGCAACTGTCATTGCTTCGCAAGCACTTATAAGCGGTCTGTTTTCGATCATGTATCAAAGCATGGCTACGCATATTATGCCTTTGTTCAAAGTGGATTACACCTCAAAGGAATTGCATTCCCAGATATACATCAATTCTGTGAACTGGGCATTGTTTGTGGCTGTGGTGCTTGTGATCTGCGGATTTGGCGAATCGCACAAACTTGCTGCGGCTTACGGTCTTGCGGTTACGGGCACCATGACCATCACCGGCGTGTTCATGGTGTGGATATTCCACCTTCAGGGACGAAATTTCAAAGCAGCCATAGCTGCCTGCATCTGTTTCCTCGACTTCATTTATCTGCTCGCGAACTTTTATAAATTCCCGCATGGCGGATATTGGTCCATACTGATTTCGCTCATTCCGCTTTCTGTCATTCTGATCTATACTCAGGGGCAAAAAGCTGCGTATCAACGTATGCGTCCCATGGGGAAAGAGCAGTTCTTGAGGAAATTTACAGAAGAAAAAGCCCGTGGTCATGCCATTCGCGGCACAGCCATTTTTTTCTTGCGCAGCCTGGAAAAGGTTTCGCCCTATATTGTCAAAACCATGTTCAGCAACGGCATTATTTATGAGCAGAACATCATGCTGTGCATGTCCCGCACATATGAGCCTACAGGTGTGATATGGCGGTTTGCGGAAGACCCAGCCGAAGGTATTCGTGTTTTTGAGGTTTCTGCGGGTTACATGGAAGTTGTGGATATCGACCACATCATGTCCGAGGCGGGAATCAAGCCGCGCGTTATTTTTTATGGCGTGGAAGACATACTCACCAGTTCGCCCTTGTGGCGCATATACGCTGTTATAAAAAAACTGGCGCCATCGTTTGTGCAGTTTTACAAAATGCCCGTGCATGCCGTGCATGGAGTTATCAGCCGCATAGACATGTAGCTTGGGCGCTTTGCCCAAGCATGCGCACAAGGAAGACCCGTCATGCAGAAAAATCCATTGGTTGGCATCGGCTTGCTTGCGTTGTGCCTGATGTCGGGTTTTCTGGCTTGCGGGTGCACCCCTCGCGAGCGGCCCCCCCTGACATTTGACGATCAGCAGGCCCTGGCTGCAAATCAGCAGTGCCGGGCCGAAGCCACCCAGATGAATAATGAGTGGCGTGGAGACACCAACTACTTCCCCTGGCGGGCCTATTACGACATGTGCATGAAGCGTTTTGAAATCAGTGATGTGGAAATGCGCAAGCTGCGCTTGCCGTGATCGGCCTGTCGCAAGCCAGCCATGCCAGTATTGCTAAGCCTGAGTTGCTGCGTCAATCGACCGACTTGGTGAGAGACAAAAAGTGCGGCTCTGGCTTGCCCTGTGCGTCGTTTTTTTTAATTTTTGATAGATGGGTGCGCGCTGACGCAGTCGTGCTTCAGGGGGCCTTTTGTGAGGCAAACTAAGCGTGAAGACTGAGAAGCTTGCTGTGATGCAAAAAAGAAGGGTGACCCGTTCGGGTCACCCTTCTTTTTTGCATTTTCAAATCTATTCGTCGCCCACTTTGAGGGCCGCCAGAAACGCTTCCTGCGGCAACTCGACGTTGCCCATGCGCTTCATGCGTTTTTTGCCTTCTTTCTGTTTTTCAAGCAGCTTGCGTTTACGCGTGATGTCGCCGCCATAGCACTTGGCGGTCACGTCCTTGCGGAAGGCCGACACGGTTTCGCGGGCAATGATCTTCTGTCCGATGGCTGCCTGAATGGCCACCTGGAAAAGCTGGCGGGGAATGCTGCGCTTGAGCTTGAGCGCCAAGCCGCGTCCGTAAGTGTATGCGCGGTCGCGATGCACAATGACGGCAAGAGCGTCAACGGTTTCACCATTGAGCATGATGTCGAGCCGCACAAGGTCCGATTCGCGGTAGTCCAGCGGGTGGTAATCCATGGAGGCGTAGCCGCGCGTGGCAGACTTGAGCCGATCAAAAAAGTCGTAAACAATTTCTGCAAACGGCAATTCATAGGTGACAACAACGCGGTTGGTGGCCAGATAGTGCAGATTTTTCTGCATGCCGCGCTTTTCTTCGCACAGTTTCATGACGTTACCCACGTAATCGTTGGGCACGTGAATGTCCATGTTCACATACGGCTCATAAAGCGCGCGAATCTTGGTGGGATCTGGCAGATGGCTGGGGTTGTCGATCTGCAAGGTTTTGCCATCGTTTGTGTCCACTTTGTAGACCACGGAGGGCGCTGTGGCGATGAGGCTGACCTCAAATTCGCGCTCCAGCCGCTCCTGAATGATCTCCATGTGCAGCAGACCAAGAAAGCCGCAGCGGAAACCAAACCCCAGGGCCTGAGATGTCTCCGGCTCAAAGGAGAAGGCCGCGTCATTGAGTTGCAGCTTTTCAAGGGCGGTTTTCAGGTTTTCGTACTCGTCAGACTCTGTGGGGTACAGACCGCAGAAAACCATGGGCTTCACTTCAGTAAAGCCGGGAACGGGAGTCACGGCAGGGTTTTCCACCAGTGTGATGGTGTCGCCAACGCGCGCATCGCCCAGATCCTTGATGGAGCCGCACATGAAGCCCACTTCGCCAGCGTGAAGCTCGTTCACGTCCGTGGCTTCGGGGGAGAACACGCCAAGGCGCAGCACTTCATATTCCTTGCCGGTGCTCATCAGGCGTACCATGTCGTTACGCTTGATGGCGCCGTCCATAATGCGGAACAGGATGACTACGCCCTGATAGCTGTCGTACCACGAATCGAAGATGAGCGCTTTAAGCGGGCCCGCCACATCGCCCTTTGGCGGGGGGAGCCGGTGCACAATGGCCTCAAGAACTGCGTCAACACCCATGCCGGTTTTGGCGGAAACAGGCATGGCCTCGGAGCAGTCAAGGCCGATACTTTCTTCGATTTCAGCCTTCACGCGTTCAACTTCGGCGCTGGGCAGGTCGATTTTGTTGAGCACGGGGACGATTTCGTGGTCGTGATCCAGAGCAAGATAGACGTTGGCAAGCGTTTGCGCTTCGACGCCCTGAGTGGCGTCAACCACCAGCAGTGCACCCTCGCAGGCAGCCAGGGAGCGCGAAACTTCATAGTTGAAGTCCACGTGTCCGGGGGTATCAATGAGGTTCAGTTCGTACATCTGCCCGTTTTGGGCTTTATACGGAATACGCACGGACTGGGCCTTGATGGTGATGCCACGCTCCCGTTCCAGGTCCATTTTGTCCAGATACTGCTGGCGCGCCTCCCGCTTGCTGACAACCTGGGTCAGCTCAAGAATGCGGTCGGCCAGGGTGGATTTGCCGTGGTCGATGTGGGCGATAATGCAAAAATTGCGGATATTTTCCTGGTTGGGCATGGTCATGTCCTGGGAAACTGGATGGGTTGGCGGCGAATTTTCCGCGTTGAACCTGTATCAATATCCAAGATTCGCGCGGAAGTCTATTTTTGCAGGGCCTGAATTCTTGGCAGAATGCCGATTTCAGCTTGAATGCCCGTATAGCCGTTGGGTGTCAGGTTGAGCCGATGAAAATGCCGCAGCTGGAGAGGTTGCTGATACAACAGGCCGGGCAAAGTAACTTTAGGAAAAAGCAAAGCCGCAACAGCGCGGAATTTTCCACGCTGCTGCGGCCCCACAAATCTGAAAATTGGTAGCTCAGCGGAGCTGGGCCAGTTGCAAGCGCACAACTGCGCGTTGCAGAGCGGCTTCAGCGCGGACAATGTCCACCTTTTCGTCATGGCTGGCAATGCGCTTT
>NZ_DASQOG010000144.1:0-13608 GCF_035644575.1 Desulfovibrio sp. | reverse complement strand
CCGGAAACCCGGCAGAACTGGAAGTATGACGGAAACCTGGATTCATATGGGTACGCTGGCGCGGCCCCACGGCATCAAAGGGGAGATCTGCATCGACTGGCATGCGGACTCCCCCTTGCTTTTGGATACCCCCCTCTGGCTACAGAGGGGCAAGGACGCGCCGCGTCGGGTCAAGATTGCGGCTGTGCGCAGCCACAAGGAGCGGCCCCTGCTCCTGCTTGAGGGCGTGGCCGACCGCACGGCGGCAGAAGCCCTGCGCGGCTGCAAGCTGTTTGTGAAGCGCGAAGATCTGCCGGAGCCTGATGACGACGAGGTCTATCTGGAAGATCTGCTCGGCTGTGACGTGGTGTTGCCTGACGGTGCCCGCATCGGCAGGCTCGACCATTTTGAGTACCCTGCGGGCCTTGAAATGTGGGTCATCATGACCGATGATGACAAGGAAGTGCTCTTCCCCGCGCGGCCTGAATTTATTGCGGGTTTTGATCTGGAAATTCCCGCTGTGGTCATTGACCCGCCCGAAGGGCTGCTGGATATTTATCTTGCCGAGAGCAAGGCCGAGAACAAGGCCGAAAGCAAGCCAGAGGACAAGACAGAAAACAGTTAAGGCACGGCGCAGGCTGTGCGCCGCAAGGTTTTCTGCTGTTCTGGCGGGCAAGATTTGATTGCGCGGCATGAGCCGCACTGAAACGGGGGAGGAACTTTCGGCGGAAGGTTCTTCCCCCGAAGTCATTGTACGCACCGCCAGCCACACACAGGAATGACCATGCCGGAATTGCCAGAAGTCGAAACAGTGGCACGCACCTTGCGCCCTCATGTGGAAGGCTGCGTCATCACGGGGGCAACCCTGCTGCGTGATTCAAGCCTGCACCCTCTGAGCCTGAGGCCCGAGGATTTGCAGGGCTGCGTCATTACTGGCGTGGGCAGACGCGGCAAGCTGCTGCTGCTTGAACTGGACGCCGCAAAAGCTGTCAGGGCAGACCTGCGCGGCGCAACCGGTCTGCGCCTTGCTCTGCACCTGCGCATGACAGGCCGCCTTATGACCTATGCCGCCCATACCGCGCCCGGCCCGCATACGCGCTGCGTGTTTGACCTCACGGACGCGCAGGGGCGGGAACGCCGCCTTTTTTTTGATGATGTGCGGGCCTTTGGCCTGCTGCTGGCAGGAACGCCGCAAACCATGCAGCAGTGGAGCTTCTGGCGGGAGCTTGGCCCTGAACCGCTGGAACTGACGGATGCCGCCTTTTCCGCCCGGCTCGACGGCAGAAATTCGGCCATCAAGGCTGTGTTGCTGGATCAGAAGGTCATTGCGGGAGTGGGCAATATCTATGCGGATGAAAGTCTGTTTGCCGCAGGCATCGACCCGCGCCGCAAGGCCGCCTCGCTCTCGGCGGCGCAGCGCAGCCGTTTGCTGCGTTGTCTCAAGGATGTGCTGGAACTTTCCATATCGCAGTGCGGCAGCTCCATACGCGATTACCGCGATGCCAACGGCAATGTGGGGGCTTTCCAGAACAGTTTTGGCGTCTATGGCCGCAACGGGCAGGCCTGCAAGGCCTGTGGACGCGCCCTTGAGAAAATCAAGGTGGCGGGCCGCGCCACCGTGTACTGCCCCCACTGTCAGAAATAGCGGTTTGCGCGTGGCTGCTTCTTTCCCTCACAACACTGCCGAACATCAAACGTCCGCTCCCCTCAAGAGCAGATTAACCTTGAAAATGTTCCAGGGGCTGTTACCTCTATGAGAAATTTTGTTCCCTGCCAAGGCAGGAAGCTTTTTATGGAGGGAGTGTACTTCCTTGGTACCCGACCGGAATAAAAAGGTCTCCTGATGCAGGCAGGGGGCAAAAGAGCCATTGAGTGAACAGCCCCTAGGGCGCGGCCCTCACGCGGATATTCCGCCGTGTGGCCCTGCCCGCATCGTCCACCACCCTCACGCTCACATCGCCTGTCGCGGCCTGCCAGAGCAGCGGCTCGCCCGGTGCGGTGCTGCCCACATAACTATCGTTGGCAAACCAGAAAAGTTCGTTCACGCCAGCCTCGGCATGGGCCATAAAAACCATGCTGCCGTTTTGCGCGTCTGTTGTGCGGCGGTAAACAAGTCCGCTCTTGGGCTGAATGATGGTGGGCGGCTGACCGGAGATTTTTTGCTCGCGGCGGCACTGCTCCTCAAAAGGCGGTGGCGGCGGCTTGGGCATGCCCGCGCGGGCGAACATGCGGGCCAGATCGCTGGGCCAGAATTCCCACACGCGCTGCTCGGTGCGGCCATCCTGCGGGGCGCAGGCCCGCAGACCGCTGGCCTTGTCTATCAGGATGGTGCGGAAAACGCCCGAGGGCGCCACAGGCGACACACCGGGGATGAACCATGTGAGCGTGGTTTCCGGGCAGAGGCTCGTATAAAGGTCGCCAGTTGCCACGCAGACGCGCAGTTTTTCTACATTGAGGTTGGGGGCCGGATCGCGGAAGGGATCTGTCATGGGTTCCGCCGCCGTCAGCTCCCGGGCCATATCCATAAAGAGGGGAGCGGCCACCATGCCGCCAACCAGCAGCGGATTGGCGGTATTGTTGAAATTGCCCACCCACACGGCCAGCACGTAGGGGCCGAACTGCCCCACGGCCCAGGCATCGCGAAAGCCGTTGGACGTGCCGGTTTTGAGCCGCACGGGCAGCATCGCGCCGCCCTGCGAGCGGGCCATCTTGTCCGGATCCGGCGCTTCCAGCATGGAGAGAGTCACAAAGGCCGCCTCCGGCGTCAGCAGGGGCAGGGCGGGGGCTGACGGCGCTTCGTCCGATAGAAAGCGCAGGGGCCGCCACACGCCCTTGTTGGCAAGCATGGCATACAGGCCCGCCAGTTCGCGCATGCTCACTTCCGCTCCGCCAAGCACCAGCGACAGGCCGTAGTGGTCTGCGCCATCGGCAAACTCCACCCCGGCGCGGCGCAAAAATTCGTACAGGCTCGGGCGGGTCAGTTTGGCTGCGAGGGTTATGGCGGGCACGTTGCGGCTGGCGCGCAGTGCTTCTGCCGCAGAAAGGGGGCCACGGAACGCGCCGTCATAATTTTCCGGATCATAGCCTGCAAAGCTGTGTGGCGTGTCTGCCAGCAGGCTTTGCGGATGGATAAGGCCCTGCTCCAGCGCAAGGGCGTAGATCATGGGCTTGAGGGTGGAGCCGGGGGAGCGCCGCGCGCGAGTGCCGTCCACCTGCCCTTCGATGGATTTGTTGAAAAAATCGGCGGATCCAGCCAGCGCGCGTACTTCCATGCTGGGCCAGTGCAGCAGCAGGGCCGCGCAGTTGGTGAGGCCGTAGGCGCTGTGCCGCGCTGCAAAACGGGCAAGCTGGCGTTCTATGCGGCGCTGGGCCGTGGTATCCAGCGTTGTGCGCAGTATATCCGCGCCGGGGTGTTGCAGCAGCTCCGTGCTGAGATGCGGCGCGACAAAGGGCATATCCTGCGGGCTGTAGACGCGCAGAGGAGCGGATTCCTTTTTGCCGAACCACGTTTCATTGAGCCTGTGCACGGCCTGGCTGAAGGCCTTGTTATCGCGGGCCGGCCTGCGGCGGGAAGGGTTTTGCGGCACCAGCATGAGGGCGGCGCTTTCCGCCGGGGCAAGCTGTGCGGCTGTTTTGTGAAAATAACACACCGCCGCCGCTCCCAGACCCTCCACATTGCCGCCATAGGGTGCAAGGTTGAAATAGGCCTCGAGGATTTCTTCCTTGCTGAAGCGCCATTCCAGTTGCAGGGCCAGCAGCATCTGCCGCAGCTTGGCCCCCATTTTCCCGGTTTCCAGCCCGTATGCCAGGCGGGCCACCTGCATGGTGATGGTGGAGCCGCCCATGCGGCGGCCCCCCGTTGCTATGCCTGCGGCGGCGCGGAAGAGCGAAAGGGGATTGATGCCCGGATGATGCCAGAAGAACCTGTCTTCGTAGCGCAAAACGGTATCCACGGCAGCAGGGGGGATGTCCGCCAGCCGTGTGCGGATGCGGTATTTCTGATCGGCGGAAAGGCTGACCCGCATGATGCCGCCGCGTTTGTCCAGCACCATACGTGAGAACTCCACTCCCGCCAGCGGGTGCGGGCAGGGGGCAAAGGCCAGCCAGAGCAGCAGGGCCGCCAGCGGCAGAGCCAGTACGCATGCGGCAAGTGCCAGACGCCTTCTGCGCCGCAGCAGGGCACGGAAGGCGTCTGGCATATGGGCAGCCCGGTTCCGCACAAGCGGCAAAGCCATACGGAACCGGGTCAGAAGCTTATTCGACAGTGACATTACCGCCGCCCGTGCGGGCGGTTACAGCCGGGTTGTACATGGCTTCCGCCGTGGCTGCGGGCAGCACAAAGCGCCCTCTGGAGGCAGCCCGCACCTTGTAGGTAAAGGTCTGGCGGTCGCCGTTCAGATCCACAAAGAAGATGCCCCTGTCCTCGCGGCGTTCGTAGCGCACCAGCCCGTCCTGCGACTGACTCTGTCCGTTCCTTTCCAGCACGGGTTCAAATCCGCCGGGCAGCAGATCCAGCAACACCACGTTGTTGATCTCTGCGCCAGCCTGTATGGCCAGTTCGACAGTGATGACGTCGCCAAGCCTGGCCGTGGTAATGGTCTCACCCTTGGAGTCAAGGTAGCGTCGTTGCAGGCTGATGCCATTGGAGGCATCGCTCATGACCGCGCGGTCAAAACCTTCTGTAGTCACCAAGAGGCTGAGCAGAGGCTCGCCCTGCGGTATTTCGACGCGGTAGCGGGTGCAGCCCGGGGCATCAAGAACAAGCGCTCCGCCAAGGGGCGATGCCTTGCCCTCCGCCGGGGTAAAGCCCTGGGCGTACTGCTGGCAGGCCAGGCTGAGGCTGTCTGCCTTGAGGGCGTTTGCGTCACCCATGACCAGCAGGGTTCTGGCTCCAAGGCCCATATCCACAGTGGTCGCATTTGTGCTGAAGGCGCTGTCCAGCAGGTCGGCCATACGCAGACTCTTTTTCTTTTCCGGGAAGTGCCGCACCACCATGAGGGCATGCAGCGCCTGAACTGCGCCGTTGCTCATGAACGCGTCATCGCAACGGGTGAGTGTCGCGGGCATGCGCTGCTCGGCCCTGCGCCGCAACCGCAGCATGTCGTAGCTGTCGGCCAGGAAGGCGGCGGCTATGTCGTTTTCCCATCCTTTGAAGTTGTCCTTGAGCCACTGCTCGATGCGCTCCAGATCCTGCGTCATGATGCGGCCATCGCGTTGCAGAATCCAGGCCCCGTAGAGCTTGACGCGGGCGTCGGCCATGTCTGTGGGCGAGCGGCCCACAATGGATTCAAGGGTATCGAGCAGGTTGTGCGAAAGCCCCTCGGGCGTGACAGTGCCGCTGTCCCGCAAGGTCAGCAGAAAGTCCGCCGCGTAGGCGGTGACAAAGTCGCTGGCTGTGCCGCCGGGCCACAGGCTTACGCCTTCATACTGGGTAAAGTTGCCCATGATGGCGCTCAATGCGGCGCTGATAACCTTGTTGCCGCGCTTGAGCATGGTCTCGGGGCTGATGTTGGGATTACGCAAGACCTCGTGCCGTGCCTCGGGCGAACCCAGCAGGGCCGCATAGGGCATGGCGCGGCTGATGAGCTGCTCCGTGCAGCCGTAAGGGTAGGTGTCCAGCCGCGCAAGCAGCGAACGCAGGGCAAGCACGGGCATGGCGCCCACGCTGGCCTGTCCCTGAGCCTCAAAGGGATACAGGTTGCGCTGCACGTCAACGCTTGCGGGGCCGCGCAGCGGGGTAATGCTCTCCGTGCGCAGACGCGGCATGGGCGGGCGTATGGATACCGTCTGTGTGCGGATGACGGGCTTGTCTGCCTTGGAGTTTTCAAGGTTCGCGGTAAAGCGCACGGCGGCTTCGCCAAGAATATCCTGCGCCCGCATGCGGAAGTTGATGGTTGCCTCGCCGTTTTCGTCCACGGTCACAGTCTGGGGGGCGGGGTCCTGAGCAAAGGTCAGCCCGCCGGAGGTGCTTTCCATCTTCACGCGCACCCGTGCGCCGGGGCCGCTGCCTTCAACGGTGTTGGCCACAACCAGCGCGCCGTCAAACTCGTCGCCGGGGGCGGCAGCCAGCGGCAGCAAAGGTTTGAGAATAAGCGTACCGCGCACTTCCATGGAAGCTTCCGTTCTGCCTGCCAGGGCAAGACCCTGCCTGGGCGCGGCGCTGCCCACGGCCATGATGCGGATTTTGCCGCTGGCGTACTGCGGCACGGTAAAGCGCACTTCTGTACCCTTGGCGTCCACGGGCACAATTTCCTGCCACAGGGCAAAGGGCGGCTCGCCCCTGCGTTTGAAAGGATTGAGGAAGCGCCCGCCGGGGCCGGACATGTCGCCGCCGAAACCGGGAATGCGCCCACGCAGGCGCGCATGGTCGGGCATGAGCAGGTCAAATATCTGTGCGGTGCTCACATCCAGCGCCCGGTCGCCCAAAAGGTCGCGCAGCGGGTCTGGCGTGGTAAAGCCCGTGAGTTGCAACACGCCTTCATCCACGGCAAAGATCAGCGCACGGCCCGGCACCCGGGAGGTAAGCCGCACGGTGACGGTATCACCCGGCAATGTGCGCGCTGGGGCGGTAAGGGCAAGGCCCAGATCGCGCTGGTCAATGCCCGCTATAAAGGGAGCCACGGCGACCACGTGCGGTTTCATATAGACCACGTCCGAATCCAGCGAACGGGCGTAGGAAACGTTCACGTAGCCCCGACCCTGGAAGTCTTCGGGAATGCGGATTTCCTGCACGCTTTCGCCAGCCTGGGCCGTGAACCAAGCCTGAGCCAGCACGTTTTCGCGTTCAATGGTTATGAGGCCCGCACCCGCATAGGGCGTGGAAATACGCATCTTGATGGTGTCGCCGGGGGCGTACTGCTGTTTGTCGAGCTTGAGGCGCAGATCGCCCTTGGCAAGGGATTCGGTGGAAAGCGCGGAAGGCTGGGCAAGCCTGTCGCCAGCCACCGTATAGGGGATAACCGCCAGCACGGCCCCGTCCGGCTGCCGCACGGTGAGCAGAAAATCGCCCGCATCCGTGGTGGGCAGGGGCAGGGAGAGGCCCTGTGCGCCAAGATCAAGAGTCTTGCGCACCAGTTCCGTATCAACGGGCGTGGCATCGTAGCGGTATTCGCCCCTGGAATCAGTCACCAGACTGTTGACGTAACGCCGGGCGGAAAACACGGCTTCGGCCTTGGCAAGGTTTACGGGCGCGAGGTCATTGTTCAGCACCAGCAGGCGCAGGGAGGCCTTGGCGTTTTGCGGAATGTAGTCAAGGTTGTTGACCTCGCCTTCAGGCTTGTAGCCAAGGGCCACGGCCAGAGGCGAGAACAGCGAATCAAGCTGGCGGGTAACGGCCCTGCCGCCCGCTGGCTCAAAGCCTTCGATCTGCACAGCCCCGCGAAGGGTACCGGCCTGCAACCTGCCCAGAGGCAGGGCAAAGGCGGCTATGCCCTTGCTGTCTGTAAAGGCGGCGGGCAGCTCCAGCGACTGGCCTTCGCCCTCAAAGCCCGCAGGCTCATAGAATGTATAGTCTTCGTATCCCGCAAAGTGCAGGCGGCTTTTTTCCGTGCGCAGGGTGGCCTGAACGCGGTGATTGACCGCGGGTTCGCCATACAGATTATCCAGCCGCGCCTGCGCTTCCACAGCCGGGGCGTCCTGCCCGGTGCGTATCCAGCCCTTGGGCGCTGCGGGCGTAAACGAGGCCGCAAGGGCCAGGGTGTCGGGCTGGAATTCTTCAACGCGCACGCGGGTGCTGCCCAGCACGGGCGAAGCGCCGGATCTGGCAGTGTCGCCCGGCAGGCGTACATCAAGCTGATACGAGCCCACGGCTGCATCTTCGGGGCAAGCCCAGTCAAAGGAATTCAGACCGTCATCGCCCACGGTAAAGGCGCGGCGCATGACCTCCGCCCCGGTGGGGCTGACAAGCACGGCCTCCAGCGGCAGACCGGCGGGCATGGGCTGCCAGTCAAACCGCCGCACAATGCAGCCAAAGTGCAGGGTTTCGCCCGGCAGATAGATGCCGCGCTGGCTGAAAACCGAGGCGCTCAGGCCATCCGCCGAGGTGTGGCGGCCAGAAATGGCAAAGTTGCTGTAATCCACCATGCGGGTGGCATCGTCCAGTGAGAGCCACGCCAGATCCTGCGGGCCAGCGTCTTTGCCGGCATCGGCGGCCTTTCCTGCTGCGGGGGCCAGAGCCACCACAGCTACGGGGCGCTTTTCGCGTTCAAGACCATTGGCGGGCGGCAGGTCGGCGCGGCCCTGCGCGTTGGTGACGGCGCTTTGCAGCGGCAAACCGTTAAGGCCCAGCAGGCGTACTTCCGCCCCTTGCACAGGCTTGCCGGTGCCCAGATGCTGCACAAAGACCGTGCGCGCGCCGTCCCCTGCCATTTTAACGGTCAGGCCCATATCTGTGACAAGCAGCAGGCGGGCAGCGTAGGCAATGGATTTATCGCCGTTGTATCCTGTCAGCTCTATGCGCATGAGGCCGTGCACCGGCTCCTTGCCGCCGCGCAGCAACGGGGCCAGGTCAAGCACGGGAAAGGATGAAGCGCCTGCCTGTTCCTTGCGTACTTCAATGCGGCCTTCCACCACATCGCTCATGACGTCCATATCTGCTGTGGGGTATTCAAAGCCTGATTCTTTTGCGGCAAGGGCCAGAAAAGGATCGCGGACGCGCTCGGCGCGCCAGGCCACCGAGGTAAGACCCGTGGCGTAAATATCCAGCTTTTTTTGGCCGCTCAGGGTCAGCACGTTGCCGGGCTGCAAAAAGCCCACTTCGGTGCCGAGGGAGGGTACAGTCATGATAAAGCGGCGAACCTGTGCGGTTTCCGGCCCTGCGGTGGAGGGCAGGCCCTTGTCCACTGCGGCCAGCAGGCCGCGTCCCGCCTCCGCGGGAATGCGCAGCAAAATACGGTCTGCCGGTTCATCGGCTGCCTGCATCAGCTCCGGCTTGAGGCGCGTGCCGTTTTTAACGTCATCAGGGCTGATGGCGGGCATTTTTGTCCAGTCAGCATCTTTCCCGGCCTCGGCGGTGAGCTTGCGGGGCAACTGGATAAGCTCAAGCTTGCGCAGCAGCTCTGTGGGCAGGACGCGCAGGGAGGTCTTGACCTCAAGCTGGAATTTTTTGTCCAGCTTGTCGTCATAGACGGGATTAATAGTAATTTTAGATACATCCATCAGGCGGGCGCGTCCGGTGATGGAGAAGAGGGCCTCCACGCTCGGCGGAGCCTTGGCGTCCTTTTTGGGCGCAACGACCACGCACTTGCCAGAACCTTCGGCAAAGGCGGGCAAACCCTTGATGCTGATGCGGGCCGCGGCGTTTTTTTCCGGCAGGGCTGTGACGGGCGCGGTGACGACCACCTCGTCGCGGCGTTCGTTCCACACAAGGCGGGGCGCGCCGAGGGCAAGGCCGCTTTTTGCATCGCTGGGGCCAATGGTGATGCGGCCATCCATATCCTGAGTGCCCACGGGCCAGATAAAGCGCAAGGGGACGGAAACGGCATGCGCGCCCTTGGGCGAGGGGTCGATCCAGAACGTTTCCTTGCCCACGCGCACGGCCTGAGGCTGGGTGGCGTACACGGCTTGCCGCTTGAGAGAGAACCGGCCCGGCAAAGCCATTTTTTCAAGAGAAATGGTGTAGCGGGTGTCGGGCGTCAGGTGTTCCTTGGGGGTGAACTCCATGGTGGAGTCGTCCGTCCAGCGCCACACACCGGCTACGGGCGGCGTCATGCGCACGCCTTCCACAACGCGGCCTTCCTCCCCTGCGGGAGAAGAGGCGCACTGGCGCGACCAGTCCGCGCCGTATTCCTTTTTGCAGCGGGCTTCATCCACCTGAAAAGTTATGGAAAACCCTTCGCGGCGCAGCCAGTTGTCCTCCTGCGGATTGCTGGGTGCGGCCACCCGGTAGGCAGGCCCGGCCAGAGCCGGAACGGCTTGCAGAAAAACGGCCAGAATTATGAGCAGGAAACGCAGTGGCGTTGTCGGCATGATTCCTCCGCAGTGCGGTAAAGGGCAGGAGCGAAAATCCGGTACCCGCATGGCCCGGAGCGCTGCAAAACAGGTGGAATTATGAAGGAAGCGCCCGCTAACGCTACGCGTTAACAGGTGCTATGCTATGAATGCCGGATTCGGCACTATTTGTCTACGGCGGGCATGAAACAAGGACAGGCACTGTCGATTTGCGCCGGGGGGAGGCGCAATCTGCGAGAGATGAAAAGTGTGCAGCCCTAATGCGCCAGCCCGGGGCAGGCCCGGTCTTCGAGGCTGTCCGCATTGAGCCACATGTGACGGATGATACCGTCCACAAGGCCTATCTTGGGTATGACAAGCTGCTTTGCGCCCGACATGTCAACCACGCCGAGGAATATGTCCAATGCCGGAACAATAACGTCCGCCCGGTAGGCGTTGAGGCTGTACTTTTCCATGCGGCCTTCCAGCGGCAGGCCCAGCAGATCCTTGTAGAGGGCGCGCAGTTCCGGCGCGCCAACTGGCTTGCCGTCCCGTTTTTCGAGCAGTTTTGAAACCTTGTTGATGTTGCCGCCCGAGGCAATGACGCATTGCGGCGCATAGGTTTCACCCAGCCTGCGCATTTCTGCGGCAAAGCGTTCGCGTTCACGAGGGTCCACGGCTTTGGCGAGAATGCGCACCGTGCCGAGCTGAAAAGAAAAAGCCTCTTGCAGCTTGCCGTCGCGCAGGGCCACCACCTCAGTGCTGCCGCCGCCCACATCCACGTACAGGGCGCTGTTCACATCGGTGTATCTGGCCAGGGCGTTGGCGTTAAAGAGAATCTGCGCTTCTTCCAGCCCGCTGATGATATCTATGCGCAGGCCTGTTTTTTCGCGCACAAGATTCATGATGTCCTGCCCGTTGGCGGCATCGCGCATGGCGCTGGTGGCGCAGATGCGGTAGTGGTCAACCCCGTAGGCCCGCATGATGTGGGCAACGCCGATCATGGCGTCCACAAAGGCGGCCTGCTTTTGTTCAGAGATGGCCCCATAAAGGAAAACATCCGTCCCAAGGCGAATGGGAATGCGAAGGTAGGCGTTTTTTTTGACTGGCTTGTCGGGGCTCAGATCCTCAACGTTGCTGATGAGAAAGCGTATGGCGTTGGAGCCCACGTCAATGGCGGCAAGCATGCTGGGTTTCACTCTGTCTCCTCTGGAGCATTTAACACTTGAAATACCCGCGGCAGGCAAAGCCTGCCTGCGCGCATTTCGGGCAAGGATTTTCAGAAAAATCCTTGCAGAGCAGCTAACTCGCTTCATTAGCAAACTACTCTTGCGGCAGGGTGTGAAATGCCTTGCGGTAGTTACCGCACGCCTTGAGGCGCGGTTCGGCAAGACTACACCAAGACCGCAGGAATATACACTGGTTTTTAGGGTGAGGGGTGCAGGAAAGCCTGCGCCTTCAGGGCTTGTTTATATTGAATGCCTGCATGTCGGCGCGGATTTTTTCAGCGCTCACGCTGAGCAACCAGGCCTTTGAATGACAGACAGCTCTATGTTTCGGCCATTGCTTCAACCGTATTGTTGCGCACAGCGGCAGGGGACTTGCGCGCGGGCTTTCTGCTTTTGGCTGCGGACGCCCGCAATTTTTTTGCCCGGCTGGTTGGGGCATGGGCGGCAGGCCCATCTGCCGCGGGGCGGGCGGCCATGCGGCTGTAGTATTCGTGCAGCACCGTTTGCGAGCGGCAGGGGGCCACGGATTCGCCCTTGCTGTATTTGTTGACCCCGGTGCCGTCAAGAATGCGGGCCTTGACGTTATCCGCCCACTGGATGTCAAAAATGTCCCGCAGGTTCTGGCGCAGGGCCGGGCAGTGGACAGGGGCCGCCACTTCCAGCCTGCGGTCAAGATTGCGGGGCATCCAGTCTGCGCTTGAGATATAGGCCAGCTCGCTGCCGTTGTTGCAAAAGAGCGCAATGCGCGCATGCTCGAGAAATTTGTCCACAATGCTGATGGCCTGGATGTTTTCGCTCAGATCCTGAATCTGCGGCTTGAGGCAGCAGGCGCTGCGCACAATGAGGCGTATTTCCACCCCGGCCTTGCTGGCGCGGTAAAGCAGCCGGATCATGGATTCATCAGTAAGGCTGTTGAGCTTTACGTGGATGTAGGCCTTTTTTCCGGCTCTGGCATTGCGTATTTCGCGCTCGATGGCGTTGGTGAAAAAAGCGCGCATGCACTGGGGGGCCGCCACCAGCTCACGGCACGAAACCGGTTTGTGCGAGGCATTGAGAAAATTGAATATGGTGCGGGCGTCTTCCGCAAATTCCGGATTGGCGGACAGAAGCCCCATGTCGCTGTACAGTCGCGCCGTATCTTCGTTGAAGTTGCCGGTGCCGATGTAGACATAGCCTGTTTTTTTGCCGCCCTCGGCGCGCTCCACAAGAATGACCTTGCTGTGCACCTTGAGGTCTTTGAGACCGTGGATGACGCGCACCCCGCCCTGGTGCAGCATGTCGATGCTTTTGACGTTGCGCTCCTCGTCAAAGCGGGCCATGAGCTCCACGCAGGCCGTAACCCTTTTGCCGTTCTGCGCTGCGTTTATAAGGGCGTTGATGATGCGCGAATGGTCTGCCGTGCGGTACAGGGTGATGGAAATATCCGTCACCTTGGGGTCGATGGCCGCCTCGCACAGAAATTCCACCACATGATTGAAGGTATGGTAGGGAAAGTGCAGCAAAATATCCTTGCTGCGCACCACCTTGAGGATGCTGGAGAAGGGCTTGATATCCGGATGGGTGAGGGCGGGCATGACGGCGTTTTCCAGATCAGGCCGCACGCGCGGAAAGCTCATGAGACTGCGCATCATGTGGTAGCGCGCGCCGGGGTCAAGCTCGCTCTTTTTGAGGTTGAGCTTTGAGGCCAGCAGAAAAAGCAGGTCTTCGGGCATGGCGCTGTCGTAGATAAGGCGCACGGGGCGGCCCCGCAGGCGGTGTTCCAGCCCTTCTTCCATTTTTTCAATGAGGCTTTTGGACACGTCGTCGTCAAGGCTCAGCTCCGCATCGCGCATTACCTTGAAGGTGTATGCGGAAATGCGGTCGTAGTTGAACATGAAGAAAATATTGTTCAGGCACAGCCTGATGATGTCGTCCACAAAGATGATGTCGTGGCAGCCGGGCGACGAGGGCATTTCCACAAAGCGCGGGCAGGCGGCGTTGACGGGGATGCGCAGCACCGCATAGCGGCATTTGCCGGGGGCGGCGTCCGATTCCATCTTGACGGCATGGTATATCTGGCTGTCTTGAAGAAAGGGCAGCCGGGCGGATTTGTTCAGAATGAGCGGCACCAGCTGCGGATAGACCACATTGCCGAAATAGCCACGGCAAAAGGCATCCTGCCCTTCGCTGAGTTCTGTTTCATCGCGCACGCGTATGCCCTCGTGCTCCATGGCGTCCAGCACTTCCTCGTAGGTTTCGCGAAAGGCCGTTTGCGCGGTGGCGGCCTTGTCGTTAACGCGCTGCAAGGCTTCATCCGGGGTTAGGCCGCCCATGAGCAGCGGCTTTATTTTGTTTTTGGAGCGGGTAAGGCGCACAAGGGAAGCCACGCGAACCTTGATGAATTCGTCCTGATTGCTGGAAAAAATACCCAGAAAGCGCAGCCGCTGCATAAGCGGCGTGGAGTGGTCGCGGGCTTCCTGCAATATTCGTTCGT
>NZ_DASQOG010000143.1:0-5544 GCF_035644575.1 Desulfovibrio sp. | reverse complement strand
ACGTCGCCGCTGCTGTGCAGCCACCACGCGGTATAGGGAACGGCCAGCAGGCATCCCGCCAGGACAAGGCCCAGCAGCACGAGAAAATAACGCTTCAAAAAGGCGGTTTCTGTGTTGTTCATGGCGTTCACGCGTGGTTAAAATTGGAAGTACAGGAAGGTCGCCTTGCGCGAAACCAGAATCAGGGTCAGGAAGGCCATAACGGCCAGCCCTGTGGCCCAGGCGGCGGTGGGCCGCCAGCTCAGGCGCGGGCGGCTGCCATCGCGTCTGCCGTGCAGAATCTCGCGGCTGTTGGGCAGCGCCCAGACCACCAGAAAGCTCGCCAGCAGCAGCGCAAAGGGAACCCATCCCTGAATGTAGTTGTTGGGCAGCCAGCGTGCCACCAGGGCGGCAAAGCCCGCAAGCCCGTCGGTTGTTGCGCTCAGGCCCGCCGCTTCACGCGTAAACGGCCCTGTGAACATGGCTTTGAACATGCGGCCCGCGCCTTCAATTGTCAGCGCGCGGAACACAACCCAGCACAGATTGATGCAGAAAAATGTAAACAGGATGGAGCAGAGGCGCAGCGGCGCAAGGGCCAATACGCGTTCCAGCGTTTTGCCCTTGATGCAGGCGCGGAAAAAGTGGTTGATGCCCAGCATGGAACCGTGCAGCGCGCCCCAGACAATAAAGGTCCAGCCTGCGCCGTGCCACGCGCCGCCGATCAGCATGGTCAGAAACAGGTTGCGGTACTGCATGAGCCGCCCTTTGCGGTTGCCGCCTAGGGGGATGTACAGAAAATCGCGCAGCCACGAACTGAGCGTGATGTGCCAGCGCCGCCAGAAGTCCACAATGCCTGTGGATTTGTAGGGGGAATCAAAGTTTTCCGGCAGCCGGAGTCCCAGCATGAGGGCAAGGCCAATGGCCATGTCCGTGTAGCCCGAAAAGTCAAAATACAGCTGGAAGGTATAGCACAGAGAACCCAGCCACGCCTCGGCCCCGCTGAGGGGAAAGGCCTTTTCCGCAGCATTGAAGACAGAGTCGGCGTACATGGCGATACTGTCGGCCAGCAGAACCTTTTTGACCATGCCTATGGTAAAAAGCGTAAAGCCCTGAGCCAGATTTTCCGCCGTGGTGGGGGCAAGGGTATCAAACTGCGGGCCTATCTGCTCATAGCGCACTATTGGCCCGGAAATCACATAGGGAAAGCATGCGGAGAACAGCGCATGCCGCGTAAAGCCCTGGGGCGTTACCTGCCCGCGGTATACGCTGACAAGCCAGGCGATCTGGATGAAGGTATAAAAAGAAATACCCAAGGGCAGCCCGGGCGGGGAGAAATGCCACTGCGCATGCAGCAACGCCCCAAGATTCTGGGCCAGAAAGGCGGAATACTTGAACCACAGCAGGGGCAGCAGGTTGAGCACCAGGGCAAGGATAAGCAGACCCTTGCGGCTCAGGTGGAACCGGCAGCCAGCCTGCTTGCGCGAACCGCACAGACAGGCCTTTTCGCCATCGCCTTCCGCGTCATCAGCGGCGGCATCCTGTTTCTGCTCTGGCTCTGGCGCTGCCAGGGCAAGGGCAAAGGCATAGTTCATGCCCAGAATCACAGCCAGTAGAATCAGGAAGGGCAAGCCCCACAAACCGTAAAATACTACGGAAAAAGCCAGCAGCACCAAAGCAAGACCAGTGGGGCCGTAGCCCTGGGCCAGCCGCCAGCATACCAGCAGCAGGGGTAGAAAAGCGAAAAGGAATGTGTACGAGTTGAAAAGCATGTGCGACTCCCGTTGGACGGCGTGGACATGCCCGCCGCGCTGGCGTCAGCCTGGATTCTTTCGAGTTGCGGTGTGGGATGCTCCGCACTCTGCGGCTGAGCCGCGGAAATGACGGGCATCCTGCTTTGATCCCCAAGTGCCGCCTTACGTCCTGCACAGCAGGGCAAGGCGGTTGCTCAAGCCCGGCAAGCATGTCTGCCGTGCCGGGCTGTGCATTTTTTGTAGGCCAGATGGCAAAGAAAAAGCGCGCACGACAAGAAACGCGTCACACGCGCCCCCACCGGCATGCCAAGGCTGCCGAGGCTCCGAGCTTGCCTAGGGGTTCAGCTCTGCGCGAAGCTTGCGCGAGAGGCGAAACACCATAACCTTGCGCGGCGGCAGGGTGATGGTTTCATCTGTCTTGGGGTTGCGGCCCTTGCGGGAGGCCTTGTCATAACACTCAAACTTGCCGAATCCGCTGATAAGCAGGGCCCGGTCTTTTTTGATGGCGACCTTCATGATCTCCAGCAGTTTTTCTACCACGTTCTTGACATCTACGCGGTTTTTGTCCGTCTCTTCGTAGATGGCCTCCACGATGTCCGCTTTGGTCAGTGTTTTTTTCATAGTGCTCTCCGGCGCAGTGCGCTGGTATGGCTGAGTGGAACCCAGTGTCCCTAATGCCCCGCAGCAATGTTTGTCAGCTTCACACAAACGGAACTTTTGTGTAAAATACACGCAAGTTACAGACAGAGCAAGATTTTTTTAAAAAAATCGCCTGCATGTTATTTTCCGTCCAATGCGCTCTGCATACCGTTTCACAGTCAGCGAGCCCCCTATGCCCCTCAAAAAAAAGTTTTTGTCCATGACCCTTATGGACATTTCTGCGCCCTTTTATAGACAATCCCATTCTGAGGAGACCGGCTGTGAAACCGCCGCCGCACCCCATATATGTGGGGCGGATATGGATATGACTCTGAATAGTGCGCACCATTCATCGCAGATTGTGGGCAAAAGGCGCGTAGTGCCGCTGGATTTTGTATGGCTGCGGCGCAGTGCGGCACAAAGGCAGGCCGTTGTGCCGGTTTTTTTGCCATTCAGGGGCTGCCCTGTGCGCTGTGTTTTTTGCGCGCAGGATGTGCAGACCGGCATTGGCGGCTGTCAAAATCCGGACATGGTGGAAAGCCCGCGCGCCGCAAGCGTGGAGGGCCTGCTGCTTGCCGCACGGGAGAATTTGCGTCTGCGCCACGAGAGCGGGCAACCTGCGGCGGAACTGGCATTTTACGGAGGCACGTTCACGGCATTGCCGGAGGAGGATCTGTCCGCCTGCCTTAATCTGGCCTGCGAAGCGCAGAAAAAAGGCTGGATACGTTCCTTCCGCTGTTCAACACGTCCAGACAGGGTAGACGCCGCGATACTGGAGAGGCTGCGCGCCGCAGGCTGCGGCGTGGTGGAACTGGGCGTGCAGAGTTTTGCCGACAGCGCCCTTGCCGCCTCCCGCCGGGGCTATACCGGCGGCACTGCCAAGGCGGCCTGCGCCCTTGTGCGGGCTGCGGGCCTCAAGCTGGTGGTGCAGCTCTTGCCCGGCATGCCGGGGCATAGCCCGCAGTTTTTTAGGGACGATGTACCAATGGCCCTGGCTGCGGGCGCGCAGATGCTGCGGTTTTATCCCTGCCTTGTGCTTGAAGGCACCGGCCTTGCCGCCATGTGGCGTGAGGGGAGCTACAAACCCTGGCCGCTGGAGGATACACTTGAAAGCCTTGCTCACGGCTGGCTCATGGCAGCGCGGGCCAACGTGCCCGTGATCCGCATGGGGCTTGCCCCGGAGGCGGGGCTGGAAAGTGCCGTGCTTGCGGGGCCGGTGGACAGGGAGCTTGGCGGCAGGGTCAGGGGCCGCGCCTTGCTGTTGGCGGTAAGGGAACTGCTAGGCGAGGGGGCGGTAACACCAGCCGCGCAGTTTGATTTGCAGCTGCCCCGGTCAGCCCAGGGTTTCTTTTGGGGCGCCAAGGGTGAATTGCGCGCCAAGTGGGCCGCGCTGGGGCTGCGCACGGTATTTTTTGACGAGAAAATCTCGCCGCAGCTTGTTTTCATCTAGGCATGGTTGGAAGCAAAATGTTTTGCAGGGAGACGCCTTTTGTAAAAAGTTTTTTCCCCACGCTCAGTTGCTAAAATTCAAGCGCGGCCAGAGTAATGCCGCGCAGGGCAAAACGCACAGAATCCGCTTTACTGCGGGTTCTGTGCGTTTGTTGTCTGATCTGGAAAAGGAGGCGGCCGCCGGGGGGGAACCGGCGGCCGAGAAGGGAGGGAGGGTGTTGATGGTTATAAGGTTCTGTTCAAAGGAGGAGGTTCTTGGAGGCTCCGTAATACCCCCCTTGGGGGTAGGGGGCAGGACGGAAATCTGTTCGCAGTGATCTGTATATGTCAACCGCCTTGGGCGGACGAGTTGGGAGCGGCAATTTCGGTTAAGTTGTGGTTACTGGGCCGCGCCGTGCTGGTGTTTCGCCGCAGCGGGTGCGTCCTTTTTGGGCATGGGGGCAGCGGCAGGCTTGCCCACTTCTTTTTCAAGACGCTGGGTCATGGTTTCGTGCATCTGACCGAGCTGCTTTCTGAGTTGCAGCAATTCGGTGGCAGTGGCGCGCACAGCCGCAATATCGGGGGTGGAGGCATTTTGCAGGGCGCGCAGCTCCTGTCGCTTGATGAACATCTGGTCCTTTACGGGTTCCATCTGTTTGACGAACTCAGCCACAATGGCGTCATACTTCTGCTGTTGTTCGGGGGTATACGCCCCACGGCCCATCATGCCGTGTCCCTGCATGCCAGGGCAGGGCATTTCACCCATGCAGCCGCCCATTTCCCGCATACCTTCGGGCATATCTCCTGCGGGGCCAGGCTGGCTGTATGCCGTTATAGCGCCACCCATCAGGGTTGCTGCAAGTATGGCTGCGATGGCGATGTTTTTGGATTTCATGGAAGGCTACCTCGTAGTCTTTTTTCTCGTATATGGTTTCGTTGTTCCTGCAACGTTTGCTTGCTATATAGCAATGCGTGTGCCAACTAATTTTTATTCAATAAAATTATGCTGTTGATGGATTATTCCCCGTTGCCGTTGCGCCCTTGGGCAGAGAAGCGTATGTTTTTTATACATTCGGGCATTGTCTCTGTATAAAATTTGTACATCTGCATAATTTTCTTACAGGGGCTGCCGGGCGCAATTGAATAAAAAAACGCGCCCGCCTTGAGGGCGGACGCGTGTTGCTGCGAGCAGATTGTCGCGGTTACTTGCTGGCGGAAGTGGACAGACCGGGATATTCCATGCTGCACCCGCGGGTTTGCGGGCTGCCAAGCGGAACGCCTACCTCAGTATCCATGCGCTGGTCTGCTCGTTGCAGAAGGGCGCGCAGTTCATCTCGCAATTGCTGTAATTCATGCCCCAGACGGGGCAGCGTTTCCGGCGAGGTGGTCTGGTTGTAGCTCAGGTGGGCAAGCTCGTTTTTTTTCAGCATGATGCTTTTGCGCAGTTCGTTCACCTTGGGGGAGTATTCGTCAATGACGGCCTGGGCTTTGGCCCGTTGCGCGGGCGAAAGCTGTTGCAGCCATGTCCGCATATCTGCGGCGTGGTTGGCTGCGGGGCTTCCCGGCGAAGGTGTATATTCCGCATAGTCGGTCTGATCCGCCGCCGTTGGCTGGGGGAGGCACAGACTGGCCAGAACACAAAGGGAAAGAAGGGGTTTCATCATAAAAGACCTTCTGAAGAATAAACTCGTCCCGCTCTCATACCAATCACTGAGCGGGGTGGCAAGATTCCCGGCTTTGTGGGCAC
>NZ_DASQOG010000142.1:0-13614 GCF_035644575.1 Desulfovibrio sp. | reverse complement strand
ACCCTGTGGGAAAAACTAGAGAGGAAGGGATTTATGAAACGCATCTGTACGCTTATCCTGGCCGCCGGCCTGGTGTTCGGCGCGGCCACCGGTGCCAGCGCCATTGATTTCAAGGCCAAGGGCCAGTGGCTCATGGGCTTCGGCGTTGGTACTGACAGCCCTGTCAGCAAAGTTTCGGATAACGGCAATAAGCGCAAGGCCGACACGACCGACACTTTTGACGCTCAGCAGCGCGTGCGCTTGCAGTTGGACGCCGTGGCTTCTGAAGCCCTGTCCGGCACCGTGTACTTTGAAATCGGCACGCAGAAGTGGGGCCAGTCTGCAACGGGCGGCTCCCTTGGCGCTGACGGCACCAACCAGGTTCGTGTGAAGAACGCCTACATCGACTGGGCCATCCCCCAGACCGATGCCAAGGTGCGCATGGGTATCCAGGGTCTTGCCCTGCCCAACACCTACGCTGGTGGATCCGCTGTTATGGATACCGATGTGGCCGCAGTGGTTGCTTCGTACAAGTTCAACGAAAACGTCAGCATGACCACTTTCTGGGCGCGTCCTTTCAATGATAACTTCAATGGCAAGGATGCTCGCTACAGCAACAACCATGTGAACTATCTTGACAACATGGATCTGTTCGGCGTGACTGCTCCCCTGACCTTTGACGGCGTTAACCTTACGCCTTGGGTTATGTACGGCGTGATGGGCAAGAACACCCTGACCAACTACTATGACGGTACCGAAGATGGTGTGGACAACCCCACCTATCACAATATCGGCAGCCGTGACGGCAACCCCCCCTATACTCTGCTGCCCTTCCCCGCCGCTTCCACTGGTAAGGCCCTTGGCGGCACCAGCAAGGCCTACGGCTCCATGTTCTGGGCCGGTCTGCCCCTGGCTGTGACCATGTTCGATCCCTTGAACATCGAACTGGACATCAACTACGGCTATGTTGAAGGCATGGGCCGTTACGATGTGCAGAAGGGCCAAAGCGGCGATATCGTTCGCGGCAGCACCCAGCGTCAGGGCTGGTTGGCCAAGGCCCTTGTTGAATACAAGCTGGATTGGGCTACCCCCGGTCTGTTCGGCTGGTACGCTTCCGGCGATGACAGCAGCGTGAAGAACGGTTCCGAGCGCATGCCTTCCCTGGTGCCCACCGGCAACTTCACCTCCTACATGGGCGACGGCAACTACGGCTGGCTGCGTCAGGACTACGGCGTTGACTACGCTGGTACCTGGGGCATCGGCGCCCAGTTGAAGGACATGAGCTTCCTGGAAGACCTGAAGCACACCTTCCGTTTGGCTTACTGGGGCGGCACCAACAGCACCAGCATGGTCAAATACATGAGCTCTGCCTATGCCTGGACTGAAGGCGTGGGCGCTGCCACCGTGCCTTACATGACCACCCGCGACGGCCTTGTGGAATTCAACCTTGTGAACTCCTACAAGATCTACCAGAACCTGGAAATGAACCTGGAACTGGACTACCTGGTCAACTGCATGGACAACAGCACCTGGAAGAAGTCTCAGAGCCCCAGCTCGTTCAGCAAGCAGGATATGTGGAAGGCTCAGGTTACCTTCGCGTACAGCTTCTAATCCAAGCGCAACCGTCTGCGGACGGATTGATACGCATTCAAAGGGAGGCCTCCGGGCCTCCCTTTTTGCGTCTTTGATTCAGGCTATCTTTCTGTGTGCCTCTAGCCAGTCTCGTCGCATCAAAGCAATGTCAGAGCAGTAGATCGCAGGAGTTCGGAGGAGTCCGTTCCCTCGCTGTCCGAAGGTAAACGACACCTCAGCTTGTCTGATTCTGCGCCGGATAGAAAGAATCCCACCGCTGGATGTGCGGCAATGCGGCAACATGTCATTGATTGGCAACCAGGCTGGCAAGCCCAATACGAGCAGAGCCCGCTTTAGCGGGCTCTGACAGAGAGGAGGGAAGGAGAGGGTATTGGAGTTTGAGGAGGGTGGGTGTGAGAATTAGTGACGTTTCTGCAGCCTGTCGCGCAGGATAATGGCAAGCAGGTTCATGCCCAGCACCAGCAAGAGCAGCACGAGACCGGTGCCGTATTGCAGGGGGCGGGTCTTGTCGATTTCCGTACCAGCCGTGGCAAGAACATACATATGGTAGGGGAGCGCCATGACCGGGCTGAATATGGAATCCGGCCCCTTGGGCATATAGAATACCGAGGCCGTAAACATGATGGCGGCTGTTTCGCCCGCAGCGCGCGCCACACCCAGAATGGCCCCAGTGAGCATGCCAGGCAGCGCGCTTGGCAAAATAACGCGGGCAATGGTCTGCGATTTGGTTGCGCCCAGAGCCAGCGAGGCCTCGCGGTACGTGTCCGGCACGTTGCGCAGGGCTTCCTCGGCTGTGCCGATAATGACCGGCAGGGTCAGAACCGCAAGGGTGAGCACACCCGAGAGAATGCTTACGCCAAATCCGCAGAAGGTAACAAAAAATGAAAGACCGAACAGGCCAAAAACAACTGAAGGCACACCCGCGAGGTTGTTGACCCCCAGCCGCACAAAGCGGGCAAAGGCGTTGCGCTTGGCGTATTCATTGAGATATACGGCGGAGGCAACGCCCAGAGGAAACGCCAGCAAGAGTGAACCCAGCGACAGAATTGCCGTGCCGACGATACAGGGGAATATGCCGCCCTTGGTCATCATCTGTCTGGGGGCCTCGGTCAGGAACGACCAGCTCAGGGCAGGCAGGCCGTTTTGCAGCAAAAATGCGCAAACGGACAGCAGAGCCAGCACGTTGCAGGCGGCAATACCGCGCAACAGCCAGAACATGAAGGTCTGGTACTGCCCGCGGCCCTTGCCGCTGGCAAATTGCAGGCGCGCGCCTTCTTCGCGCGGCGGTTCATCCGCGCCGTGATGTTTGAGGTCTGCTTCCAGCGGGCGCGGTGTGAGCTTGATGCTCGGCCCGGCGGAAGGAACAGGGGTAAGGCGGCTGGTGGCTGACATGGATTTTTCCTCGTTCTGAACTGGCGTCATACTGCGCAACCTTGCAACACTGAGCGGTTACAGGCTTGAGGTTCCCACCTGACGGTGCTTCTCGGCTATGTATCCGGCGGCCAGATTGAAGGCCAGCGTCAGGAAAAAGAGCACAATGCCAATGGCAAAAAGCGCGTGGTAGTGCTCGCTGCGGAAGGCGGCCTCCGCCATTTCAGCGGCAATGCTGGCGGGCATGGGCCGCACCGGGTCAAGCAGCGAGGTGGGGATGATGCCCGCCCCGCCAGCAACCATCAGCACCACCATGGTTTCACCGATGGCGCGCGACATGCCAAGCATCACAGCCGTGCCTATGCCTGAAAGAGCGGCAGGAATAACCACTCGCACTGTTGTTTGCCAGCGGGTCGCGCCCAGTGCCAGCGATGCCTCGCGCAGGTCGCGCGGCACGCCGAACAGGGCATCTTCAGAAACGGAGCAGATGGTCGGCACGCTCATGAGCGCCAGCACCAGTGAGGCATTGAGCAGGTTCAGACCTGTGGCGGCGTCCAGATAATCCTGCAAAAAGGGCGCAAGCACCACCATGCCCAGAAAGCCGAGCACAACCGAGGGCAATGCCGCCAGCAGCTCCACAAAAGGCTTGATAACGCGCCGCACGTTGGGGTGGGCGATTTCCGTCAGGTAAACCGCTGTCAGCACCCCCATGGGCACCGCCAGCAGGGACGAAAGTACCGTCACCGCCAGTGAGGCCACCAGCAGGGGAAATATGCCGAACAATCCCGGCTCCTCAGTGGGATACCAAAGGTTGCCGAACAGAAAATTGAGGAAGGGGTATTCGCTGAAAAGCGGCAGACCTTCCATGAAGAGAAAAATGACAATACCAGCCAGAGCCAGCAGCGAGCTGCCTGCCATGGTGGTAAGGGTGACGCGCACCGCTTTTTCCTTGATGTCTCTGGAGCGCATTGCGCTTTCTCCCCGGGCGGGTGCGGGAGGCAAATGCCTTCCCGCTCCGCCGATGCTGTGGGTGTAACGCGGGTAGTATCTACCTACTTGCCCAGGGGCACATAACCCACTTCAAGCACGTTCTTCTGGCCCTTGCCGGGATCCAGCAGGTAATCCACAAAGGCCTTGGCGCCGCCAGCAGGCGCGCCGTTGGTGAAGACAAAAAGTTCGCGGGCGATGGGCCACTGCTTGGAAAGGGCGGTCTGGGCGCTGGCGGTCACATCATTGACCTTGAGGCCCTTGGTGGACTTGTCGAGATAGCCGAGGCCAACATAACCGATGGCGTTCTTGTTCTTGGAAATGGCCTGCACCACAGCGCCGTTGGAAGCCTGCATGAGAGCTGCGGGGTTAACGCGCTCTTCCTTCATGATAAGTTCCTGCCAGCATTCAAAGGTACCGGAGGACGTATCGCGGGAGATGACAACGATCTTGCCGTCCTGGCCGCCAAGTTCCTTCCAGTTGGTGATCTTGCCGGCATAGATATCGCGCAGCTGGGCAGTGGTAAGAGCGGCAACCGGATTGGCAGGGTTGACCACAGGCACGATGGCGTCAATGGCGACTACAACGCGGTTGGGGGTCACGCCGTTTTTCTTGGCAGCTTCAACTTCCTTTTCCTTGATGTCGCGCGAGCTCATGGCGATGTCGCACTGCTTTTCAATGAGGGCCTTGATGCCGTTGCCGGAACCGCCGCCGGAAATGCTCAATTCCACATCGGGGTGGGAGGCCATGAAGGCTTCGCCAGCTTTCTGAACCACAGGAAGCACAGTGGTGGAACCGTTGATGACGACCTGTTGGGCAGCCATGGCCGGAGCGCTGAGGCTCAGAACCGTGAGGGCAGTGGCGAGCAGTTTTCCGATAGACATGGATTTTCTCCTTGGTTTCTACTGTTGGTGCCGGGGCGTTTCCCGGTACGTTTCTCTTTTTGCCCGCCTCTGTTACAGAAATATGACGAAACGAAGAAGACTGCGTGAAGCTACAATCTGCGGAATTAACATGCTGAAATATTGCAGATTGTTTGAAATATTTTTCGTCACGCAATTGTAACATGCCCTCCATCAGTTTGGCGCACAAAGCCGCTGTACTCTGTTTGCGTCATAGAGGTGAAACATATGAGCCAGCAAATACTGATAGTTGAAGACGAAGCGGATATTCGTGAACTTTTGCGTTTCAATCTTGAGCGCGAGGGATTCACCGTGCATGAAGCAGCCGATGGCACACAGGGCCTGGCCCTTGCCCGGCAGCACACCCCCGACCTGGTGCTTCTTGATGTGATGCTGCCGGGTGTGGATGGATTTGAGGTGTGCCGCCGCCTTGGGGCGCAGGCTGAAACCTCCCACATCCCGGTGCTCATGCTCACCGCCCGTGGTGAAGAAGTGGATCGTGTGGTGGGGCTGAGCCTTGGCGCCGATGATTATGTGGTCAAGCCTTTCAGCGTCCGCGAGCTGATACTGCGCGTCAAGGCCGTGCTGCGGCGCGGCGGGCGCAAGGTTGAAAGCCCCGTTCTTGAGCGGCACGGCATACGCCTGCGCACCGAGGCGCATTCCGCCGAAGTGGAGGGCGAGCTGTTGAGCCTCACGGCTACGGAATTCCGCCTGCTTGAAGACCTGCTGCGGCATGCCGGATCAGTCCGTACCAGGGAGCAGCTTCTCAACAACGTTTGGGGGTATTCCTTTGAAGGCTACGCTCGCACTGTGGATACCCATGTGCGCAGGTTGCGCGCCAAGCTGGGCGAGGCAGCTCCCATGCTGGAGACTGTGCGCGGCGTTGGCTACCGCATCAAGGAGTAAGACGCAGCGGCGGGAGCAGGGCGGTACGCCTGACTGATGGCCGCCAGCGTTATCGTTTGATCGTTTTGAGGTTGCACATCCTCAAAATGTAATTGCCCACGACAGCATGTTACGAGCGAGAAAAACCATGCTTTCTTTCAGAACACGAATTTTTTGCAGCGTGCTTGCCGCAGCGCTTATTGCATCGGGAATCGCCGTTTATTACGGCAGAGCTTCCTTTGAGCAGAGTCAGGTTGACGCGGCGCGCGAAAGGCTGTTGCGCGAAACTACGCTGTCTGCCGCTATTCTCGACAAGGCAGGGGCGAATCCTGAAGGCCTGCGCGAACTGGCGGCCATACTGCAAATGCCGCAGGAACGGCTTTCGCTCCTTGACAACAGCGGCAACGTGCTGGCCGACACCGCGCCGGGCGCGCAGCCGGTTTCAAAGCTCGACAACCATGCGGACAGGCCTGAGGTGCGGGCTGCCATGCAGGGTGGGCAGGGATATTCCGTGCGTTCGAGCGGGACGCTGGGCACAGATATGGCGTATGCCTCGGTGCGCGTGAATGACGCGCGGCTACTGCGCATTGCCTTGCCGCTGAACAACCTGCAACAGGAAATTGAAAGCCGCGTGGCCGTATTTACCAGAATCGGCATTGTGACGCTGGTGCTTTCGCTGATTCTGGCAGGTCTGCTTTCCGGTGCTTTGCGCAATTCGCTTTCGCAGATGGTCTCTGTGGTGGAAGCCATTTCACTGGGGAATTTTCAGCGGCGTTTGCGGCGCATTCCCGGCAGGGAATTTGCTCCGCTGGCTGAAGCGGTAAACCGCATGGCTGAAAATATTGAAGACCATGTGCGCACGGCTGCGGAGCAGACAGCCCAGCTTGAAAGCATACTGGAAACCATGAGCGACGGCGTGCTGGTGTTGGGCCCGCATGGGCGCATCCGCCGCTGCAACCGGGCATTGGCACGTGAATTTCCTGCTGCGGCATCGGCCTTGGGCGCGCAGGTGGTGGAAGTTATTCCCTCGCCGCAGTTGCAGGCCGCAGTGGATGCGGCCATGGCCGCCTGCCCGGTGTCCGGTTCTGGGGCCAACGCTGCGTCCGGTTCTGGAGCAGCTCAGACAGACGCGGCACAAACCAGCGTTGCCCCCTCTGCGGAGCACGAGGGCGCTGCCGCAGGCGAAGAGCCAACGCTCAATCGCGAGCAGCGGTATCTGCAACTTGAGCTTTCGTCCGGGCAGGTCATGTCGGTATGCATTTCCCGCCCCTGCGGCCTTGAGCATCTGGGCCAGACAGGCGTGGGTGCTGTGGCGGTATTCCACGATATTACAGAGCTTATGCGGCTGGAGCGCGTGCGTCGCGATTTTGTGGCCAACGTGTCGCATGAGCTGCGCACTCCGCTGACAGCCATTCAGGGCTATGCCGAAACCCTTATCAGTCTGGATGCCTCGCCCGAATGCCGCCGTTTTGGCGAAATTATTCTGAAACACGGGGTTTGCCTCAGCCGCATGGTGGACGATCTGCTCACCCTTGCGCGGCTGGAAGGCAAGACAGGCAGCCTGGAACTCAGCCCCACGGATCCCCGCGATGCCGTATCGCAGGCCACGGGCATGTGCCGCGAAGTGCTTGAGCGCCGCAAGTGTTCTGTGGTTGTGGATATCCCCGCAGACTGCCGCGTGATGGCAAGCCAGCCGCATCTGGCGCAGGTATTCAGAAACCTTATTGAAAATGCTGGCCGTTATGCGCCGGAAGGCGGCGATGTGCGCATCAGCGCGCGCGTGAGCGGGCCGGATGTGGTCTTTCGCGTGGTGGATGACGGCCCCGGTATTCCCAAGGGCGATCTGGAGCGCATTTTTGAACGCTTTTATCAGGTGGAACGGCACAGGGGCCAGGCCACTACCGGTCTTGGGCTGGCTATCTGCAAGCACATTGTTGAACGGCACGGTGGCCGCATCCGGGCGGAAAGCCCGGCGCAGGACGGCAGCACGGCCCTTGTTTTCACCCTATCTTCCGTTTACGGAGCGGCACTTTCATGAACGAGCATCTGCTGGCACGCAACGTCAGTGTATACTACGGGCAAAACAAGGCCCTGCACGAAGTAAGCCTGAATTTTGAGCCGCGCAGGGTTACGGCCCTGATTGGCCCATCGGGCTGTGGCAAATCAACCTTTTTGCGCTGTCTGAACCGCATGAACGACCTTGTTCCCGGCGCGCGTGTTGAAGGCGAAATTATTCTGGATGGTCAGGACGTGAACCGTCCCGATACGGATGTTGTTTCGCTACGCTGCCGCGTGGGCATGGTGTTTCAGAAGCCCAATCCCTTCCCTAAAACCATTTACGAAAACGTGGCCTACGGCCTGCGCGTCAATGGCCTGCGGGACGAAAGCCTGATCGCCGAAAAAGTGGAGCTTTCCCTGCGCAGGGCCGCCATTTTTGAAGAAGTCAAAGACCGCCTGCAAAGTCCGGCGCTGGGGCTTTCCGGCGGGCAGCAGCAGCGGCTGTGCATTGCCCGCGCCCTGGCTGTGGAGCCGGAGGTGCTGCTCATGGACGAACCCGCAAGCGCCCTCGACCCCATCGCCACCCAAAAGATTGAAGAAAGCATCCGCGAACTGCGCGAATCGCTTTCCATCATCATTGTTACGCACAACATGCAACAGGCGGCCCGCGTTTCTGACTATACGGCATTTTTTTACATGGGCAGGCTCATTGAACACAACGCCACGGATGTCATGTTCACCAGACCGGCCAAGAAGCAGACGGAAGACTATATTACAGGCCGTTTTGGCTAACCGCCTGCTCTCGCAGCCGTCAGGACGTCATGTTCAGGCGCTGCCAGTGCGCCGCTGAGAGCGCAGGGCAGTTCACATTCAAGCGTAATTGTTCCGGGAGAACGATCATGCAGCAACAGGCCAATTATTTGCAACAACTGCTCGTATCACTGCGTACAAGGCTGCTGGTCATGTGCGCCAGCGTGGGCATTGCCCTGGAAGACGCCGGCAAGGCCATGGCGGCTGGTGATCCGGGCCGCGCGGCGTCCGTCATTGAAAACGATGCCGCCATTGACGCTCTGGAAAATGAAATTGACGAGATGGCCCTGCAACTGCTTGCCCGCACGCAGCCTGTGGCCGGGGATCTGCGTTTTGTGGTCAGCGCCCTGCGTATGGTGGTTGACCTTGAGCGCATTGGCGACGAGGCCGTGAGCATGGCCGAACAGGCCATTTTGATGCAGGACAAGCCCGGCTTTGGGGTGATCCCCCATGTGCGCGAGATGTACTACAAGGCCAGCGAGGCTTTTGACCGCGCCGTGCGTGTGTTCCGTGAGAACAATGCGCAAGACGCCCTGCATATGCTGCGCGGTGATGAAGAAGCCGTGCAAAGCGAAGTGCGCATCATCCAGCAGATCATGGAAAGCCTTTCTGACCCTGATTCCAGTCTGGATCCCTATCAGGCCATGCACATCATACTTGTGACCCGCTCGCTCACGCGCGTGTGGCGGCGCTCCATCAACATTGCGGAGCAGGTCTACTTTATCAGTCAGGGCGAAAGCGTGAAGCACAAGAGTGAAGAACGTGGCGAAGGGGCGCGCACTGGTAGCGTTGCTGCCCAGTCAGCCGCTATAGCTGATTCCGCGACCTGCGCCTCATCGTCTTCCGCCATGCATGCGGACGCGGACGATGCAGCTGATGAGGCGGCAGACGATACAGCTGGCCCTGAAGACCGCGCCTGATATCAGATTGTTATTGCAGCTTGAACGCAAAAGCCCCCGAACCTGCGAGGCTCGGGGGCTTTGTCATATTTGCTGCAACAATGCTAGATGAGGTTCTGCTGGCGCAGCACTTCAATAAGCTTTTGCTTGGTGCCTTCGGCCATGGGGCACAGGGGCAGGCGGATTTCCGCTTCCATGCGGCCCATGAGCGCAAGCGCTGTCTTGGCCGGAATAGGGTTGCTCTCAAAGAACAGGGCATCGTGCAGGGGAAAGAGCGCATGATGGATGCGCGCCGCTTCCTTGAGGTCGCCCTTGTTGAAGGCATTGCACATGGCGGCAACGCGGCCAGGCACAATGTTGGAGGTAACGGAGATGATACCCTTGCCGCCAAGCGCCATGAGGGGCAGAGCTGTAAAGTCGTCGCCGGAGAGGACGCTGAAGTTCTCGGGGCAGCTTTCAAGCACGCGGCTGCCCTGAACCAGGTCGCCGGTGGCTTCCTTGACGCCCACAATGTTGGGGAAGTCGTGCGCCATACGGGCGAGAGTGGCGGGCAGCAGATTGCAACCCGTGCGTCCCGGCACGTTGTAGGGCACCAGGGGCATGTCCACAGCCTGGGCAATGGCCTTGAAGTGCTGGTACAGGCCTTCCTGGGTGGGCTTGTTGTAGTAGGGGGTGATGAGCAGCGCACCGTCGGCCCCGGCCTTTTGCGCAAACTTGGTCAGGCGGATGGCTTCCATGGTATTGTTGGAACCCGCGCCCGCCAGAACCGGAACACGGCCCTTGACCTGATCTATGCATATTTCAATGACCCTTTCGTGTTCTTCATGGGTCAGGGTGGCGGATTCGCCCGTGGTGCCGCAGGGAACCAGACCGTGAATGCCTTCGCTGATCTGGTGTTCAATAAATGCGCGGTATGCTTCTTCGTCCAGAGCGTTGTTCTTGAACGGGGTTACAAGCGCGGTCAATGCACCTGAAAATTGCATTACAGACTCCTGTGTGTCAGCGCGCAGCAAAAAGCGAACAAAAGCCCGCGCGAAGGTTTGGCCCTCGCAGGCAGGCGGCCCCGCATGGGCCTCAGGTTCGGCAGCGCGTTACAGCCTTACTGATTGATAAATTCTTTCAATTCCTTGCCCGCTCGGAAAAAGGGCAGGCGTTTCGATTCAACAACGACGCTTTCGCCGGTTTTAGGATTGCGGCCGGCGTAGCCTTCGTACTCCTTGATTTTGAAGCTGCCGAAGCCGCGTATTTCAATACGCTCTCCGGAAAGCAGAGATTTTTTCATTGCGTCAAAGAAGGTGTTGACCACCAACGACGCGTCGTCCAGAGGAATGTTGGTTTCGTCGGCCAGTGCCTTGATAAGCTCGCTCTTGTTCATCATGCCTCCGTGACCGCGTTACATGTTTGCCCGACAGGGCGACAACGTCGGGCATTTATTAGTAATTCAACCCTATACCTTTTCTCAGACAAGGTAAACAGTTTGACAAAAAATCTAGTCCTGAACCGGAACCGGCTGCAAAATGTTGCGCGAGCCAAGCCAGTCAAGCATTCCCAGCCTGATGCGCTGCAATCGCGAGGCCATGTTCTGCAAATCCAGCGCAGCGGGGCTGCCCGGAGAGTGCATCATCAGCGGCTTTTGCAGGCAGACCGCCTCTGGCAATTTTTTGTCGGAGCGCACATGCCCCAGCAAAACAGGCTCTATGTGCAGAAAATGTTTGCACGCGCCGGAAAGTTTGTCGAATGAAGATTTTGCCTCGGCCTGCGAGGTGGCCTGATTGACCAGCACCATGAAATCGCGCAAGCCGTACCGGCTGTTGAGCACCTTGATGAGGGCGTAGCTGTCTGTCAGGGACGTAGGCTCGGGCGTGATGACAACAACACGCACCGAAGCCATGGCGGCAAAGGTCTGCACCGTGCCGGAAATACCCGCGCCGATATCCATGAAGACAAAATCATATTTGTGCAGCACAGGTTCCAGCCGGGAGAGCAGCAGGTCGCGCGCGTCGGGTTGCAGCTCGGTCAGTTCCGGCACGCCAGACGCTGCGGGCAGCACGGCAAAGTCCTCGCCGTCAATCTGGCAGAGCACGTCCGATATATCGGCTTCGCCCAGGAGGGCCGTCTGGAGGTTGCCTTCCGGCGTAATGCCCAGCAGGACGTCAAGGTTCGCAAGGCCCAGATCGCAGTCCATCAACAGGGTTTTAAATCCCTGCTGGTGCAGGGCGCAGGCTATATTGAGCGACATGTTTGTTTTGCCCACCCCGCCTTTGCCGCTCAGCAGGGCAACGCTCAATGTCGTATTCGCCATCAGTTTCCCCCAAAGAAGAGAAATCGTTTTTCGCTGGAATGTACAAGGGTGGTTCTGGCGTCAAGGGCAGCACCACCCGCTATGCAAATGTGGCCGTGTTTTTGGGCCAGAGCCTCGTCCGTGGCCTGTGCGGCCTTGCCCAAAAGGGCCTCTGGGGTTGGTCTGCCTCCCTGATCGGCGCAGGCTATGCCCAAGGCGCACTTGGCCTTTGCCGCATGTCTGCCCTTGCTGGCAATGGAAATTTCCGCTGCCCGGACAGCAAAGATTTTTTGTATCTGCTCGGCCATCAGGCGGGCGCGCAGCACGCTGACGCCGGGCAGAAGCAGGGCAAAGCGCCCAAGGCCGGTACAGCCAAGGGTATCGCATTCCTCGCGGCACTGCCGCAGGCAGTCCACAAGCAGGCCTTCCAGCGCCAGCACCGAGGCTTCGTCCAGATGCGTCCTGTCGCAAACGGCGCCTTCAATCACGGCCAGATCGCCCCCCGTGCGGGAGAGGCGCAACAGTTCGCGGTTTATCTGCACCGTAAACATTTCGGCCATGAGCAGGTGGGCAAGGTGGCCGGGGGCATTGCTGGGGCCGCCGCCAAGTTCCGGCAAAAGGCCGGGGCCAGCGGGCAGGGCGCACCAGCGCCCGGTGGGGTAGCGGCGTAAAAATTCCTGCCACCTGCCAACGTTGAAACCCGGCAGCAGCCGGGCCACCAGCACAGATTCGCCGCTGCTGCGCGAAGCAGCGCCGTCTGCCTGCCGCAAGGCAAGCAGCTCGTTGGCGAGTGCGTCAAAATCAGCGTTGTTGCTCATGTCGGTGCAGCAGGTAATCGTGTTGGAACTGGTCGATCTGACCGTTCAAAACGCCTTCCACATCTCCGGCTTCGGAACCGGTGCGGTGATCCTTGACCAGCCTGTAGGGCTGCAAGGTGTATGTGCGGATCTGGCTGCCAAAGGCTATGGCGTCCTTGCCGGCGTATTCAGCCTGCCGCTCAGCATCGCGTTTTTGCAGCTCGATGTTGTAGAGGCGGGCGCGCAAAACGCGCATGGCCGTGTCCTTGTTGTGGTGCTGCGATTTTTCGTTCTGGCACTGGGCGGTGACACCTGTGGGAATGTGGGTCACGCGCACGGCCGAACTTGTGGTGTTGACGCTCTGCCCGCCAGGGCCGCTGGAGCGGAAAATGTCCACGCGGATGTCGGATTCCTTGATGTCCAGCTCAATATCGTTGCCCACGTCGGGGATCACGTCCACAGATGCAAAGGATGTGTGGCGGCGGCCCGATGAATCGAAAGGCGAAATGCGGATAAGGCGGTGGATGCCGCGCTCGCTTTTGAGAAAGCCAAAGGCATGCGGCCCGGCAATGCGCAGGGTAACGCTTTTAACGCCCGCCTCGTCGCCTGGCAGGTAGTCCAGCTCTTCCACGGCGTACTTGTGGCGCGCGGCCCATCGGGTGTACATGCGCAGCAGCATTTCGGCCCAGTCCTGCGACTCCGTGCCGCCAGCGCCGGGGTGGATTTCAAGAATGGCGTCCTGGTTGTCCTCCTCGCCGGAAAGCAGCATGACAAGCTCGGTTTCGTCCAGCAGCGCGGCAAGATCGCGGTTCTGCTGGTCAAGGGATTCCAGAGCTTCGGGGTCTTCGCTTTCAGAGGCCAGGGCCAGCCATTCGTTCATGTCGTCGTGGCAGGTCTTGAGGCGGCTGAGACGCTCGATTTCTTCTTCGAGACGCCGCTTTTCCTGCAAAACAGGGGTCAGCGCTTCGGGATTGTCCCATGCGCCGGGGCGGGAAATTTCGTGTTCGATGTCCTGCAGGCGCTTCTGGCTGGCGGCAACGTCAAAGACGCCCCCAGAGGGTGGCGAAACGTTGGGAAAGGGGCTGGCATGCGGCGCGCAGATCACTGAGTTG
>NZ_DASQOG010000141.1:0-6188 GCF_035644575.1 Desulfovibrio sp. | reverse complement strand
TTCCACGCTGCTGCGGCCCCACAAATCTGAAAATTGGTAGCTCAGCGGAGCTGGGCCAGTTGCAAGCGCACAACTGCGCGTTGCAGAGCGGCTTCAGCGCGGACAATGTCCACCTTTTCGTCATGGCTGGCAATGCGCTTTTCAGCGCGTTCCTTGGCTGCCATGGCGCGCGCGGTGTCAATGCTGTCCGCCAGCTCTGCCGATTCGGCCAGCACTGTGAGCACATCGTTGTTCACATCGGCAAAACCGCCGGAGATGAAAACGTGCCCATCCTTGCCGTCAGCGCGGTAGCGCAGGCCGCCGATCTTCAGGGCAGAAAGCAGGGAAACGTGCTTGGGCAGCACGCCGAATTCGCCCTCAATTCCTGGGCAGACGGCCATTTCCACTTCGCCGCTGACCACGGTTTTGTCCGGCGTAACCACTTCAAGTTGCAGCGTGCCCATAGGTACTCCTTCGCTCCTGATATACGCAGATGGCCGGGTTCGGGTCGCGCCTCAAGCAAGGCGCGACCCAGAACCTCAAAGCGTTGCGATTAACGCCTTACTTCTCTTCCTGCAGCTTGCGCTGTTCGTACTTGGCAACGGCCTGTTCAATGCCGCCCAGCATGTAGAAGTCGCCTTCCGCCATGTGGTCGTATGCGCCGTCCAGAATGCCCTTGAAGCCCTTGATGGTGTCTTCAAGCTTCACATACTGGCCAGGGGTGCCGGTGAAGGTTTCGGCCACGTGGAAGGGCTGCGAGAGGAAGCGCTGAATGCGGCGCGCACGCGCAACAGTCAGCTTGTCTTCGTCAGACAGCTCGTCCATGCCGAGGATGGCGATGATGTCCTGAAGTTCTTTGTACTTCTGGAGCACCATCTGCACGCGACGTGCCACCATGTAGTGATCATCGCCCACAACGTTGGGGTCGAGGATGCGCGAGGTGGAGTCGAGCGGGTCCACGGCGGGGTAGATGCCAAGTTCTGCGATCTGGCGGGAAAGCACGAGCGTTCCGTCCAAATGCGAGAACGTGGTGGCCGGGGCCGGGTCGGTCAAGTCGTCAGCAGGGACGTAAACGGCCTGCACCGACGTGATCGAACCGTTGTTGGTCGAGGTGATGCGTTCCTGCAAGGCACCAAGGTCAGTACCCAGGGTGGGCTGATAACCCACGGCCGAGGGCATGCGGCCAAGCAGAGCGGACACTTCGGAACCAGCCTGCGTGAAACGGAAGATGTTGTCGATGAAGAGCAACACGTCCTGATGTTCTTCGTCACGGAAGTATTCCGCGCACGCAAGGGCCGTAAGGGCCACGCGGGCACGGGCTCCCGGAGGTTCGTTCATCTGACCGTACACAAGCGTGGCGCGTTCCAGAACGCCTGCGTCCTTGAGTTCGTGGTACAAGTCGTTGCCTTCACGGGTGCGTTCACCGACGCCCGCGAAAACCGACGAACCGCCGTGCTGCTTGGCGATGTTGTTGATCATCTCCATCAGAATAACGGTCTTGCCCACGCCAGCGCCGCCGAAGAGGCCCATCTTGCCGCCCTTGGGGAAGGGAACAAGAAGGTCAACGACCTTGATGCCGGTTTCAAGCAGTTCCACCTTGGTGTTCAGATCCGTAAATTGCGGAGCCGGACGGTGGATGGGGTAGTATTTTTCAGCATTGACCGGACCCAGTTCGTCAACGGGACGACCGATGACGTTCAGGATGCGGCCAACGGCGGCCTTGCCAACAGGAACCATGATGGGGTTCCCGGTGTCGACCGCATCCATGCCGCGGACAAGGCCTTCAGTGGCGTCCATGGCGATGGTACGAACGACGTTGTCGCCCAGGTGCTGCGCAACCTCACAGATGAGGCTGGGAGCATCGCTATTGTTCGGGTTGGTTATCTCCAGGGCGGTGAAGATACTCGGCAGGTTGCCGTCGCTGAACTCTACGTCCACCACGGCGCCGATAACCTGAACGACTTTACCGATGTTTTTGCTCATGTTTGGCTCCTTAACCCTTCAGCGCTTCAGCGCCGCCGACGATGTCGATGAGGTCGCTGGTGATGGAAGCCTGCCGCGTCTTGTTGTAGAGCCGCGTCAGCATGTTGATCATCTCGTTGCAGTTACGGGTGGCGTTGTCCATGGCAGCCATGCGTGCGGCGTGCTCGCTGGCCGAGGTGTCCAACATGCCACGGTAAACCTGCACCTTGACGTAGCGGGGCAAAAGCTCCGCCAACAGCTTTTCTTCCTGCGGCTCGTACACGTATTCGCAACGGGGCGTTCCGGCCACTTCTGCCACTTCTTCAGCTTCCGGCGTTTGCAACGGCAGAAGGCGAAGGGTGCGGGGCGGCTGGCTGCCCATGGATACGAACTCGCCGTAGATCAGCCACACTTCGTCGAATGCGAAGGTTTCGTAGCCGTGAATGACTTCCTGCGCCACAGAGCTGGCGAGAGCGAAGTCTATGCTCCCCATGCGGTCGCCATAGGCGGTGAAGATATTGTGCCCGGCAGTACGAACGGCATCGCGGCCCTTACGTCCCACACAGGCAAAACTGATCTCCATTCCTGCCCCGGCTTTTTCCTTCGCCAGCCGCAGAGCGGTGGCGATGATGTTGCCGTTAAAGCTGCCGCACAGGCCACGGTCGGATGTAACCAGCACAATGGCGCAGTGTTTCTTTTCCTCATGCTCTGCCAGCAGGGGGTGGGCATTGCCCTCCACCTTGCTCGACAGTTCGGCGAGCACGTCGCGGTATTTGGCCGCGTACGGCCTGAAGCGCTCAATGCGGGTCTGGGCGCCGCGCAGTTTCGCCGAGGCCACCATGTTCATGGCCTTGGTGATCTGCTTGGTCTTACCGACCCCCACGATCTTCATTTTTACGTCTTTGAGTGAAGGCATGCTTATCTCCCGTATGGAGGGGGCCCCTAGGCCTTCCAGCCCTGCTTGAAGGCGGTAATGGCCTCGGTGAGCGCTTTTTCCACAGCCTCGTCAATGACTTTCTTATCCTTAATGGCGTCAAGCACGTCTTTACGCGTATCACGCATAAAGGTGAGCATGTCGTCTTCGAACTTGCGGATCATATCCACCGGCACGTCATCCATGTGACCACGGGTAGCGGCGTAGATGGAGGCGACCTGCTCATGCGAGGGCATGGGCTTGTACTGGGGCTGCTTGAGCAGTTCCACCAAGCGTGCACCACGATCAAGCTTGGCCTTGGTGCCTTTGTCCAGATCCGAGCCGAACTGGGCAAAAGCCGCAAGTTCGCGATACTGGGCAAGGTCAAGACGCATGGTACCGGCGACCTGCTTCATGGCCTTGATCTGCGCTGCGCCACCCACGCGGGAAACCGAAAGGCCCACGTTAATGGCCGGACGCACACCGGCGTTGAAGAGGTTGGGTTCCAGGTACACCTGACCATCGGTGATGGAAATCACGTTGGTGGGGATGTACGCGGAAACGTCGCCCGCCTGGGTTTCAATGATGGGCAGAGCCGTCAAAGAACCGGCGCCAAGGCTGTCGTTCACCTTCGCAGCGCGTTCAAGCAAACGCGAGTGGAGGTAGAATACGTCGCCGGGGAAAGCTTCACGTCCCGGGGGGCGACGGAGCAGCAGCGACATCTGGCGATAAGCCACGGCCTGCTTGGAAAGGTCATCGTAAATGATGAGGGCGTGCTTGCCGTTGTTGCGGTAGAACTCGGCCATTGCGCAGCCGGTGTATGCCGCAATGTACTGCAAGGGCGCGGGATCGGACGCCGTGGCTGAAATGATGGTGGTGTATTCCATCGCGCCGTGACGGCGCAAGGTGTCGGCCACCAGAGCCACGGACGACTTCTTCTGGCCGATGGCCACGTAGAAGCAGTGAATGTCCGTTTCTTTCTGCGCCAGAATGGCATCAACGCAAACAGCGGTCTTACCGGTCTGGCGGTCGCCAATGATAAGTTCGCGCTGTCCGCGGCCAATGGGAGTCATGGCGTCAATGGCCTTAAGGCCAGTAGGCATGGGCTCATGCACGCTCTTACGCGCGATGATGCCGGGGGCCTTGATTTCCACCGGGCGCACTTCCGTGGCTTCGATGGGGCCAAGGCCGTCGATGGGCTCACCCAGGGGGTTGAGCACACGACCCATAACGCCGTCGCCCACAGGCACGGAGAAGATCTTGCCGGTACGTTTGACCGGGTCGCCTTCCTTGATGCCCACGTCCGAACCGAGCAGGGCCACGCCGACGTTGTCTTCTTCGAGGTTGAGAACCATGCCCATGATGCCGCCGGGGAATTCCAGCAGTTCCATGGACATCGCGTTCTTGACCCCGTAGACACGGGCGATACCGTCACCGACATAGAGTACGGTGCCAGTTTCGCTCATTTCGACGCGCTGCTCGTAGTTTTGGATTTGATCCTCAATGATCTTGCTTATCTCTTCCGCTTTGATCTGCATGTGCTATTCACCCCTCTTGAATGTCTCCCGAAGGATTCCCAACTGCGCGCGCAGACTTGCGTCCAGCACCCGGTCACCCATTTTGAGCACCATACCCCCTAGTATGTCTTTGTCCACGGCAAAGGTCAGCTCAATATCGGTGCCCGCTTTCTGTTGCAAGGTATCCTTGAGCTTAGACTTTTTGTCTGCGGAAAGTTGTACTGCGGTTATGCATTGGCCGCGGATGATCCCCTTGGCCTCGTCCAGCAGCTTGCCGTACCACGCTGCAATTTCGCTCAGAAAGGCAAGCCTTTCCTTATCTGCGAGCAGAAAGCAGAAATTGCGCATGGTTTGGTCAGCCTTGAGCTTGGTCAGCAGTTTGTCGAGAACTGCCTTTTTTTCGCTTACGCCGATAACAGGGCTTTTCAGGGTAAGGTCAAGCCCAGGCGCGGCGGCGAGCATTTCACCAAGAGACGCCAGGCAATCGCCACGCGAGCTCAGGGCTGCATCCCCATCCTTTTTGCCAAGCGCAAAAATTGCGTTGGCATACCTGCGTGCAACCACGGTGTTAATCAATGGAGCACCACCTTGTTAAGGGAGTTGGCGATAAGCTTGTCGTGCTCGGCCGCATTGAGCTTGGAGCTCAGAGCTTTCTCGGCGGCGTTCACGATCTCATCGGCAATGGAGGCGCGCACTTCAGCAAAGATCGCGCGGCCTTCATTTTCCGCCGTAAGGCGCGCCTGCTCCACAATCTGAGCGGCCTGGCGGTGAGCCTCTTCCACAATGCCCTGCTTGAGGGCCTCGGCCTGCTGGCGGCTCTCGGCCAAGATGGCCTCGCGTTCAGCATTAAGGTTGGCAATGCGGGTCTCTACCGAGGCCAGCTGCTCCTTGGCCGTCTTGCGACGTTCGTCAAGATCGTCCAGCGCATTCTTGATGCCTTCGCGGCGGTTCTTAAAGAAACGCTTGGCCAGCCCGCCAACGAAGTACCAGAGGATGCCGGCAAAAATTACGAAGTTGAGCACGCGCCAGCCGAAGTCGCCCCAACGCGGCGCTGCATGTCCTTCAGAAGCCATGGCTCCCGCAGGAATGACCACCAGCGCGGCAAAGGCAATAACGAGCGGCAGGATAAACCCCGCGTGTTTCCATCTGCTCAAAGCCCACCCCCTCTGTTCGATAATACCGATTCGAAAACAGTTCCCAATGAAGCCGCAACGCGAACGTTGCGGAACGGCCCGCAAAGGCCTGAGTCAGCGCCGCTTGCTAGCCCTTGATGAGGCGGTCGGCCAGACGGGTGGAAAATTCACCCACCTGCTTGCGCAACGCAGCAAGGGTTTCCGCAGCCTGTGCCTGCAGCGAGGCGCGGGTTTCAGCCAGAATATCGCGGGCGCTTTGCTGAGCTTCGCCCACCAGCTTCTGCTGTTCGACCACGCCTGCGGCGCGGCCAGCCTCACGGTTGCTGCCTGCGTCCTGACGGGCGCGGGCCAGTTCGGCCTCATAGTTGGTGAGCCGTTCGCCAGCCTGATACTCGAAAGAACCGGCTTCCTCGGCCATGTCATCCATGACGCCGTTGCGCTTTTTGATGATTTCGCGGATGGGGCGAATCAGGAGGATGTTAAGCACATAAATGGCGATAAAGAAGTTCGCCAGCTGAAAAAGAAGAGTGACGTTTAGGTCCAGCATGCCGCATCCTCCATGTGAATTGCGGATTGAAGGAGTTGAAAATACATAAAGCCCTTGCAAGATATCTGCTCAGCCCTGTTATGTCAAAGGGTATTGGTGACAAATTTCGCAAACTCCGCAATTTTTTTTTCACAAGC
>NZ_DASQOG010000140.1:0-2814 GCF_035644575.1 Desulfovibrio sp. | reverse complement strand
TTGTCCCATGCGCCGGGGCGGGAAATTTCGTGTTCGATGTCCTGCAGGCGCTTCTGGCTGGCGGCAACGTCAAAGACGCCCCCAGAGGGTGGCGAAACGTTGGGAAAGGGGCTGGCATGCGGCGCGCAGATCACTGAGTTGCAACATTGTGGATACTATGGGGGTTAAGGTGAATGCCCTGTGGCGTAAACGGGCGCAAGCAGAAGAATCAGGCCTCCCGTTCGCGCGGCGCTGACTGCGTCAAGGCCGAAAAAAATCAGGAACAGCTGGCGGCTTTGTCGCGATCTTTTGCAAACCTGCCGCCGGGGCCGAGCAGCAGCAGGGCCAGAAATATCAGGGCAGCCCCGGGCATAAGCCAGGACGAAATACTGTGGAACAGGCTTGGCGCGGTCACAATCGCCGCCTTGCCCCAGACGGCCTGAGCCTTGAACTGGCCCCCGTGCATGGTCAGCCGGGCGCGCGGATCCACCACAACGGAAATGCCCGTGTTGGTGCCGCGCAATATCCAGCGGTTCTGTTCCACGGCCCGCAGGGCAGTGAGGTAGAGATGCTGCCGTGCCGCCGGAGTGTTGCCAAACCAGCCGTCATTGCTGATATCTACAAGAATATTTGCCCCATCCGCCACGCGGTTCTGGGCAAGCCACGGGAATATTCCCTCATAGCAGATGAGCATTCCCAGAGCAAGATTGTCCTGCCGCAGCGGGGCGACAGCGGTGCCAGTCTGGTACACGCCAACCCCTTGCAGCAATGCCTCCAGAAATCCCCAGTTGAGCCATTCCGGCAGATACTCGCCAAAGGGAACCAGATGCTCCTTGTCGTAATATCCCACCGTATCGCCCTTGGGGTTCAGCAAAAAGGCCCGGTTGAAAACATCGGGATCTTTTTTGCCGGGATGGCGTTCGAGGCCCGGCGCGCCAAACAGCAGCGGGCTGCCGCTGCGGGCCGCCAGCTCGCGAATGCGCGGGGCATGCAGGGCATTGACCTCAAAAAAGAAAGGCATGGCTGTTTCCGGCCACACGATGAGGGGGCGGGCATCGGGTTTTTGCGCAAGGCCCTGATACGTCAGGCCCAGATACAGATCCACCGTTTGCCGCTGAAAGGCGGGAACCCACTTCTGGTTCTGGTCAACATTGCCTTCCACATAAAGCACATCCACGCTGTCCGGCCCGGTGGGTTCAGTGACCATCGGGTTGGCGTAAAGCCGCAAGCCCCCGTAGCACAGCAGGGCCGCCGTGAGCACAAGGCCGGGGATCAGGCTTGCACGGTCGGGGCAGAAGCGGCGGGGCCCGCAGGCAAAGGCAAGGCAGCACAGCAGGGCCGCCATGCTCCACACTCCAGTAAGGGCGTAACCGCCCACCATGTCCGCAGCCTGCACCAGTATGGGCCAGGGGGACAAAGCCCCGGCCATGTCCAGCCAGGGAAATCCCAGGGCAAGGGCATAGACCGCCTCAAGCAGATACCACAAGAGGCCAAGCAGTACGGCCTGCACCCAGGCGGGCCGGTGGCGGAACATGTGGGCCGCCACGGCAAACAGGCCGCCGGCACTGCCAATGCAGGTCACGATGAAGAGCGCGCAGGGAACGGCCAGCAGCCAGGGCAGGCCGCCCACGTTGTGCACGGGCAGGGTAAGCCAGTAGAGCGCTGCCATGCCGCCAGCAATGGTGCCAATCCAGCCCATGCGCAAGGCAATGGCGCGACTTGCGGCCTCCCGGCCAAGCAAAGCCAGCGCCACAGGCCACAGGAGCACCAGTGGAGGAAAGTTGATAAGATCGTTGGGAAAGCCCAGCCACAGACCTAGTGCGGCAGCAAGGCACAAAACCCAGCTGCGCTGCGTGGTCCCTGGCGCTTCAGGACAGAACAGCTTCATGCTTTTGCCGCTTCTTCCTCTTCCGTGGCCGGAGCGGGCGCGGCGTGGTCAGCAGGTTCCATGCGCAGGCGGATGATGAGCTTCCTGTCAGCTTCAAGCACGGTAAAGGCCCAGCCGCGCAGGGTAAAGCGTTCGCCGGGGCCGGGGACGTGCCCCGCCTCCATGCTCAGGTAGCCGCCGATGGTGTCCACCTCGTCCGAATCCAGATCAACGCCCAGATCTTCAAGGTCTTCCAGCAGGGCGCGGCCTGTGAGTTCATAGACATTCTCGCCGAGGGGGCGGATGTCTTCCTGACGCGGCGCATCGTGTTCGTCTTCGATATCGCCCACGATCTCTTCCAGCACGTCTTCGATGGTGATAAGGCCGGATGTGCCGCCGTATTCGTCAAGAGCAATGGCAATGTGTTGCTTGCGGGCGCGAAATTCCTGCAGCAGGGTGCGGATGGACTTGGTCTCCGGCACAAAGAAAGGCTCGCGCATGACCCGCGAAACGGCGGGAGCGTGATCCCCCTGATCCAGCAGGCTGCTGAGAACATCCTTGGCGTGGAGAATGCCCACGATATTGTCGCGGGTGTCCTTGTATACGGGAATGCGCGAATGACCAGAACGCACAATGATGCGCGCCACTTCCTGAAGCGGCATGTCATCGGGAACGCAGTCTATATCGGTGCGGGGGATCATGGTGTCCTGCACCTGCAGATCGTTGAAGCGCAGTATGCCAAGGAGCATGGATTCCTCGTAGGGTTCCACCTCGCCGTCGGCTCGTGCTTCCAGAATGGCTTTTTCGAGAGATTCCTGATCGTCGTGCCCGAACAGTCTGCTCAGGCGCGACCAGATGGTACTGTGACCTTCCGTGCCGCCGTCCAAAATAACCTCCTAGGTTGGCGTACTCACTACGCGCCGCGCGCGTTTGCCTGCGGTGCAACCGCCACGGCAGAATTTTCCTGC
>NZ_DASQOG010000139.1:0-2546 GCF_035644575.1 Desulfovibrio sp. | reverse complement strand
CCAGTCAGTATCGAGCATGTCCTCAAAACAGGCCCATCCCTGGCCCTGCATTTCAGGAATATCGTCAATGTCGCGCATGGCGAACTGTTTCAGTTTGTCCAGTATCTGCGGCCAGAGCGTGGCCGGAACAGGATCAAGAATGCGGAACCGTGTAAAGCTGCAAGAGCTGTTGGCAAAGCCCATGGAAACTCCTTGCTGAAAACCTGTGTTGGCAGTGTTGTACGTCAGAGCCGCTTCGGGAGCAAGTGCAAGGCTGGCCCCTGGTTTTGCGCCGTTCAAGAGGTCAATGCTGGCGCAGCAGTGAATCTTTTGGATGCGCCGTTCCAGCCATATTGGGGTGAGCAGCCTGGCAGAAATTCATGAGCGGCAATCGGGGGCTTCTATATATAAGGAAAGGATCAAATGATTGCGGAAAACTGAATGCGTGGACTGGGCCAATCCGAATTCTCAAAATTCATGGAACGGTGTGGAAATTTCATGATGGCTGTTCATTTTCAGTGCTCAGTCTTGTTGACTGTGGATGGTTTGGCAGTGGTGCCGCCAGTGAGATTCTAAGCGTGTTTTCGTCCCCGTTTCGAATCCCGTTTCACCCTGCGCACAGTATTTATAAATGTCCCATAATGATAATTATGTAAACTTTTGAAGATTGGAAGCCGTTGAAATGCTAGGTCAGCCATGCATGCGCCCCTTGCTTGCCCTTGACGGCATGCCCCACTTCACGCACCATGAGCGCATCTTGCCAAGGAGAATCACCGTGCCGCCCAAACATTCCGGCAATGCCGGATCATCCGCCAGAAACCGCAGCAAAAACAGTTCGTCCGCCAGCTCTCACAAAAAGGAACAGTCTGCGGGCGAACACAAGAATCATGCCCCTCGTTCTGATAGCTGGTCTGCCAATGGGCCAAATGGCCGTTCTGATTCACGGTCAGGTTCGCGGGCAGATACGCAGCTGAACGCCCGCGATGCTCGAGGCGATTTTTCGCAACGCAAACCCGCGCAGCCCCAGGCAGTCAAATCTGACGCCGATCTTTCTGCATGTCCAGCTGCGCCCTCCAAGCCTCAGCCTGCTGCTGACGCTAATGCCGCTGAAGGTATACGCCTTAACAAGGCCATAGCCGCAACGGGTCTTTGCTCGCGCCGTAAGGCAGACGAGCTTATTCTTGCCGGGCGCGTCAGTGTTGACGGCAAGCCGGAGCCCAACCCCGGGCGTCAGGTGCTGCCCTTTGAGAGTATTGCTGTTGATGGCCGCGTGTTGTCGGCCCCGCAGTCCTATACCTATCTCATGCTCAACAAACCGGTGCATGTGGTCTGCACCGTGAGCGACCCGGAAGGCAGGCCCACTGTGCTGGATTGTCTTGCGCCTGAATACAAGGCGCTCAGACTGTATCCTGTTGGCAGGCTTGACTATTTTTCTGAAGGCTTGCTGCTGCTGACCAATGATGGCCAGCTGGCCCAGCGCCTCACCCATCCCCGGCATCACCAGCCCAAGACTTACGAGGTGCTTGTGCGCGGCACTGCTCCTGAAGGGGCGCTCAAGACCATGCGGCGCGGCATGCACCTTGCCGAAGGTGAAGATATTATGCCTGTGGACGTGATTGCCCAGCAAGTTGCTGGCAATACCCAGTTGCAAATGGTGCTGCGCCAGGGGCTGAACCGCCAGATTCGCCGTATGTGCCGCGATCTGGGGTTGACCATCCTGCGCCTGTGCCGCGTTGCTCAGGGCTCATTGCGCCTTGGGGATCTGGCCAGCGGCAAAGCCCGGCCTCTTACGGATGCAGAGGTTGCCCGCCTGCGTGAAAGCGCCGACTTGCCCGCCACACGGTAGGCCTTTGCTGGCAATCTGCCTATCGGCAGCCAGTACAGCCTCTTTGGCAAGACCATATCTTTAAAGAAGTGCAGACAAAAAGCGCAGCCGCAGTGCCGGATATCCGGCCATTGCAGCTGCGCTTTGCTGATTAAAGAGCAATTACCTTTATATTGGAATCGTAAAAAAAATGCCGCGCGCTACGCGCGCATAGCAAAGAAAGCTTACCTGTGCTTATCAGGCATCGCCTTTCAGCAAGTGCTCGAGAAAGTCGATGGCATCCTTTTGCAAAGCTTGCAGGTGGTCTTCTCCCTTGAAGCTTTCCGTATACACTTTGCAGATAGCTTCCGTACCAGAGGGGCGCACAGCAAACCAGCCGTCGTCGCTGACCACCTTAACACCGCCGATGGCGGCATCGTTACCGGGCGCGCGGGTAAGCACATTGGTAACAGGCGAGCCAGCCAGAGTTTTAAGCCTCACGCTTTCAGGCGTCAGCGCCGCAAGCTTTGCGCGCACGTTGTCGTCCGCCGGAGCATCAAGCCGCTGGTAGGCGGGCGCACCAAGGCGCTCGGTCAGTTTGGTGTAGAGCTGATCGGGTGATGACTGCTCCACCGCCATCATTTCAGCCGCCAGCAGGCACATGAGGGGGCCGTCCTTGTCTGTGCTCCAGGGCGTGCCGTCAAAGCACAGGAAGGAAGCGCCCGCGCTTTCCTCGCAGCCAAAGCCGCAGCGCCCATTGAGC
>NZ_DASQOG010000138.1:0-5002 GCF_035644575.1 Desulfovibrio sp. | reverse complement strand
AAAACATGTCAGACGCACAACAGCCGCATCAGGGCAATCTAGCCAATCCCCTGGTGCTGGCCTTGGAAATATCAAGTTCAGCCCTTCTGCACGTCAGCAAAGAGCCTTTTCTCAGAGCAGCCATGGCCAGTATTGGCGAATCCTTGCACTGTGAGCAGGTGTCTCTTGTAGAATTTGACGATGAACAGTGGTCTGCCCCTGTAGTCTGGCGGTCGGGCATTCGCAGTGCAACGGCAGATATGCCCACGGCAACGCTCGATGACATGTCGCCGGTGTTGAGCATGTTTGAAGAGGGCAAAAGCCTGTGCGTTGCCGATACCTCGGCCATGCCCGAAGGCCCGCAAAAAGCCCTGTTTCTCTCCCGTGGAATCAAATCGGCAATCTGCGTGCCCATCGCCCACGATGGTCAGCTTTTTGGCGGCATCTGCCTTTTGCGCCACCGCTATCGCGGGCAATGGTCCATCGAAGATTCCAGCCTTTGCCATCTTTTGGGCAGCATCCTTGCCATCACGCTGACGCATTTTCGTCTTTATGGGCAGCTGCAGCGCAAGCACAGGCAACTGCACGATATTCTTGATGCCTTCACAGATCCTGTCTGCATTGTAGATATGGAGACGTACAAAATTCTTTTCGTCAACAACAGTGTTGAAGAAACATTCCCGCGAAAAGATGGCACGTTGTCCAACATCTGCTACAAAAGACTCATGGGGCGGGATACGCCCTGTCCCTTTTGCACCAATGCCATTATTGCCGCCTCCAGCGAGCCCTATCAGTGGACGTATGAAAACAAGACCACCAGGCGCACCTATACGGTGGTGGACAAGGCCATCAAGTGGGACAACGATAAAACAGTTCGCCTCAGCATTTCCCGCGATGTGACTGATCTGCTGCAAACCCAGCACGAAAAGCAGGATGCCGTGGTAGCCTCGCAGGCCAAAAGCGAATTTCTGGCGCATATGAGCCATGAAATCCGCACGCCCATGAACGGCATCATCGGGCTCACCCATCTGGCCCTGCAATCCAATCCCAGCGACGAGCAGAAAAGCTATCTGCAAAAAATCCGCACTTCCGCCACAAACCTGCTGGCCATCATCAACGATATTCTGGATCTTTCCAAAATCGAAGCCAACAAGATGGTGCTGGAAGACGCCAACTATCCGCTGGAAGACGTGCTAGAATTCGTGCACACATCGCTACGCTTCCCCATTGAGCAGAAGGGGCTTGAGTATGAATGCAAACTTGGCGACGATGTGCCGCTGAAGCTCTGGGGCGACAGCCTGCGCCTCAAGCAGGTATTGCTCAACCTCATGAACAATGCCGTCAAATTCACCGCCGAAGGGCGCATAACCCTGCGAATTGACCGTGAGCTTTCTGGCGACAAAGACAGCCTGCACTTCAGGATTGCCGATACGGGCATGGGCATCAGCCGCGAATACCAGCAGCACCTTTTTGATCCCTATACCCAGGCCAATGCGAGCATCAGCCGCCGCTTTGGCGGCACGGGCCTTGGGTTGAGCATCTGCAAGCGCATTGCGGAACTCATGCACGGCGCGCTGTGGTGCGAGAGCGAACTGGGCAAGGGCTCCACCTTCCACCTGAGTATTCCCTGCACAGCTGCCCGCAATATCTATTGCCCGCAGGAGCAGGCCGCCGCCACGGCAGAGCCGCTGGACGGAGCGGCGGAGTGCAGCATTCTGGTGGCGGAAGACAATGAAATCAACGTGGAAGTATTGCGCGCCATGCTGCGCCAGCTGGGCTTTGAATGCGATGTTGCGCCCAACGGCAAGGAAGCCCTGCGCATGGCCATGGAAACCCCATATGATATTGTGCTGATGGACGTTAACATGCCCGTCATGGACGGCCTGACCGCCACACGGGAACTGCGGAACATGCTGCCGGAAAATGACGAGCAAAAGGCCCTGCCCATCATTGCCCTCACCGCCGCTACACTGCCTGACAACATCGCCGAAATCATCAACGCGGGTATGAACGACCACATAGGCAAGCCCTTCAGCATGGCTACCCTGCGCAATAAACTCGCCAAGTGGCTCAAACTCCACTGAGCACCCCGACAAATCATGTCTGCCGCAAAAGTTTCCAAAACCAATGCCGCCAGAATTCTTGAAGGCCTGGGCATTCCCTACGAACTGCACACTGCCGACGTGGACGAAAATGACCTGTCAGCCGTGACCATGGCGTACAATCTTGGCGTTGACCCTGCCTGCGTTTTCAAAACTCTGGTAGCCAGAGGCGACAAAACAGGCGTGCTCATGGCCTGCATCCCCGCTGCTGCGGAGCTTGACCTCAAGGCGCTGGCCGCTGCATCCGGCAACAAGCATGTGGAAATGGTCCCGCTCAAGGATGTTCGCCCCCTCACCGGCTATATGCGCGGCGGCTGCTCCCCCCTTGGAGCCAAGAAGACTTACCCGGTTTTTGTGGACGAAAACGCCATCCTGCTTGAAACTATCTTTGTGAGCGCAGGTCAGCGCGGCGTTCAGCTGCGCCTCAAGCCGGATGATCTGCTGCGCGCCGTTGAAGGGCAGTACGCCCCAGTGGCGCGCATTTAGTAGCCCCGCCCGTTATTTCCTGCATAAAACCCGCCCCCGGGGCAGACGCTCACAAGCTGCCGCGCGGGTATCATCACAACACTTCACAGCTCGCATGCTCGGCCCAACTGCACATCCGGCTAGGAGACTATCTATGCGGTATTACCACGCAGATGTGTTTTGCAAAGAACCCATGACCGGCAATGGGCTGACTGTTTTTATTGCCAAAGCCTTTCCGGAAAGAACTGTCATGCAGCAACTTGCCCGGGAGTTCAGACAGTTTGAAACAATATTCCTTGTCCAACGTAGCGATGCCGTATTTGACGCGCGCATCTTTACCGTCGAGGAAGAACTGGATTTTGCCGGGCATCCCGTTCTGGGAGCTGCTGCGGTTGTGCAGCACGAATTTTTTCAGGAGGCCTCCGGCACGGTTCTGTTCAACCTGAACAGCAAGCAGGTTTCTGTTTTTTGCACGGCGCAGGGCGATTCTTATGACTGCTGTATGGATCAGGGGCCAGCGGACTTCATTTACGCCCCGGAGCCGGAAGTGTACGCGAGGTATTTGCAACCGCTGAACCTGACCGTGCACAATATTGCCGCCGGATTCCCCCTGGAAGTAGTTTCCACAGGGCTGCCCTATCTGCTGGTGCCCCTTGCCTCAGGCCTGGAGCAGGCCCACATTGTTGTGGCGGATTACGAATCGCGGCTTGCACAGATCGGCGCAAAATTCGCGTATGTTTTTGACGTCAACGCGGTGGAAGGCAGAACCTGGGACAATGCGGGCATGGCGGAGGACGTTGCCACTGGCAGCGCCGCTGGGCCGGTAGGGGCCTACCTGTACAAGCACAACAGTTTTTCTCTCTCGCAGGAAATACTTCTCCGGCAGGGGCGCTTTGCGGGGCGTGACTCAAAAATCAGCATCCGCAGGGACAAAACCAGCGGCAACATGCTGGTGAGCGGTCAGGTTCGCCTGCTCGTGTGCGGGGATTATCTTCAGGGCATATAAAACTCCATCCACGCAAAGGCTCGCGCAAAACAGCGCAAAAAATAAAGACCCGTCTCCTTGTCTGCCATGGCAGGACGAGGAAACGGGTCTTTTCAAAACTCACCGCAAGGGTGTTGGATGCTTGGCTTTAGCCTTCGTCACTCAAAGGACGAAAGCTCTTTTTTGTTGCCCCGCAAACAGGGCATTTCCAGTCTTCAGGCAGATCTTCAAAACGGGTTCCAGCCGGTATCTTGTGGCGTTTGTCGCCCCGGTCGGGGTCGTAAACGTAGCCGCAATTAACCATCTGGCAACGCCACATATCCTTGGGTTCAGCCATGCTCTGCCCTGCCTGTTAGCCCGCTGCGGGCGTTGCGGTCACAAAGCCCTTGGTGGCCGGGCCTGTTGTGGAAGGCGTACCGGCAATCTTGGCAAGATAGGTGTCGCCAAGTTTTTTGATATGCCCGTCAATATTGTCGTAATAGGTCAGGTGGGCCTGTTCCTCGTCAATGATCCGTTCAAAAAGACGGGCAGAAACAATGTCGCCCGCGTCCTTACAGATGGCAAGAAAACCGCTGTAAGCTTCGATGGTGGCTTCTTCCTGATTGGCGTCAGCCTCGTAGATAACGGTTACTTCCTGCCCGGTGACAATTTTGCCGTCTTTCTGGGCAGTGGGCTCGCCGCCCAGTTCCTTGATGCGTTCGGCAAAATTTTCGGCATGTCGCATTTCGTCAATGGCGATAAGCTTCATGTTGGCAGCAAGCTCGCCATAATCCATATCATCCAGATTGTAGTGCTGGTTCATATACTGATGGATGGCGAACAGCTCCATGGCGCGCGCCTTGTTCAGTACTTCTATGACTTTAGCCTTCCGGCTTTCCCTGTTTTCCGCCATGACGCAAGCTCCTTGGTTATAACAGGTTCAAGATGCTATTTGCATAATACGAATAGCAAAATCTCACAAGCAGCCTCCGCGCACATGGAAAAACATTCGGACAATAGTTACTGGGTTATTTCAAGCGATCTCGCGCAGGTCTCGCACACGCCATCGTATTCCACCCGCGAACTCAAAATACTCGCAAAACCCATTGCCTGCATGCCTTCAACTGTGGGGGCCTGCTTGACGTCTTCAACATCGCCAACCCGGCCGCAATAAATGCAGCGAACATGCTGATGGTTTGATATATCACCGTCAAAACGTTTGGTTGATCCAGCAGCTTCAAGACGGCGGATCTCGCCGCTGTCTGCCAGAAAATCCAGATTCCGGTACACAGTACCCAGGCTTATTCGGGGCAAACGCTCGCGCACGATGCTGTACAGCTCATCCGCAGTAGGATGGCTCTTGAGCTTGCGCAGTTCTTCCAAAATAACTGCCCGCTGCCGGGTCATTCGTGTTTGTGTTTGAGCCATGCCAGCCTCCAGTGTTGCTAAAAATTACTGTTATCGCGGATTACTGTCAAGCCCAAACTCAACC
>NZ_DASQOG010000137.1:0-3540 GCF_035644575.1 Desulfovibrio sp. | reverse complement strand
GGTATGGCGTGGAACTGGGCGCGTCCGGGCTTGACCTTTTGCGTCATGTGCAGCAAGAATTTCCCTCCGGCTGGCATGCGGAAGAACTGCCTGCGGCAGATCGGCGCGCGTGCGCCAAGGTTATTGACGGTTTTGTGCAATATCACCTGGGTCTCTCGTGGGAAGGGGGCTACTTTCGCCACGTGTGACCGTGTTTGCACCGAAATTTTCGATTCGGTTTGGGATGGTTTGGGGCGGCGATTATTGAACAGCCGCGCGTATGCGTCTGAAAAAGGCTACGAACAAAGGACAGCGCATGTATTTTCAGGATGTCATTTTAACTTTGCAGAACTACTGGGCCAACCAGGGGTGCGTCATCGAACAGCCTTCGGGTGTGGAATGCGGTGCCGGTACGTTCAACCCCAACACGTTTTTGAGGGTTATTGGGCCGGAACCGTGGAGTGTGGCCTATGTGGAACCCTCCCGCCGTCCTACGGATGGTCGCTACGGCGAAAATCCCAACCGCCTGCAACGGTATTTCCAGTTTCAGGTGATCATGAAGCCCTCGCCGGACAACGTGCAGGATCTGTATCTGCAAAGCCTCAAGGCGCTGGGCATCAACCCCGCGCAGCACGACATCCGTTTTGTGGAAGACGACTGGGAATCCCCCACCCTCGGCGCCTGGGGCCTTGGCTGGGAAGTGTGGCTCAATGGTATGGAAGTGAGCCAGTTCACCTATTTTCAGCAGGTGGGCGGCATTGATCTTTCGCCCATCAGCGTGGAACTGACCTACGGCCTTGAGCGCCTTACCATGTATTTGCAGGGCGTTGAATCCGTGTATGATCTGGCCTGGAACAAAAACGTCACCTACGGCCATATCTACCACCAGAATGAAGTGGAGCAGTCACGCCACAACTTTGAGGCCAGCAATCCTGAAATGCTGTTGCGGCATTTCAGCGATTTTGAAGGTCAGTGCAAAGCCCTGCTTGAGCTGGGATTGCCCTGGCCTGCCTATGATTACTGCCTCAAGTGCTCGCATACATTCAATCTTCTGGACGCCAGAGGAGCCATCTCCATCACAGAACGCACCGGCTACATCGGCAGGGTGCGCGCCCTGGCGGCTGGTGTGGGGCGACTGTACGCAGCCCAGCGTGAAGAACTGGGCTATCCCATGCTCAAAAAGGATGTGAGGTAAGCCGTGGCGACCTTTGTGCTTGAAATCGGCAGCGAAGAGTTGCCTTCCCGTTTTCTGGCCCCCGAAGAAGGGGAGCTGGCCTCACGTTTTAGCGGCGCTCTGGACGAGGCCGGGCTTGAATACGGCGCGTTGCGCGTCATGAGCACGCCCCGGCGCGCGGTGGTGATTGTTGAAGACCTCAACCCTGTGCAGGTGGAGAGGGAAGAGGTCGTCTCCGGCCCGCCCGTGCGCGTGGCCTATGACGCTGAAGGCAAGCCCACCAAAGCCCTTGAGGGTTTTGTGCGCACCAATGCCTGCGCTCTTGAAGACGTTTTTCGTGTGGAAACGGACAAGGGCGAATACGTGGCCGTGCGCAAACGCACCGGCGGCGCGCCCGCAGCCGGTTTGCTTGCAGATATCTGCCCCACGGTGATTACCGCGCTTTCATTCCAGAAGCGCATGCACTGGGGTTCATATTCGCTGGCCTATGCCCGTCCGCTGCGCTGGATACTGGCGCTGCTTGATGATGCCGTGGTGCCCTTTACTGTTGGCCCCATGACCTCAGGCCGTGAGACCTGCGGGCACCGCATCCACGGGGCTGGCCCCTTTGCTGTGGCGCATGCCAATGAATTTCTGGCCACTCTCGCCGGGCCCTGCGCCGTTACCATTGATCCTGCCCAACGCCGCAACGTCATTATTGAAGGCGGCAATGCTCAGGCGGCTGCCGCTGGCGGCAAAGTGCTGTGGAAAGACAGCCTGCTGGACGAAGTGCAGGGCCTTGCCGAGCACCCGGTGCCGCTGCTGGCCGATTTTGATCCCGCCTATCTTGAGGTGCCGCGCGAAGTGCTGCTCACCAGCATGGAAAGCCACCAGAAGAGCTTTGGCATTGAAGGTGCCAATGGCGAACTGCTGCCGCATTTTCTCACCGTGCTGAACATCACCCCCGAAGACATGGGCGTGGTCAAGCGCGGCTGGGAACGCGTGCTGCGCGCCCGGCTTGAAGACGCCCGCTTTTTCTGGCAGGCCGACCTGCGCGATACCTTTGACCACTGGCTGCAAAAGCTGGATACGGTCATCTTTATCGGCGGGCTTGGCAGCATGGGCGACAAAACCCGCAGGCTTGAGGCTCTGTGCCGCTGGCTTGCCGAAAGCTGCGCGCCCGAACTTGCCGACGATGCCGCGCGTGCCGGACGCCTTTCAAAGGCGGATCTGGTGAGCGGCCTTGTGGGTGAGTTTGATACCCTTCAGGGCATCATGGGCGGCATCTATGCCGGCCGCAAAGGCGAAAGCAAGGCCGTGGCCGAAGCTCTGGGCGAACAGTATCTGCCCGCCGGGCCGGATTCACCGCTGCCCAAGAGCCTCGCAGGCGCGCTGCTCTCAATGGCGGACAAGGCCGATACCCTCGCAGGCTGCTTCGGCCTTGGCATGATTCCCACTGGCGCTGCCGACCCCAACGGCCTGCGGCGCTGCGCGCTGGGCATCATCCGTATCATGCTCGAGTTCGGTCTTGCGGTTGACGTGCGGCAGTTCTTTGCCATGGCGCAACAGCTTTATGGCGATCGCCAGTGGAAGCTCGCCCCGCACGATGCTCTGGACAAGCTCATGGAATTTTTTGCAGCGCGTTTGCGCAACTATTTCATGAGTCAGGGACAGGACACGCTGCTGGTGGATGCGGCCCTTGGCGCTGGCGCGGAAGACGTGAAGGACTGCGGCGCACGCCTTGCGGCGCTGGCGGCATTTAGCCAGGCGGCGGACTATGAAGCTGCGGTGCAGACCTTCAAGCGCGTTGCCAATATCCTGCGCAAACAGGGGCAGACTGAGGAACTTTCTGACCACTGGGATCCCGCCTTGCTGCGTGAAGACGCGGAAAAAGCGCTGGCATCCACGCTGGAAGAAATGTTGCCCCGCCTTGATGCTCTGTGGGCCGCCCACGACCATGCCGCTGCGCTGGCCTGCCTGAGTGCGGTACGCCCCGCTGTGGACGCATTCTTTGCAGGTGTGATGGTTATGTGCGATGATGCGGATCTGCGTCGCAACAGATTGAGCATGCTGCACGGCCTTGGCTCGCGTTTTGCGCGTCTGGCCGATTTTTCTGCTTTGCAGATGTAGGTTGTTTAACGGTTTTGCCGGAGGTGTGGGGCGCTTTTGATGGTTCCCCGTATCTTCAAACAAGAAAATATTCGATAAAAAGACACGATTGCTTGACAGGTAATCGTGCCAGTGGTAAGAACCCTTCTTCGCGACACCGCGCTAACTTTTGTTTTCATGGCTTGCGCGGGCAAGCCCAACATATGTGGAGGATTCAAAGTGGCCAACCATAAGTCAGCCCTCAAGCGTCACAAGCAGAGCTTGCAGCGGGCAGGCCGCAATCGCGCCGCCCGTACCCG
>NZ_DASQOG010000136.1:0-8300 GCF_035644575.1 Desulfovibrio sp. | reverse complement strand
AGCACATAACGGCCAACAATAGCCATGCGCGAGGGCGCGTCTTCACGGGCGGGTTTTTCCACCATGTTTTTGACGCGGAACACGCCGGGGGTCACTTCGTCGCCATCAATGATGCCGTAGCGGCTGACCTTCTCCCACGGTACTTCCATCACGCCGATGACCGGCATTTTTTCGGCCATTGCCACTTCAATGAGCTGGCCGATGCCGGGAGCGCCGCCAAACATGAGGTCATCGCCCACCATGATGGCAAAGGGATCGTCACGCACCAGTTCGCGCGCGCACAGCACCGCATGCCCAAGGCCCAGCTGGCGCTTTTGCCGCACGGACATGATGTTGACCATCTCGGCCACCTTGCGCACTTCAGCCAGTTTGTCGAGCTTGCCAGCGCGTTCAAGCACGCCTTCAAGCTGGAGGTTGTAGTCGAAGTGATCTTCAATAACCGTTTTGTCGCGGTTGGTGACGAAAATTACATCTTCAATATTGGCGCGCTGCGCTTCTTCAACCACATACTGGATGACGGGCTTGTTGTAGATGGGCAGCATTTCCTTGGGAATATTCTTTGTTGCAGGCAAGGAACGGGTGCCCCATCCGGCCACGGGAATGACGACTTTACGAATATCCTTCATGCATGCCTCCAAGGGGGGTAGACAAAACAATTTTTATTAGCGGCAAACCGATGCAAGCAATAACCGGATAGCAGCCTTACTGCAAGCCGTACCTTTCCGATCCGGGAGTGCCGCCGCGATGTTCAACAGTCAAATCAGCGCAGCTCGCGCTCAACCACTACGGCCAGATCTTCAGCGAAAGTTTTGACCTTTTCGGGGTTTTCGCCTTCCACCATGACGCGGCAAAGAGATTCCGTGCCGGAATAACGCAAAAGCACACGCCCGCGCCCGGCCAGTTCAGCCTCTACCTTGGCAACAGCCTCGCCAATGGCGGGGCGTTCCTCAAATGGCAGGCGTTTTTCCACCCGCACGTTGATAAGCTTCTGCGGGAAGGGTTTGAGCCTGCCTGCCAGCTCGGAGAGGGGCTTGTCCTTTTCGCGCATGATGCGCAGAATTTGCAAGGCCGCCAGCAGACCATCGCCAGTGGTGCTGTACTTGTGGAAAATAAGGTGCCCCGACTGCTCGCCGCCCAGCATGGCGCCTTCGCGCCGCATGGCTTCCATAACGTAGCGGTCGCCCACCTTGGTGCGCAGCAATGAACCGCCGTGATCCTTCATAAAAATTTCCAGGGCCATGTTGCTCATGGCGGTTGCCACAAGCATATTGCCCGGCAGTTCGCCCCGGGCCATCATGGCCTGGGCGCACATGGCCATGAGCTGGTCGCCGTCAATGATGTCGCCGTATTCGTCCACAACAATGAGGCGGTCGGCGTCGCCGTCCAGCGCAAGGCCCACATCGGCCCGAACCTCGCGCACCTTGGCGGCCACCACTTCGGGATAGAGCGAGCCGCAGTGCTCATTGATGTTGGTGCCGTCTGGGCTTGTGCCGATGCGGAAAACTTCGGCTCCCAGTTCTTCAAGAGCCAGGGGGGCAACCTTGTAGCTGGCGCCGTTGGCGCAGTCAATCACAATGCGCAGGCCCGAAAGCGTCAACTGGGGAGGAAAGCAGCTTTTGGTATAAACAATGTAGCGGCCCCCGGCGTCTTCAATCTTGGTGGCGCGGCCGACGCCGCGCGCTTCCGGGTAGGGCCATTTAAAGTCCGAATCCAGCACCATTGCCGATATTTCGTCTTCGGTCAGGTCGGGCAGCTTATACCCATCGGCGTCAAAGAACTTGATGCCGTTGTCGTGAAAGGGATTGTGCGAGGCGGAAATAACCACCCCAAGGTCGGCCCGCATGCTGCGGGTAAGAAAGGATATGGCCGGGGTGGGCAGCGGGCCGGTCATGATCACGTGCATGCCGGCGGCGCACAGGCCGGAAGTGAGCGCAGATTCAAACATATAGCCTGAAAGGCGCGTATCCTTGCCGATGACCACCTTGTGCTGGTGGTCGCCGCGCCGAAAGCGCACACCCGCCGCCAGACCAAGTCGCAGGGCCACATCCACGGTCATGGGGTAGTTGTTGACCGTGCCGCGCAGTCCGTCTGTGCCGAAAAGACGCTCAGCCATGAAAACTCCTTACCTCTAATTCTTTTGCAGCGCACGGATGCGTTTCAGCATGGGCGCTGTTGCTGGGTTTTGTCGTATGTGCCGTGCCGACCGCAAGGGCCAAGGCTCGGTTGCGCTCCGTTCAGGCCGCCTGATGCGGCAGTTGAAGGGCGGCGTTTATTTCTTTTTTCTTGTTACCGTAACTTCTTCCGTAACCGGGTTCAAGAGAGTCATTCCTTCCGGCAATTTGAAGTGCAGGGGCGTTTTAACGCTCTCTCCCGGCTGTATCTCCGGCGTGACGAAAGAAACTTCCATCTCGCCAAGGTAACGGCTGTTCTTTGCCAGAGCTTCGGGAACCTCCACAAGCACGGCAATTTCATCGGGATTCACCGTATAGGCCATGCGGCTTTCCTTGGCAATTTCCACTTTGCAGCGGCGCGAAATGACTGTGCGCCCGCTGGTGATGGTGTACTGCACCTTGACGGAAGGCGGCGTGGCCGTGACCATGCCCGGCGTGTCCAGCGTGATGGTCTGCTGCGTTGTTGTGCCCGCCGCCTTGGGATCAAGCATGATGGTCAGCGGCACGCTGGCAATGGCAGAAACAACAGATTCCGGGCCGCGCAAAACCACCGTGGCCGGGGTCACGCTGACGTTTTCCACAGTCAGGGCGCCGCTGCGCAGGGGCGAATCCACAACCGCCTTAACAGGTACGCTTCGTTCCTGCACGGTGTCGGCCTTGACCACAATGCGCGGGGGCTGCACATCAATGAGCTCAAAGGCGCGGAAACGCGCGCCAAGGTGTTCCGCCGAGAGCGGGACCACGGTTGTGCCTTTTTTGATGGAAGAAAGATCCACCGCCTGAATGATCTTGCGTTGGGTGACCGAGCGCAGCAGGGTTTCCGGCCCGCGCAGGCGCACAACAGCCTTGTTGATGAGGCCGTCCGTCACCACAAGATTGGCGGGGATGCCAAAGTAATCGAGGTTCACTTCAATCTGAGCTTCCAGCCTGTCGCGAACGCTGACCATGTACCACATGCTCACGGCGATAAAGATCGCCAGCAGCATGGAAAGCAGGTGCGGCGGGCGGCGTGAGGGATCAGAGGATTTCATTAAGCACCTGCCTGAGGCGGGTAGCGTCAAGGGCGCGCATCAGCTCATCCTTGAGGGCTACGGAAATTTCGCCTCTTTCTTCAGAAACAACAATGACCAGAGCATCACTTTCACGGGCGATACCCAGTGCCGCACGGTGGCGTGTGCCGAAGTTCTGCCCCTTGGCTTCGGCCAGCGGCAGAATGCAGGCCGCAGCGGTGATTCTGCCTCGGCTGATGATTACCGCGCCATCGTGCAGGGGGGCCTTGGGGTAAAAAATATTCATGAGCAGCTGCCGTGAAAGCTGCGCATCAATGCGCACGCCTTCGCGCTTAATCATGTCGCCAAGGCGCATGCTGCGCTCAATAACAATAAGTGCGCCCACCCGCAGCCGGGCCATTTCAACACAGGCGGTCACCACTTCTTCCACGCCGATATTCTTTATGCTGGATCGGCGAAAGATAGGCCGTGCACCCATTTCGCCCAGGGCCTGACGGATGTCTGCCTGAAAAATAACGACTATGAGGATGAACAGGGAACTGAAGATGTGCTGCAACAGCCAGGTAAGCGTGTACAGGCCGAGAGCGTTTGAAAAGAAATACAGCAGCGTAAGCAGGCCCAGCCCAGTAAGGACTGTCAGCGCCCGCGAACCCCGCAGCATCTGAATAACCTGGTACAGCAGAATGCTGACCACTGCTATATCCATTACATCGCGCCAATCTATGGCAATATGGTCAAACACGGTGTGTTCCTTGCAGCAAAGTGTATCGGGCAACCGCAGCGCTGTCAGCCGAGAGCCTTGGCGCGTTCCTTGTCTTGGTACATGGCAGTGTCCGCGCAGGAGAGCAGCGCATCCACCGTGAGGGCCGCATCAGGGTACACTGCACTGCCCATGCTGAACGTGATCGGCCCGGGTATGTTCAGCTCGGGCAGACCCTTTGCAAGATCGGCGTGCATACGGGCAAAGGCGACCTTGTCCCTCTCCTTGGACGGGTTGCCGTTGAGCAGCAATACAAATTCATCACCGCCCATGCGCCCCAGAATATGCGTCACCGGGGCATGTGCGCGAACAACCTCTGCGAAGAGTTGCAATACTCGGTCGCCCGCCTCATGTCCATAGGTGTCGTTAATGCTTTTAAAATTATTTAAGTCAAAGTAATATAAAGTAAAATTTTTTGAAACCGGTGCGGCTATGCGCCGCTGCAGTTCCTCAAACAGTCCACGTCTGTTGAGCGCGCCCGTGAGGGCATCCCTGTAGGCGATGGCCTCAAGATAGGTGCGGATTTGTGTAAGGTCATGATTTCTTTGAACAAGAGTCGCAAGAAAAAGGCTGAGAAGAACACTCATGCCCACATAGAGCCATGATTCCAGTGATCTGTACCACGCAACGCCTGCCGACATGCGGATCAGCCAGTGGGCGTTAAGAATTGTCACAGGCACGTCTATGGTGCCCGCGTCTTTTTCTGAATCCGCGCTGCCAGCAATAAGCAACGCCCCACCTTTATGGGGATATGTGCGCCAAAGGCCAAAGTCGATATTCATGCTGTCCAGCAGGGAAAGGTCCGAGGCTGTCAGCACGTCAGGAAAACGCAGCAATATTGCAGCGATACCCCAATACTGAGGACGACCGGAAGCATCGGGAAGGAATACGGAAAGTCGCCCCACCAGAGCCGCCTCCCCATTGGGGAGCAGTACCGGCCCGGCCAGGGTCAGGGGTGCGCCGTGACGGGCCGTGACGGCCTCGTGGCAGCCCAGGTTGCCGTCCAGCATATCCTGCCCCACCAGCAGGCTGTTGGCAGGTGTATATGGGTACACCTTGTCTATGGTGCCGCCAGGAGCGAGCACAAATGCCTGAATGGTATCTTCATCGCGCAAGGCAGCGGCTACGCGCTCGAATTCCTGAATGTTCCCGTGATTGTCAATAACAAGCGCGTTCAGTGTTTCCGTTTTGAATATCAGGCGCAACAGATCGTTTTGGAGATTATCGCGCTGCGAGCGGGCGATGCTCTCAAGTTTGACCCGTTCAATCTGCTGTTTGCGGTCAATCAAAACCCAGGTCAAAAGTAAGTTGAAGGCCAACGTGATGAGCAGCATTCCAGCGAATGGGCGCGTTGAAAAAAATCGCACCATACCGGCAGACTCGCAATCGTTGACGGTTTGAATCCCTAGTTGGCTTCAAGAGCCAGAGCAACAGCCATGGCCTGACGGGCCGCAACAACATCATGCACCCTATGCCAGTACACACCTTTGCCGCGAAGTATTGCCGTGGCCGTGGCTGTTGCCAGACCTCGCTCCTGCGGCGGCAGGCCCAGAAGCCCGCCAAAAACGGATTTCATGGACAGCGCCATGAGCACAGGCCGGCCGAGCGCGAGCCAGTCTTCCGGGTGGGCCAGCAGGGCAAGGTTGTGTTCAAGCGTCTTGCCAAAGCCTATGCCTGGGTCAAGCACAATGCGGTCTTCCGGCAGGCCAGCCCGTACCAGGCGCGACATTTCGCGCTCAAAGAATTCCAGCACTTCACGGCGCACATCTGTGTAGCGCGGGTCGTGCTGCATGGTCTGCGGGCGGCCTTGACTGTGCATCAGCACATAGCCGGGCTTGTACTGCACAAGCACATCCAGCAGGGCGGGATCAAAGGCGCAGGCCGAAATATCGTTGATGATGGCAGCCCCCATGTCCAGCACAGCGGCAGCCGTGGCGGCATGGTAGGTGTCAACGGAGATCACGGCTCCGGGTGCAGCCTGGCGCAGCCCTGTCAGAACCGGCAGCAGGCGCTCGGTTTCCTGCTGAGGCGGGAGTTCCGCAGCTCCGGGCCGCGACGATTCCGCGCCAAGGTCAAGAATATCTGCACCCTGGCTGCGCAGGGTCAGCGCATGGTTGAGGCCCGGTGCCGGGGCATTGTGGCGGCCCCCGTCATAAAAGGAATCGGGGGTCAGGTTTACAATGCCCATGACGCCAAAGGGGGAAGGCGTCTTCAACGCCCGCCCCCCAAGAATATGCCAGTCTGCGCCCCTGGAAAGAGCGGCCGGGCAAATGCTATCGGTCATTTTCTTTACTGTTGTTCCGTGTGTTCTCGGCTTCAGACGGTTTGGACTCCGCCTGTTCCGATTGCTGCTCCGGCTTCTGCTCCTGTTTTTGCTCTGGCTTCTGTTCTGGGGCCTGAGCATCCGTATCCGGTTCAATCACAAATTCAGCACTGGACTTGGCAGCCTTGGCACCCTTGGCGGCAGTGCTGGTGGGTACGGGTTTGCCGTTGGTGTCGAGGGGCGGCAGCTCCTTGTTGTCCATGAGCAGCTCGAGATCCTCGCCAGTGATGGTTTCGCGATCAAGAAGGGCCTGGGCAATGCGGTGCAGGATATCCAGATTTTCCTCAAGCAGCTTGCGGCAGCGGCTGTGCGCGTCTTCCACGATGCGCTTCACTTCCGAATCCACGAGACGTGCCGTGTCTTCGCTGAAGTTCTTGTTCTGAACCCATTCGCGGCCAATAAAAACTTCTTCGCCGGTTTCGCCGATGGCCAGCGTACCCACGGCTTCGCTCATGCCCCACTCGCAGACCATCTTGCGGGCCATGCGGGTGACGCGTTCAATGTCGTTGGAAGCGCCGGTGGTGATATCGTCAAAAATAATTTCTTCCGCCACGCGACCGCCCAGCAGCACCACCAGATTATTGCGCAGGAAGGTGCGCGAATAGCCGTGGCGGTCTTCTTCCGGCAGCTGCATGGTCACGCCGAGTGCGCGGCCACGCGGAATGATCGTAACCTTGTGCACCGGGTCGGAACCGGGCAGCAGGCGGGCAGCCAAAGCATGGCCGCCTTCGTGATAGGCGGTGATGCGCTTTTCTTCCTCGGAGAGGATAAGGCTGCGGCGTTCGCGGCCCATGAGAACCTTGTCCTTGGCATACTCGAAATCGTGCATGTCCAGACGATCCTGATTGAGCTTGGCGGCCTGAAGAGCAGCTTCGTTGACCAGGTTCTCAAGGTCGGCGCCAGAAAAGCCCGGTGTACCGCGCGCCAGCACTTCCAGATCAACATCGCCAGCAAGAGGCGTGCGTTTGGTGTGCACTTCAAGAATGCGGCGGCGGCCACGCAGATCGGGCGTGGGCACCATCACCTGACGGTCGAAGCGGCCAGGACGCAACAGGGCGGGGTCAAGCACATCGGGGCGGTTGGTGGCGGCAATGAGGATAACGCCTTCATTGCTTTCAAAGCCGTCCATTTCCACAAGCAGCTGATTCAGGGTCTGCTCGCGTTCATCATGTCCGCCGCCAAGGCCAGCGCCGCGCTGACGGCCAACAGCGTCAATTTCGTCAATAAATATCAGACAGGGCGCGTTTTTCTTGCCCTGAACAAAAAGGTCGCGAACGCGCGAAGCGCCCACGCCCACAAACATTTCAACAAAGTCGGAGCCGGAAATGGAGAAGAACGGCACCCCGGCCTCGCCAGCAACTGCGCGGGCCAGAAGGGTTTTACCCGTTCCGGGAGGGCCCACGAGCAACACGCCCTTGGGGATGCGCCCGCCAAGGCGGGTAAACTTCTTGGGGTTGGAGAGAAATTCCACAACTTCCGAAAGTTCGTCCTTGGCTTCGTCAACACCAGCCACGTCAGCAAAGGTAACGCGGGTGCTGTCCTGATTGAGCAGGCGAGCGCGCGACCGGCCAAAGCTCATGGCCTTGCCGCCGCCGCTCTGCATCTGGCGCATAAAGAAAATCCACACGCCCACAAGCAGCAGCATGGGGAACCAGGAAACCAGCAGGGTCATGTACCAGGGCTGTTCTTCCGGCGGCTCGGCCTTGATTTCGACCTTTTTTTCAATAAGGCGGTTTACGAGGCCGATGTCCTGCGGAGCATAGGACTGCACGGTTTTTCCGTCAGAGGTGCGCCCAATGAGGGTGTGCCCCTGAATGGTCACGGACAGGAGCTGGCCGTTGTCCACCTGACTGAGAAAATCTGAGTAGGGCACCCGCTGGGTTATCCCCTGCGGTTGCTGGAACATATTGAAAAGCATGACCATCGCCAGGACGATTATCGCCCACAGCATCAGGTTGCGACTTATCTGATTCAACACTGCCTCCGTTACGTTTTCCGCGCGCGGTGGCGCACGGCCAGGCCGGATATATGGCCAG
>NZ_DASQOG010000135.1:0-4849 GCF_035644575.1 Desulfovibrio sp. | reverse complement strand
GTATTCACGCTGGCCATTAGTGCTGGCGGCCATAGCCTTATGCATGCTTTTGGCCTCCCCCATGAACGCCGACGCGGCTTCACAAAGCGCTCCCTCCGATCAAAAGCATTCGAACGCTACCCCCCACGCCGCCAAAAAGTCTTCCGGCGACACTGAGACTCGCAAATCCAAACGCGAAAAGACCAGTGACAAAACCGCCTCTTCGCACAGCTCGCGCTCAAAGCGCGATAAAGCTGAATCGCGCTCCAAATCCAAGCAACGCCAATCCTCACCCACTGCATCCTTATCCGAAAAAGAACGCCGGGATAGCACAGACAGCCGTGATATCTGGCTGAAACGCGCTCAGGAAAGCGAAATCATGTCTGGCAAAGCCTCCTGGTACGGACGCGATTTCCACGGCGGCTCGACCGCCAGCGGGCTTGATTACGACATGTACACCTTTACCGCCGCGCACCGCACCTTGCCCATGGGCACGGTTGTTCGCGTCACCGACCAAAATAACGGCAAGAGCGTTATGGTCTGTGTGACGGACAGAGGCCCCTTTGTGCGCGGGCGCATCATTGATCTTTCCTTTGCTGCTGCGCAACAGATTGATATTGATGATAAAGGCATCAGCAAGGTCAAGCTGGAAGTCATCAGTGACGAAAGCGGCACGCCCCTCAAACCCGACGAAGCATATTTTGTGCGCTACAACGCCGCTCAGGGTGATGAAAAAATCGGCCCCTTCCGCGCATTCGCGGATGCTGCGGCCATGCATGAAGCACTGCGCCAGGTTCACCCCGAGGCTGAAGTGGTCATGGATCAATCCAAGTAACAGCGCAATACCTTCCGCGCTGCACACGCGCGACAACGTCCCCGGTGTATACCGGGGACGTTTTTTTATGTCGTGCGCAAGCTTGCCACACTGCGGCTTCCCCGGTATGGAATCTGTTTGTTATTCCCTACCAAGAAGGATGTCATGGGCTTTTTTTACAGTATTATTTCTTCTGCGGCCTTTGGCCTTATCCCTCTGTTTACACTGCCGCTGATGCATGGCGGCGTTTCTGGGCCTTCCGCCCTGTTCTACCGCTTTGCCATTGCCACAGTGGTGCTGGGCCTGGTGCTTGCCGTGCGCGGCGAAAGATTCAGCGCTCGCGGCATTGACCTGTGCAAGCTTGCCGGTATGAGTTTCATGTACACCATGGCTGCCCTGCTCTTTTTTTGGGGATTCAAGCACATGCCGAGCGGTGTTGTGGCAACGCTGCAATTTACCTACCCCGTCATGGTCATGCTGATCATGATTGTGTTTTATCACGAGCGCTTCTCTTGGATCACGGCCCTGTCCATCCTGCTGGCTATTGCTGGCGTATATCTGCTCTGCGGCGGAAGTGACGGCGACATGGGCGGGGCAAGTACCTTAGCCGTGGCCCTGCTTCTGCTTTCCGCCCTGTGCAACGCCGTGTACATCACAACTATTTATGCCGCGCGCATTCCCAACATGAGCGGCCTGGTGATGACTTTTTACGTGCTGGCCTTTGGGGCGGTGATATCCGGGGCCAACGCCCTGTTGGCGGATTCATTCCAGCCCCTGCACTCCTGGTGGGAACTGCTGCTCGCAACATTGCTGGCTGTGGTGACAGCCGTTATTTCAAACCTCACCCTCATTCTTGCCGTACAGCGCATCGGCTCCACGCTGACATCCATCCTTGGCGTTATGGAGCCTGTAACTGCCGTGGTGGTGGGAATTCTGGTGTTCAGCGAGCCGTTCAGCATGTCGCTGGTCGCAGGGGTGGCCTTTATTGCCGCATCGGTTGTACTGGTTATGCTCGGCAAGCAAATAACAGCCTTTTTTCAGCGCCACAAACACGCATAAAAAAACGCGGCAAATTATATTTGCCGCGTTTTTTTATTTTCTGCTTCAACGCTGCTACAACCCTGAGGGTTCATACCCCAAGGCACGGGCCAGCAATTCGGTATAGCTCATAACCCGGAGCCTGCCCTGACCAGCCCCGCGCAGGGCTACAGTACAGCCGGAACAGGCGCAGACAAGAGCGTCAACGCCGCCATCCAGCGCCGCCGCCACAATGCGCTCTGGCTGATTTTTACAGCACAGGCCACCCGCAACATCCTGCACGGCAAGACCTTCCACCCCTTCAAGAAACTGCCTGTAAGCGGGCCAGTTCAGCGATGTCTGCGGAAAGTGCCTGCGGTAAGAGGTGTGGCATCCTTCAAAATAGGCCACCTTCAGGGGCTTGATTTGCAGGCGCTGCTCCTTCAGGGCGTCCAGCAGCACGTCAAGAATATAGCTGTGGGAAACATCGCCCCCCGCATCAACCGACTCGGCCACGTGCGCGCAGCCTGCGCAGCAGTATGCGAGGCGGGATGCCCCCTTCTGCGCTGCCGCAGAGCTGTTGCCCCGCACAAAACCCTTGGCGGTTTCTACCATCTGCGGCCTGTCCTCTGAGGCGACCTGATGCATCAGGGGCAAGCCGCAGCAGTTTTCTTTCTCCAGCCAGGTGTGGGCCATGCCAAGGCGACCCAAAATCCACGCCACCTCGCGCAAAATATTGGGAGTGCTGAACGGCCTGTAACAGCCGAAAACAAGAGCCAGATCCGCCTGTTGCGGCACACCTGCAAAACCGTTGGCCCCCAGAGCCATGGCCCGCAACACCTGCGGCGCGCCGTGCTGGCCTGTGGTTGCTACATCCTGGAGCTGCGTTTCAAAATTCCTGCCGCACGCGCTTTTGACTACCCAGTCGCTCAGCTTGCCTGTGGTCACTTTCATAATTCCGCCTCTATGCCCTTATGCAAAAGTCTGCATGGTAAACCACAAAAGGCCGCCCCATGGTGCGGACGGCCTTTTGAAATGGTTCGGAGCAGCGGCTACAGCCGCTCCACAACCTTGTCGCCCATTTCTTTGCAACCCAGCAGGGTTTTGCCGGGCTCCATAATGTCGCCGGTGCGGAAACCATCGGCCAGAGCCTTGCGCACTGCAGCCTCGATGGCATCGGCTTCCTTGCCCATGTCAAAGCCAAGGCGCAGCATCATGGCCCCGGAAAGAATGGTGGCAAGGGGGTTGGCCTTGTTCTGCCCCGCGATGTCGGGGGCAGAGCCGTGGATGGGTTCAAACAGGCCGGGGCCGGAAGCACCCATGGAGGCCGAGGGCAGCATGCCCAGCGATCCGGTGATGACCGAGGCTTCGTCCGACAGAATATCGCCAAAAATATTACCCGTGAGGATCACGTCGAACTGCGAAGGATCGCGCACAAGCTGCATGGCGGCATTGTCCACGTACATGTGGGTCAGTTCCACATCCGCATACTGGCGGTGCGTTTCAATGACCACTTCCTTCCACAGGCGCGAGGTTTCCAGCACGTTGCTCTTTTCCACAGAGCAGACCTTGTTGCGGCGTTTGCGGGCCGTTTCAAAGGCCACCGTAGCAATGCGGCGGATTTCTTCCTCGTTGTACACCATGGTGTTGTAGCCGGTGCGCAGGCCATCGCGCATTTCCTGCCCGCGCGGTTCGCCAAAATAGATGTCGCCGGTCAGTTCGCGCACAACCACGAGGTCAAGGCCCTTGGCGGCAATATCGGCCCGCAGCAGGCACGCGCCCGCCAGTTCGGGCAGCAGCATGGCCGGGCGCAGGTTGGCAAAAAGCTCAAGCTCCTTGCGGATGCGCAGCAGGCCTTTTTCCGGGCGTTTTTCGGGCGCGAGGGCGTCCCACTTGGGGCCGCCCACAGCCGCCAGAAACACGGCATCGGCACTGCGGCACTTGCGCACGGTTTCTTCCGGCAGGGGGTCGCCAGCCGCATCAATGGCGGAACCGCCGATGTGGGCGGTGTCAAAAACAAATTCGTGGCCGAACTTTTCAGCGGCGGCCTTGAGAACCTTAACACCTTCGGCCAGAATCTCCGGGCCGATGCCGTCACCCGGCAAGAGGCAGATGGTCTTTTTCATAAAATATCCTTGAACTCAATTCTTTCTGTTGATGCCTATTTTTTCATATTTACCGACATACCAGCTATTTTTTTACATGAAGATTTTTGCGCCAGGACAAGAAAAATGGGGTTTTGCCGACAGGAGTATACTCATAGATATTCGACTGGAGGCAAAAGCCCACTTTGCCGCAGGCCTGGCCAAAAAGATTATGTAAAAAATTAGCTGGCCAGGCGTTCCTTGACATAGCCGACCAACCCGCCCTTATCCAGAATGGCAGTCATGGACTTGGGCAGGGGGGGGCAGGTTATCTGCGCGCCGTTGGTCAGATCGCGGATAATACCGGTGGCGGCGTCGATTTCCAGCTCGTCGCCGTCATTGATCTTGTCCACGTCATCGCCCACTTCCATGAGCAGCAGGCCCATATTGAAGGAGTTGCGGTAAAAAATGCGCGCAAAGCTGTGGCCGATCACCACGTGCATGCCCGCGCCAAGAATGGCGATGGGCGCGTGTTCACGGGAAGAACCGCAACCGAAGTTGCGTCCCGCGACCATGATGTCGCCGGGGGTCACGCGCTTGACCCAGTCGGGTTCAAGGCCGGACATGCAGTTTTCGCCCAGCTTTTTGGAATCGGTGGTCACCAGAAAGCGCGCGGGAATGATGGCGTCCGTATCAATGTGCTCGCCCACTTTGTGGGCCTTACCTTTGTAATTCATGAGGCTGTCCTTCTTTCTCTGCGCCGGGCGCGGTGGCCCGGGGCGCAGGCAGGTGCTGATGTGTGCTGCCTACAGCTGATCAGGCCCGGCCACGCAACCCGCAATGGCCGAAGCGGCTGCCACGATGGGGCTTGCCAGATAAACCTCGGAACTCAGGCTGCCCATGCGGCCCTTGAAATTGCGGTTGGTGGTGGCCACGGCGCGTTCGCCATCGCCCA